>NZ_JBQCUZ010000006.1:0-145018 GCF_051962755.1 Neisseria sp. P0008.S004
TAACTAACTGTGTTATACTGTCTGCTTCGTTTTCTTCACCGCGTCAGCAGCGAAGAACCGAACTATACGCCTCACAACAAAACCAGTCAACACCTTTCGCAAAATTATTTCTAGAAATTTAATCACCGCCCTGTTTTAACAGGGTTTTTATTTTATAAAAAAACTCCAGCAACCTTTCTACACTATCCATACATACAAAAAAATACAAAACAAAGGCCGTCTGATATGCTCTTTCAGACGGCCTTTTTTATGATTTCTATTTATCCAATACGTTGAAGGACAATTTCTAGGACAAATTTACTGCCCACATAGGCAAAAATCAGACTGACAAATCCGACAATAGTCCAAACGGCGGCTTTTTTGCCGCGCCATGCGGTCATGCTGTGTTTCAACAATAATGCGCCATAAATCAGCCACGACATAATACTGAAGATGGTTTTATGCGTGAAGGTCATCGGCTTGCCGAAAATGGTTTCTGCAAAAAACGTACCGCTGATTACAGAATAGGTCAATAAAACGAAACCTGCCCACATACCTTGGAACATAAGTTTTTCCAAACTCAATAATGGCGGCAAGAAGCTGACCAATGCGGAAAAACGGCGTTTGTGCAGATTGCGGTCGAGCAAAAGGATCAGGATGGCAAATAAGGTAACGATGCCAAATAGTCCGTATGCGAGCAATGATGATGCGATGTGCGACAGCGGCAATAAGTCTACGATTTGACGACCTGAAAAATCCCCTGGGAAGAGGAAACCCAATAATAAGGTCAATGCGGCGCAGGGATACAATAAGAGTTGCACTCCGCGCAGACAATAAAAGAAGCTGCCCAAGCAGTACATCATCAGCATCAGCCAGACTATCAGACTGAGCGAATAGCCAAAACCGGTAATCAATACCCTATCCTGCAATACTGGGAACATCAATGCTGCGCCATGTACCAATAATGCGCCGCTCAAAATCAGCAGCTCGGTTTTCAGCGGGTAAGACTTATTATTGTGCTTTTTATGTTGCAACCAGGAAAATGCGCCCAATCCGGCATACACCAGCATAAGGCAGATTAAGACAATCGGCATAAATATCTTTCTCAATAGACATGTGAACACTTGACAGACACCCGGCAGGGTTTCAGACGGCCTTGGTGTCGTGTTTGTGTTCTTGAAGCATAACTTCGGACTATCGTGTAAAATAATCCGAATTTTATTTTAACAAAGAATGCCCTGTATTGGGCAGCTATTCTCATTATCAAGGATAAGTATGTTAGACAACCTGACCAACCGCTTCAGCAAGGTACTTAAAAATATTCGCGGCCAATCAACGCTGACCGAAGACAATATTAAAGAAGCCTTGCGCGAGGTTCGTCTTGCCCTGCTGGAAGCCGACGTTGCATTGCCCGTCGTTAAAGAATTCGTCAACACAGTCAAAGAACAGGCCCTTGGCCAAGAAGTCGTCGGCAGCCTGACGCCTGACCAAGCCTTTATTGGTGTGGTTAACCAAGCCTTAGTCGAATTGATGGGCAAGGAAAACAAAACGCTGGATTTGTCGGTTTCACCGCCTGCCATTGTTTTAATGGCCGGTTTGCAGGGTGCCGGTAAGACAACAACCGTCGGCAAACTCGCCCGCCTGCTGAAAAACGATCAGAAGAAAAAAGTCTTAGTGGTATCTGCCGACGTTTACCGCCCTGCCGCGATTGAACAGCTGCGTCTGTTGGCCGAACAGGTCGGCGTGGACTTTTTCCCATCCGATACCAACCAAAAACCGGTTGAGATTGCAACTGCCGCCGTCGATTACGCCAAAAAACATTTTTACGATGTCTTGATGGTCGATACCGCCGGCCGTTTGGCAATCGATGAAGAGATGATGAACGAAATCAAAGCGCTTCATGCGGCGGTCAACCCGGTTGAAACTTTGTTCGTTATCGATGCCATGCTGGGTCAGGATGCTGTGAACACTGCTCAGGCATTTAATGAAGCCCTGCCGCTGACCGGTGTCGTATTGACCAAGATGGACGGCGACTCGCGCGGCGGTGCGGCATTGTCCGTACGCCATGTGACCGGCAAACCGATTAAATTTATCGGCGTCGGCGAGAAAATCAACGGCCTCGAACCTTTCCACCCCGACCGTCTTGCCAGCCGTATCCTCGGCATGGGTGACGTATTGACCCTGATTGAAGACGTTCAAAAAGGTATTGATGAAGAAGCTGCCGCCAAAATGGCGAAAAAGCTGCAAAAAGGCAAAGGCTTCGACCTCAATGACTTTAAAGAACAAATCCAGCAGATGCGCAATATGGGCGGCTTGGAAAACCTGATGTCGAAAATGCCGGGCGAACTGGGTCAAATATCGAAACAAATCCCCGAAGGCACGGCCGAAAAAGCGATGGGCAAAGTAGAAGCCATCATCAACTCAATGACTCCAAAAGAACGCGCCAACCCTGCCCTGCTCAAAGCCAGCCGCAAACGCCGTATTGCAATGGGTGCAGGCACGACCGTGCAGGAAGTGAACAAATTGCTCAAACAGTTTGAACAAATGCAACAAATGATGAAGATGTTCAGCGGCAACGGCTTGGGCAAACTGATGCGCTTGGCCAAAGGCATGAAGGGAATGAAAGGCATGTTCCCAGGTTTGTAAGCCGATTTGACAGAAAACGCCGTCTGAAAAGTTTCAGACGGCGTTTTGGTTTTGTATTCAGATTTAAAATCATGAGACCTTAAGCAACCATTTCTTCTATAACATCTAATATAAAAGGCCGTCTGAAATCTATTTTCAGACGGCCTTTATTCATTCAGCCTTCAACTTATTGTGGCTTTTTCTGCTCTTCGCGTACTTTGTCCACCAACTGGTCAATCGTAGTCATGCCAGACTGCCAGTCTTTAAATTCAACTTGGTATTTGCCGCCGACGATAACGGTCGGTGTGCCGCTGATTTGGAATTTATTGGTCAATTCTTCCATTTGAGCCGCACGCGCTTGGCTTTCAGGCGCTTCAAATGCAGCCAATACTTTTTTGCCGTCAAACGCGGTTTGCTCAGACAACCATTTTTTCAGGGTATCGGTATCGGCCAGATTGATTTTTTGGTTAACCATCGCATCGAAAATATGGCTGTTGGCTTTATCTGATTCACCGGCCATTTCCACTGCGGCAGCCAAACGTGCCAAAGGTTTCATTTCATCACCCCAAACGACATGCTCCCGGCGCATATAGGTATCATCTTTAAACGTTTTGATGTGTTCGCTCAAAACCGGCTCCAAATGGGCGCAATGCGGGCAGAAGTAGCCGAAGAATTCCAATACTTCGATTTTGCCGGCCTGCTGTTGCGGAATCGGGTTAGACAAGACGGTGTAATTGACACCTTCGGTCAATGCGGCAGGGGCTGCCGGAGCGGATGCACTGCTTTGGGCGCTGTCTGCCGGAACGCTGGTTTCCACCTGTTTGCCGCAAGCGGCCAATGCCAACAGGGTCAATGAAGTCAAGGCTAAGGTTTTCAGTTTCATAGGTATCTCTTTACATTCAAATCAATGGGCGGATTTTATGGCATTTTGTTGGAGGTGTGTTCGATTTGAGTGAAAAAATGTGTTTAGTTTTATTTCAACCTTTATAAAGGCCGTCTGAAATATGGCTTAGATCATAGCCTTATTTTCAGACGGCCTTTGCCTGATTTCATCAGAAACGGTAATTTACCCGGGCGGTATAGCCGCGCGGATTACCCGGCATGGCGTCCGAACGCCAATATTTTTGATTGAGCAGATTGGCTGCGGCAAAGGTAACGTTGACGTTTTTATGGTTCCAGCCGAGCATGGCATCAACTCGGGCAAAGCCGGGAAGCGTGGTCACTTCTTTGTTTCTTGAATCGTAGCCGTAGCGTTTGCCCGTACCGGTTACGCCGATTTCGCCGTAGAGGTTTTCGGTCGGCGTGTAACGGAAGAACAGGTTGCCGGTAACGTTGCTGGTGTTGTCCAAATGGATGCCCACTCGGTCGGGATTTTCTTTGTCTTCAACGACTTTCGCCTGCATCACGCCCAACGAGCCGCGCAGGTAGAGTTTTTTGGGGATGATTTGTCCGATGGCTGACAGCTCCACGCCGCGCGAACGGTGTTTGCCGCCAACGGCCCAAGTGTAGGGATCATTTTGCGCGTCGGGACGGTAGCGGATATTGAAGCGTTCGATTTGGTAGGCGGACAATGTGGTGCTGAGGCGGTCGTCCAACCAACTGCTTTTGACGCCGGTTTCGTATTGGCGGGTGTACTCGGGGTCGGCGTTGAACACGGCGGAAGACGAAGTGTCGATGCTCAAATAGCCACTGCGTCCGCCATAAGGTGCAAAGCCTTTGTTATATGAGGCGTAGAGTGTGTGGGCAGGCGTTACGTTCCACACTGCACCGATATTGGGGCTTAATGAGTGGCCGCTGTACTGGCGACTGCTGCCGGTAAGTTTGTTTTCAGAATTAAAGGTGTATTTGTCGTAACGGCCGCCGAGGACGAATTTCAAATCGGGCGTGGCAGAGAAGATGTTTTGCACGAAGATGCCGTAGGAATCGGCTTTGTGGCGGTTTTGGGTGAGGACGGGTTGCAGCCTGCCCGAAGCCGGCCAGCTTGCGCGGTCGTAGGGGTCGATGGAGGCGGAAAAGGCGCGGCTGTAACCCAATGTCGGGTTGCGGTGTTCGCGGCTGTAGTCCATGCCTACGGTCAGGTGGTTTTCAAAACGCCCGATGTTGTAGTCGCCGTTGAGTGTGAAGTTGGACGACAGGGTTTTGTTGTCGGTCTGCTGCCAGGCGTAGTTGCGCTTGATTAGGCTGCCGTTTTCGCTGCCTGCATAGAAATGGTCGAAATCCTGCGCCGCCGTGCGGTGGGCGAGCTGCCATTGGGCGCGCCATTTGTCGTTGAAGGCGTATTCAAGGTCGGAACGCCAAACTTGCAGCTTGTCTTTGACAAAATCGTTCGGGTGGGCGAAACCCATGCGGTAAGGCAGTCCGAAACGGTCGTACACGGACTTGGTCGGACTGCGGTCGGGCGTGCGCTCCACATTGTCGTAGGTGTATTGCCCCGTCCACTTCAAGCCGTTGTCGAGTTTGACGGTAATGCTGGGCGAAACCATGACGTTTTTGCTGTCTATGCCGCTGCGGAACGAATTGGCGCGCCCGACTTCGCCGGTGAGGCGGATGGCGACGTTTTTGTTCAGCACTTCGTTGATGTCCATATTCAGGCTGCGGTTTGCCCACGAGCCGTAAACCGCACCGACGTTGCGGCTTTGTTTAAAGTTGGCGTATTTGCTGACCATATTGATGACGCCGCCGCCGTTGGTGCGGCCGTAAAGGACGGAAGACGGGCCTTTCAGGATTTCCACGCGCTCGATGTTGGCGGTACTGCGGCGGACCTGCCCGCTTT
Source organism: Neisseria sp. P0008.S004 (assembly GCF_051962755.1). Classification (NCBI taxonomy): domain Bacteria; kingdom Pseudomonadati; phylum Pseudomonadota; class Betaproteobacteria; order Neisseriales; family Neisseriaceae; genus Neisseria; species Neisseria sp. P0008.S004. Next base: position 5,378 of record NZ_JBQCUZ010000006.1, read on the forward strand.
CGCGCACGCCGTCACGGTAAATATCGGATGCGTCGGCTTGAAAACCGCGCAGGAAAATGCTTTCGCCGCGCATATCATAGGCAGCGTCGATGCCGGCATTGCCTTCGAGGATGGAACTCAAATCGTTCGTGCCGTAGTTTTTGTTTTTCTGGATATTGAGCGTATCGACGGTTTGCGGCGTTTCTTTGATGAGCTGGCCGTTGCGGGTAACGGCGGCTTCGTCGTAGTTGATGTAGCCTTTGAGTACGCTGGTGTCGGACTGCCCAACCACGGAAACGGTGGGCAGCGTGGCGGTGTAATGTTCACCATTATCCTGCGTATCGGCGGCAGCAACAGGGAAGGAAGCGATAATCAGCGTGGGTAATAAAGCCAAATGAAATGGTATTTGCATTTTTATACTCAATTTAACGAAACAACCGAATTATATTGCTTCATAAAAGAAATGAGAATAGTTTCTTTTAATTATATTTAACATGATATTTGTAAACAAAGGCCGTCTGAAACACATATCGGTTTCAGACGGCCTTCGTTTATTAATATTAATAGATACTGCTACACTACTTACTCAACAGCATTTCCTGCATCAGCTTCATGCCCCATTGCCAGCCGCTGAGCGCGCCGTTTAACCGGCCGGAATGCGGCGATTGAAGCAGGCGCGCCTGCCAGCGGTCGGCCTGTTCTTGCGCCCAATCGCGTGGCGTGCCGTTTGTTTCGGCGATGACCAACGCTGTACGGCAAGGGCAGCGGACACGCTGGAACGTATGGATTTCGTCTTCGGGAAAAGCTTCGGGACGCGGCGAGACCAAAATAATATTGGTCAGGCGTTTTTGCGTCATGATGTCGGCTTGGTACAGCCATGCCAAAAATGCAGACACACCGACACCATGAGCCACGACGGCAATATTTCTGCTGACGATATGCTCAAAGGCCGTCCGAATGGCGTGTTGCCATTCGGAAACGGTTTGCCGACCATCGGCTTCGGCGGTTTGAACAATCGGATAGCTGACCGCCCAGCGGTCTATCCACATTTCCGCTTCATCCGCATCGCGTATCAGAAACAATGCCATTTCTTCGAGTTCGAAGCTCTGCATTTCAGACGGCCTATTTGAGCAAGTCGTTGAGTGTAAATGCAATAAGCAATGCGGCTGGCACGCTGAGGATGGCACAAGTCGCCAGACAAAGTACGATGTTGGCAATCAGCCGCCAGCCCTTCCAAGCAAAGCACTTGGCCGCAATTAGTAGGCAAGGAAGGGAAAACAGCAGCCATACCAACGCCCAAGTCGGATTGGCCTTAGTCGGCGCAACCCAGCCGGACATCCGCGCCAGCATAAATATTGCCCACACCAGCATGGGCAGCACAAATGCCGCCACAACCCAAACCGCACCTACGCCGGTTTTACTGTTTATATTCCAGTCGTACTTACCAAAAAACTTATTCGGCAACATAGTCATACTCCACAACTAAAGGGGCGTGATCCGAGAATTTTTCGTCTTTATAAACATGTGCGGAAACGGCTTTGGCGGCCAACTCCGGCGTAACCATCTGATAATCGATACGCCACCCGACATCTTTCGCATACGCTTGTCCGCGGTTGCTCCACCAGGTATAGCCCGGTACATCGGGATAAAGTGTGCGCCACATATCCGTCCAACCGAGTTTGTGGATGACTTTGCCTATCCATTCGCGCTCTTCAGGCAAGAAGCCCGAATTTTTCTGATTGCCCTTCCAGTTTTTCAAGTCGATGTTTTGGTGGGCAATATTCCAGTCGCCGCAGACGACGATGTCGCGTCCTTCGTTTTTCATGGCTTCGAGCATGGGATAGAACGCGTCCAAAAAGCGGTATTTCACTTGTTGGCGCTCTTCCGCGCTGCTGCCGCTGGGAAGATACAGCGAAATTACCGACAACTTGCCGAAGTCGCAACGGACAAAACGGCCTTCCCTGTCAAATTCTTCAATGCCCATGCCGATTTGCACATTATCGGGTTTGCGTTTGCTGTACACCGCCACGCCGCTGTAACCGCGCTTTTCGGCGCAATGCCAGTAGCCGTGCATACCGTGCGGATTTTTCATATCGTCTGACAGGTCGGCCTCTTGAGCTTTCAGTTCCTGCACGCAGACGATGTCGGCACCGGAAGCGGCGATGTATTCATAAAAACCTTTTTTATAGGCGGAGCGGATGCCGTTGACGTTGGCAGAGATGATTTTCAACATAAGATTTGAGTAATTTTTAAAAACGGATAATAGGATTGAGGTTTTCAGACGGACTGCAAGTCATAAACAAATACTTTGGAATTGCGGCCGTTGGCATTGTATTCCTGCCGGCGTTCGGCAGGCAGGTCATCGGCTGAGGCCGTCTGAAAGCCCCGTTCGACAAACCATTCGCCTGTATGTGTGGATAAGGCGAAAAGCGTTTTGATATTTAAGGCGCGTGCTTTCTGAAACAGATGTTCCAACAGCAATTCGCCATAGCCACCATCGCGCGCTTCGGGCGACACCACCAGACAGGCCAATTCGCCGCAATCAGGCTCGGAAAAGGTTTTCAACGCCACGCAGCCGTAAATGTTTTGATCGTGTTCCAATACGGAAAAACTGGAAATATGGTTTTCCAAATACTCGCGGCTGCGGTGTAACAAGATGCCTTGTTCCGCCAACGGACGGATTAAGGTGATGATGTGCGGAATGTCGTCGCTGCGTGCCTGACGGATGGAAACAAACGGCTCACGGGCAATAGATGTACCGCTGCCCTCGCGGGTAAACAGCTCGCGCAACAGGCTACCGTCTTCGCGGCCGTTGAGAATCTGCACCCGCGATACGCCGTTTTCCAGTGCGCACACTGCTGCATGGAGCAAATCAACCGGCGCATCGGGATTGCCGCGCACCAATTCCTGCACTTCGCCGACAGACAACGTATTGGCCAACGAGCCGTCGGAGCGGCGGATACCGGCTTCTTCGGTCAAGAAAACCAGCTTCTCCGCCTGCAAAGCCATGGCCACTTCCTGCGCGGTTTCGCACATACTCAGATTGAAGGTTTTGCCGCTGTACGAATGCCCCAAAGGACTGATCAGCACCACCGCGCCGCTATCCAAGCGCAAACGGATTTCTTCCGCGTCGATTTTGCGGACGGTACCGGTATAGCCCATGTCCACGCCGTCGATAACGCCCAACGGACGGGCGGTAATAAAGTTGCCGCACGCGATAACCGGCGGCTTGCTCCGTTGCTGCGCAGATACGCTACTGAACAAAGCTGCTTCGACATCGCTGCGGATAATCCCCGCCACCTGCTTCACTTCCATCAGGGTCGCTTCATCGGTAATCCGTCGGCTGCCGCTGTATTTCGGAACAAAATTCCGACCCGAAGCCAATTTGTCGAGCAAATGCCGCGAACCGTGCACCAAGACCAAACGCAAGCCCAAGCTGGCCAACAGATTCAAATCTGCGGCCAAACGAATCAAGGTTTCGCCTTCCAACAGGCTGTCGGTCACGCCGACCACCATGGTTTTGCCGCGCAAATATTGAATATAGGGCGCGGCTTCGCGAAAGCTGGCAACAAAATGGGCGATGTTACTCATAGCAGGGCAAGGTAAAAGAGTTGCATAATCAAAACCGTCAGCGCAATCAGCGATGCCAACGTCCAGTTGAAACCGTCCTTGCGCGTTTTGACCGCCGCCTGCTCTTCCGCCTTAGGCTCTTCCTTAAGCGCACTGTTGAGCAAATCGGAAATTTCTTTACGGGAAAGTTTGGAATGCTTGAGGATTTGCGCACCAATGTTATGTACGAGGCGCACATCCGTTACCGCCACAGGCAGATGGGCAGGATCGGCCGGCAGGTTGCCCGACAGATAATCCTTGGCCTTAAACATCCCCGAACAACGCGTGCAGACCACGAAACCCTGCGCCACGTTCAACTGGGCATCTTTCACCCAATGCGGTGTTTTACAATGAGGACAAGAACAAGCAGGCATGAGTATTTTCCGTAAGTGTATTGAATCAAAAATATATTTTAGCCAATGTTTCAGGCCGTCTGAAACAGTTTTCAGACGACCTGAGCATGATGTTATGGTTTAAACCGCGCCGTAACGTTCACGATAGGCTTTGACCGGCTCGAAGAAGCCGCCAAATTCGGCATTGTTTTGCAAGAGCGTGAACAAGTCGTTCAAGTTGGCAATCGAAACCACCGGCAGGCCGTATTGTTTTTCCACTTCCTGCACCGCCGACAATTCGCCCGTGCCTTTTTCCATGCGGTCGAGCGCAATGGCCACTGCGGCAGGCGTTGCGCCTTCGGCCTCAATCAGTTTGACCGACTCGCGCACGGATGTACCGGCGGAAATCACATCATCGATAATCAGCACGCGACCCTTCAAAGGCGCGCCCACCAACACACCGCCCTCGCCGTGGTCTTTGGCTTCTTTGCGGTTGTAGGCAAACGGTACGTTTACGCCTTTTTCCGCCAACATCATCGCTGTTGCCGCCGCCAAAATAATGCCTTTATAGGCTGGGCCGAACAGCATATCGAACTTCACGCCGCTGGCAATAATAGCCTCGGCGTAAAACTTCGCCAGTTGCAAAGTCGATGCGCCGTCATTGAACAAACCGGCATTGAAAAAATAAGGCGACTGACGGCCGGCCTTGGTCGTAAATTCGCCGAATTTCAACACGTTTTGTGCCAAAGCGAATTTGAGGAAGTCTTGACGGAAATCGGACATTTGGGTTCTCCCGAAAGATGTTGATTTATCAAAGAAACGATTATAAAGGATTCATGCGGAAAAATCAGGCCGTCTGAAAACAGGTTCAACCCCGCTTTAAACCGACTTGCCCTATTCCCTTTCAAACCGACAAGGCGGCATTGCCGTCTTATCCCAGCAATCAAAATGGATTATTCCCGATGATACGGATGATTGTGCAAAATCGAAACGGCGCGATAAAGCTGCTCGGTCAATAAAACGCGCACCATGCCGTGCGGCAAGGTCAGGCTGGAAAGGCGCATCATCATGTTTGCCTGCTGCTTCAATCGGTCGGTCATGCCGTCTGCGCCGCCGATAATAAAGCAGACGTGTTCGCCGTTTTGCTGCCAGCCTTTCAAATGTTGCGCCAATTCGACCGAAGTCGGCGCTTTGCCGCGCTCGTCCAATACCACCAGAAACGCGCCCTGCGGTATGGCTTCCAACAGGCGTTTTTCTTCAGCCGCCATGCCCTGAGCCGCATTCACACCCGCGCCGCGTTTCTCTGGCTTGATTTCTTTCAGCGCATAATTGACATCGCGCCCGAAGCGTTTGGCGTACTCGCCGACGGCTTCATCCACCCAACGCGGCATTTTCGTGCCGACAGCCAAGACGGTGATATTCATGGTGTATCCTTTTGTATCGTTGTCGGTTGGATATTATGGTCAAGCAAGCCCTTAACCTTTTCAAACCATGAGCCAATGCCCACGCAACCGACTGAAAATAAAAGGCCGTCTGAAAGCCGAATGTATCCCGTTCGACTGTTTCAGACGGCCTTTCAATGATTAGCAGTGAACCAGCGTACCTTCGTTTTCGCCGGTTACCACGCGTTTGAGCGAGCCTTCTTTAGCGATACCGAATACTACGATATTGAGCTTGCGTTCGCGGCAGAGGGCGAAAGCGGTGGCATCCATCACTTTGAGGTTTTTCAACAAGGCTTCGTCAAAAGTAATGGTTTCATAGCGTGTTGCAGATGGGTCTTTTTTCGGGTCTGCGGTGTACACTCCGTCAACATTGGTGGCTTTGAGCATCACGTCGCAGTTCATTTCCGCACCGCGCAATGCGGCGGCAGTGTCGGTCGTGAAGAACGGATTACCGGTACCGGCGGCGAAAATCACGACTTTGCCTTCTTCCAAATATTGAATGGCTTTAGGACGGGCGTAAGTTTCAGCGATTTGCTGCATAGACAGTGCGGATTGTACGCGCGCTTTGATGCCCAAGGTTTCAAATGCATCTTTGAGTGCCAACGCGTTCATGACGGTTGCCATCATGCCCATGTAGTCGGCAGTGGCGCGGTCCATGCTACCCGCTTGTGCAGATACGCCGCGGAAAATGTTACCGCCGCCGACAACGATACCGACTTGCACGCCCATTCTCACGATTTCGGCAATTTCGCCGACGGTTTGAACGATGGTATCGTGATTGATGCCGAATGGATCAGAGCCCATCAGGGATTCGCCGGAGAGTTTCAGTAATACGCGTTTGTATTTGATTTGCTGTGTCATGGGATACCTTGCTTTCTTGAATGTCGTCGGTCGGAGTTCGGGCCGTCTGAATTTTCAAACGGTCGGAATATTAATGATAGGGTGTGTCGGTTTATTATTGTTTTGTTTTCAGACGGCCTTTATATTCGGTCGTCTTAAAATAGGTACCGTAAACGGTTTTCTCAAAAAAAAGCACCCTGATTCGTTTGGAATCTAGGTGCTTTCTTTTTCATAAGTGCCTTACACTTTAGCAGCGGCAGCAACTTCGGCTGCGTAGTCAACAACGGCTTTCTCGATACCGTCGCCTACTTTGTAGCGTACGAAGCTAACCACTTCAGTGCCGTTTTCTTTAGCGAATTGGGCAACAGTTTGGTCAGGGTTCATCACGAACGCTTGGCCGTTCAGAGTGATTTCAGCCAAGAATTTGCGGATACGGCCTTCAACCATTTTAGCGGCGATGTCGGCAGGTTTGCCGGAAGCGATAGCTTGTTCAGTGTAGATGTGGCGTTCTTTTTCAACGGTTTCAGCATCTACTTCGGCTTCGCTTACGCATTGTGGTTTAGCGGCAACGATGTGCATACCGATTTTGCGTGCTACGTCTTCAGAGCCTTTGTACTCAACCAATACGCCTTCAGTAGCCAAAGCACCGTGGATGTAGGCAACCAGTTGGTTGGCAGTGTCGATCACTTGGAAGCGGCGAACAGACATGTTCTCGCCCAATTTAGCGATGATGGCTTTACGTTCTACTTCAACCAGTTCGCTCAGTTCTTCAACAGAAGCCGGTTTTTTCTCGGCAGCAGTTTTAGCAACGAAGTTGGCAAATTCTACGAAGCCGGCGTCTTTAGCAACGAAGTCGGTTTCGCAGTTTACTTCAACCAATGCGCCGACATTGCCGTTGATTGCATAAGCCAATACGCCTTCGGCAGCAGTACGGCCAGCCAGTTTACCGGCTTTCGCACCAGATTTAATACGCAGGATTTCTTCGGCTTTGTCGAAGTTGCCTTCAGCTTCAACCAAGGCTTTTTTGCATTCCATCATGCCCAGGCCGGTAGCGGCGCGCAGGTCGGCAACCATTTTTGCAGTAATTTCTGCCATTTTGAATCTCCTAGATTTTTGGGAACACGGCCATTGCCGTGTTTGGAAATAGTGGCCGTCTGAAACGGATTTCAGAACGGGATTTGAGAAAAGGGGCATAACGCCCCTCTTCTGTGTACCGAATTACTCGGCAGCAGCTTCTTGGGCAGCGGCTACAGTTTCTTGCAGCGCTTGGTTTTTGCCTTCCAAAACTGCGTCAGCGATGCCGCGGCAGTACAGGCGGATAGCTTTAGCGGAGTCATCGTTACCAGGGATAACGTATTTCACGCCGTCAGGGCTGTTGTTGGTATCGACTACAGCGATAACAGGGATGCCCAGTTTTTCAGCCTCAACCAGAGTACCTTTTTGGTAGCCGGTATCGATAACGAAAATCGCGTCAGGCAGGCCTTTCATGTTTTTGATACCGCCCAAAGAACGTTCCAGTTTTTCAACGTCGCGTTGCATTTCCAGAATTTCTTTTTTGTTGAAACCGCCTTCAGCAGCGTTTTCCAGGGCAGCAGTTTTTTCTTCCAGGCGTTTGATGGATTGCTTAACGGTTTTGTAGTTAGTCAGCATACCACCCAACCAGCGGTAATCAACGAAAGGCATACCGGCACGGGTAGCTTCTTCGCGGATGATGTCGCGGGCTTGGCGTTTGGTACCTACGAACAATACTGTACCTTTGTTGGCAACCAGACGACGTACGGCTTCTTGCGCCTCTTGGAACATCGGCAGGGTTTTTTCCAAGTTTACGATATGGATTTTGTTGCGCGCACCGAAAATGTATTGAGCCATTTTCGGGTTCCAGAAACGGGTTTGGTGACCGAAGTGAACACCGGCTTCAATCATCTGACGCATAGTAATTTGAGACATGTTATTTCCTTGAAAGGGTTAAAGAGCACACATTCAATCGCATAGAACTTGATAGGCGGCGCCTATTGTCAAGCACCCTTCGGCGAAAGTGGGCATAAGTTTTAAAAAATAAAAGAGTGTTTCCGAAATGGAAAACTGACGGATTATAGCGGATAAGAGGCCGTCTGAAAAGGGATTTTATACCTTTCCGTCCTGTTTTTCATCCGCCTGTACCGCCTTTTGGCGAGCCGCTTCAAACTCCGCCTGCTCCTGCCGTTTCATCAGGCGGTTGCGGCGGCGGATGGTCATGACGAAGACCGTGAACACAGTGGGCAACACTGCCCAAAAAACCAAATAAATCAACGCGCGCGCAATACTCGGCTGCGCGGCGGAAAACATCACGGCAACAAAAAGATAGCCGATGGCGACAATGTGCCACATCGTGTGCGTCCTGTTTGAATGTTAACAAAATCGTTATAATCGCAACATTCTACCGCAATCCCGAAAGGCCGTCTGAAAATGAGGAATCCCGAAAAATCGGCATTACGCAAACAGTTCCGCCGCGCACGCGCCCAAATGAGCGCAGACGAGCGCAACGCCGCCACCGAAACCATCAACCGCCTGCTCAAGCCCTACATCAAAAAAGGACGGAAAATCGGCGTGTATTGGCCGATGGGCAAGGAATTGCGATTGGACGGCTTTGTCCGTGCCGCACAAAAACGCGGCGCAAAACTCTACCTGCCCTATATCGAACCGAACACACGGCGGATGTGGTTTACCCCCTACCCTGCCGACGGCGCCAAACAAGAACGCAAACGCGGCCGCGCCAAATTGAGCGTCCCACAATTTACCGGCAAGAAAATCCGCGTCCACCAACTCAGCCTACTGCTGGTCCCCATCGTCGGCATCGATAAACGCGGCTACCGCCTCGGACAAGCCGGCGGCTATTACGACGCCACCCTCTCCGCCACGAAATACCGCCTGCAAACCCAAACCCTGGGCGTAGGCTTCGGCTGCCAACTGACCGACACACTGCCGACCGAACCCCACGACATCCCCCTAAACGGCTTTGTCTCCGAGCTTGGCGTATTGAAATTCAGACGGCCTCGATAGGACAATTATCGGTTTATTAAAATGATAAAAGGCCGTCTGAAACCTGATTTTTGGGTTTCAGACGGCCTTTTGTTTTATTGTGGCGTTTGTTCAAAACTGAGGACTTGAAAAGTATTTTTCAAAACAGATAAGCCCCAATTTATTGCTTCACTACCAAAATATCTATCTATCAGAGTCTGCCAATAGTGCTTTTCATTAAATTCTAGTAACGTAAAGCGAGGATCTTCGATTTTACTATTTAAAATTAGCATCACAGCAATCATATCTACTATTCCTTTAGGGTCATAAGGATCATCTAGCATATCTGGCCAAGATTGAAGATTAAACAATTGAGCAAATTCTCCAGCATCAGTTCGATTTTTATTGATATCATCCATTAACCTTGGATAAAAGCAGAAGATAAATACACCAACCACACGTAGATATAGGTGAAATGTTTTATTCCTAAACCCAAACCCATGACCCAAAGAGTGATACATCTCCAAAAATCGGACTAATCGTTCCGTCTCCCTAAGCGATAAATTATTCCGTTTAATCATTTCACTTATACAATCCACAACTCTATGCGCATTAAATAAGACCCCTTCTATATCACTACCTTTTATTAACCTCTTAAAATGATGAATTGAAACCAAAACTCGATCTTGCTCCGTTTGAGCCACAACCTGATCCGGCAAGGCAAAGCTATACTTCAAAAACTTATCTAAATATTTCTGCGCATCCACCTCTGCGCCATACCGATGATTAATCGCCGCGCACAGTTGCTTGGTATTCGTAACCAGCACGACTTTGACGTTTTCAATATCAAAGACATGCTTGATAACTTCCAGCATATCGACGGCGTAATCAGGGCGGCAACGGTCGAGTTCGTCGATAAACAGGATAATCGGTTTGCCCGCTGCCAATTCTTTTAGGCAGGCTTTAAGCGTTTCCAGATTTTTTTCTGCTTCAATTTGCTCTTTCAATAAGGCTTCGACGGTTGCATCAATAGTTGCATCAATGGAATGACTGGCAAGTGTGGTGGCAACACCAGCTACAGTTGCCGCAGCATTTTTTGCTTCTTGCCCATCATTTGTAATTTGGCTCATTCCCTCCTCTAAATCTTCCCATTTTTGCTTTAGGACATGACCAACCGCTGCTTTAGCAACGGTTTTCATCGCGAATCCTACTGCTCTTGCGACTTTCCTCGTAATATTTTTGCGCTGTTCAGACGGCTGCTCGCCAGTATCTTCAGGCGTACAGGCTTTGATGATTTCGGCAAGCAATGCCAGCAGAGGCTCTCCGCTGTGGTCTGAACGGAAGGCGTCAATATAGACGGGCTGATAATCGCGATGTTGCTCCTGCATAAGCCGAATCAGCTTTTTGCAAAATTCGGTTTTGCCCGTTCCCCAGCCACCGTCGATGACCATAGGGGAAAGGTCGATATCTGAGGTAAGCAGCCTGATGATGTTTTCGGCTATCGGCTTACGGTTAAATTCGTCATGTGTAGCAAAAGTTTTTTCTAAAGCTTGAGTTTCCATATTATCCCTTTGTCTGTCATAGGTTTTGTGTAACGTATTTTACTCTGTCATCAGTTTTTATGTTTTTATTCTTTTAAGTAATTAAAAATGATCAAAAAGGCCGTCTGAAACTTTCAGACGGCCTTTATTCGGATTAAACCTTACTTGGCATCTTTAAATCCACGTTTCAAATGCACCATCAGTAATGCGACGGCGGCAGGCGTTACGCCGGAGATGCGGCTGGCTTGGCCGACGGTTTCGGGTTTGTGCTGGTTGAGCTTTTGCTGCACTTCTGCCGACAAACCTTTGACTTTGCTGTAATCGATATCCTCGGGCAGCTTTAAGGTTTCGATGTCGCGGCGGCTGTCGATTTCTTCGTTTTGGCGGTCGATATAGCCTTGGTATTTGACTTGGATTTCGACTTGTTCGACCACGCTGTCGGCAAGTGCGGTTTCAGGTTGTGCGTCGGGCAGGGTCATCAGCGCGGCGTAGTCGAGGTTCGGGCGGCGCAGGAGGTCGTGCAGGTTGGCTTCGCGGCTGAGTTTTTGGCCGAATACGCGCAGCTGCTCTTCTTCGGCGAGTTTTTGCGGCGTGTACCACGTTGTTTTCAAACGTTGGATTTCGCGTTCGATGGCTTCGCGTTTTTCGTTGAACATGCGCCATTGTTCTTCACCCACCAAGCCGATTTTGTAGCCGTCTTCGGTCAGGCGCATGTCGGCGTTGTCTTCCCTGAGTTGCAGGCGGTATTCGGCGCGGCTGGTGAACATTCGGTAAGGCTCGTTCACACCTTTGGTGATGAGGTCGTCCACCAATACGCCGAGATAGGCTTGTTCGCGGCGCAGCAGGAGCGGGTCTTGTTCGCGGATGTATTGCACGGCATTTGCGCCAGCGAGCAAGCCTTGCGCGGCGGCTTCTTCGTAGCCGGTGGTGCCGTTGATTTGTCCGGCGAAGAAGAGGCCTTGGATGGTTTTGGTTTCGAGGCTGGCTTTGAGGTTGCGCGGATCGAAGTAGTCGTATTCGATGGCGTAGCCGGGGCGCAGGATATGGGCGTTTTCGAGACCTTTCATGCTGCGCACGAGGGCGATTTGAATGTCGAACGGCAGGCTGGTGGAGATACCGTTTGGATAGTATTCGTGCGTGGTCAGACCTTCGGGTTCGAGGAAAATCTGGTGGCTGTCTTTGTCGGCGAAGCGGTTGATTTTGTCTTCGATAGACGGACAATAACGCGGACCCACGCCTTCAATTTTGCCGGTAAACATTGGGCTGCGGTCGAAGCCTGAGCGGATGATGTCGTGGGTTTGCGTGTTGGTATGCGTAATCCAGCAGGACACTTGGCGCGGGTGCATATCGGCGCTGCCGCGTACAGACATTACAGGAACGGGTGTGTCGCCGGGCTGTTCGGTCAGTTGGGAGAAGTCAATCGTGCGTCCGTCGATACGCGGAGGCGTGCCGGTTTTCAGACGGCCTTGAGGCAGGTTCAATTCGCGCAAGCGGCCGCCCAAGGATTTGGCGGCTGGGTCGCCGGCGCGGCCGCCTTCGTAGTTTTCCAAACCGATGTGGATTTTGCCGGACAAAAACGTGCCTGCGGTCAGTACGACGGCGCGTGCTTTAAACTCCACGCCCATCGCGGTAACCACGCCGCTGATGCGTTCGCCATCAAGCGTTACGTCTTCGACGGCTTGTTGGAAAAGATCGAGGTTTTCTTGGTTTTCCAACATTTCACGGATGGCGGCTTTATATAGGATACGGTCTGCCTGCGCGCGCGTGGCTCGCACTGCCGCGCCTTTGCTGGCATTCAAGCGGCGGAACTGGATACCGGATTTGTCGGTTGCCAACGCCATTGCGCCGCCTAATGCGTCGAGTTCGCGCACGAGGTGGCCTTTGCCGATACCGCCGATGGAGGGATTGCACGACATTTGGCCGAGGGTTTCGATGTTGTGTGAAAGCAGCAGGGTTTGCGCACCCATGCGTGCGGCGGCAAGTGCGGCTTCGGTACCGGCATGGCCGCCACCGACGACAATCACGTCGTAGGTTTTGGGGTAAATCATGTAAGTCATGTTTATGTGTTCTGTAAAGGTTTCAGACGGCCTTTTGTTGATCAGGCCGTCTGAAAAATGGAATCAAATCTTAAAAAACCAAGCTTAGAAGGTATAGCCTGTTTCCAATTCGTCATCACCGACCAATTCGACCAGCAATGCATACAGCGGAGCCAAATCGTTGTAACGGCGGGATACGCGGCGCAAGTAGTTCAAGAAGCGCGGGATTTCAGGGCGGTATTTGTCTTTGCCGTCACGGTAGTACAGACGGGCAAAAATACCGGCTACTTTCAAATGGCGTTGTACGCCCATCCATTCAAACCAGCGGTAGAACTCGTCAAACTCGGCAGGCACAGGCAACTGGGCAGCGCGTGCTTTTTCCCAGTAACGGATGACCAAGTCCAATACAAATTCTTCTTCCCATTCGATAAATGCATCGCGCAGCAGCGATACCAAATCATAGGAAATCGGGCCGTAAAGCGCGTCTTGGAAGTCCAACACGCCCGGGCGGCCTTTTGCCAGCATCAGATTGCGGACGATAAAGTCGCGGTGGACATACACTTTAGGTTGTGCCAACAGGGGCGGCAGCAAAGTATCGACGGTTTGCTGCCACAACTGGCGTTGCTTGAAGGTCAGCTCGCGGCCCAATTCTTTGGCCACAAACCATTCGGGGAACAAGTTAATCTCGCGCAGCATGACTTCGCGGTCGTATTCCGGCAGTTTGCCGGGCTGACTGGCCTTTTGCAGTTCGATCAGTTCGTCGATGGCTTCGAGCAGCAGGGCTTTGTGGGCGGTTTCGCTGTTTTCCTGATTCATGGCGGTCAGGAATGTGGTATTGCCCAAATCGTTCAACACCATAAAGCCCAACGCTTCATCCACATGAAGCACTTGCGGCACATTGACCATGTTAAACAGTTTTTGCACTTTCAAATAAGGCGCAACACTCATCTTCTCAGGAGGCGCGTCCATACAGATAACGGTTTGGCCGTCTGAAAACGTCGCGCGGAAATAGCGGCGGAAGTCGGCATCGGCTGCCGCAAAGCTCAATTCGAACGGCTGGTTCGGATAAACAGACTCCAGCCAGTTTTGTAATTCGGTTTGTCGTTGCATAGCGGTATCGCAGAATTTCAGGTTACAATAACCGCTATTCTAACTGGCAAACCGATTTAAGGGGCGATTTTGGCTCGTTTATTTTCACTCAAACCCTTGGTACTCGCCTTAATTATGGGCTTTGGCGCAACAGCCGTACGCGCGGAAGATGCTTCTGTTCCGCAGGCGGAAGACTATACCCCTGCCCACACCGCCGCATCCAAACCGGTAAAAACCAGCCAAAGCGAAGCCGATCCGCTTTCCTTGGGCAGCACTTGCCTGTTTTGCGACCACGAAGATGCCAAGCCGGCCGAAACCGCCGAAATCAAACGCAGCGGCGAGCCTGCACTGCCTGCCGATTACACCCGCGTCAACGCCGATAAAATAGAAGGTCAGACCCAAGTCGGCGTCCGTGCCGAAGGCGACGTCATTGTCGAGCGCAATGCCGATGTTCTCAATGCCGATTGGGCGCAATACGACCAAGCCACCGATACCGTTACCGCCGGCGACCGCTTCACCCTGTATCAAAACGGTTCGACCGTATCCGGCGATCAATTGGTTTACAACCTCAAAGACCAAACCGGTTCCGGCACTGCCGTACGCCTCAATACCGAACAAGGCGGCCGCCGCCTTCAAAGTGTCAGCGAAAAAGCCGAACTCAAAGGCAAAGGCCTCTACAAGCTCATCAATACCAAATTCAACACCTGTTCACCCGGCGATGCCAGCTGGTATATCCAAGCGCAAAGCATTGAAGCCGATGAGTCGACAGGTATCGGCGTGGCCAAACACGCTTCGCTGGTATTCGGCGGTGTACCCGTCCTCTACACGCCTTGGGCGGACTTCCCCATCAACGGCAACCGCAAAAGTGGCCTGCTCGTTCCGACCATTGCCACAGGTTCAGACGGCCTTGAGCTGAGCCTGCCCTACTATTTCAACCTTGCGCCGAATTTGGATGCCACCATCCGCCCGGGCATTATCAGCAAACGCGGCGTGCAACTGGGCGGCCAAGTCCGTTATCTGCAACCGAATTACAGCGGCGAAGTCGATGGCGACTGGATGCTCAACGACCAAAAAAGCGTCTACAACAACCGCTACCAGTTTAAATGGAAACACCAGCAGCAGCTGAACAGCAAAATCAGCGGCGGCATCAACTACAACCAAGTTTCCGACGACGATTACTACCGCGACTTCTACGGCCGCGAAGACATCGCACGCAACGTCAACCTCGACCGTCAGGCATGGCTCAATTACAGCGACAAACTGTTGGGCGGCAGCTTCGACGGCTCGTTGCGCGTACAAAAATATCAAACGCTGGCCAACCAAGACGGTTATAAAGACGAGCCTTATGCCATCATGCCCCGTCTGACCGGCCGTTGGCAAAGCCATCTCGGCAAAGCGCAACTCAACGTGTTCGGCCAATTTACCCGTTTTGATCACGATACCAAGCAAGACGGCAGCCGCGTGGTGCTCTACCCGAGCGTTAAATGGGACTTCCACAACCAATGGGGCTACATTCGACCTAAAGTCGGCGTACACGCCACTTATTACAGCCTCAACAGCTTCAACGGCCAAAGCAGCCGCAATGTCAGCCGCGTCCTGCCGATTATCAACGTCGACAGCGGCCTGACTTTCGAGCGCAGGGCCCGGCTCTTCGGCGGGGAATACCTGCAAACGCTTGAACCGCGCCTGTTTTACAACTACATTCCGACCAAGTCCCAAAACGACCTGCCTAATTTCGACAGCTCTGAAAACAGCTTTACCTATTCGCAGCTGTTCCGCGAAAACCTGTATTCGGGCAACGACCGCATCAATTCGGCCAACAGCCTGACGCTGGCCACACAAAGCCGTATCCTCAACCCCAACACCGGTGCGGAACTCTTCCGTGCAGGTATCGGCCAGAAGTTTTACTTCAAAAACGACAACGTCCTGCCTGACGGCAACGTCAGCAATTATCCGCGCAGCCAATCCGACTGGGTAGCCTTTGCACACGGCAACCTTACCCCGAGCACCCGCATTGATTTGGATATCCACTACAACCAAAACCTAAGCCGTGCCGAAAGCTACGCCGCAGGGATTACCTACAACCCCGAACCCGGCAAAGTCTTAAGCGCGCGCTACAAATACGGACGCAACGAGCGCATTTATCTGCAAGCCAACGGCGACTATTTCTACGACAGGCTCAGCCAAGTCGACCTTGCCGCCCAATGGCCGTTGAGTAAAAACCTGTACGCCGTTGCCCGTTACAATTACGAAATCGAAGCCAAAAAACCGCTGGAAATGCTCATCGGTGCAGAATACAAAAGCAACTGCGGCTGCTGGAGCGCAAGCTTGGTCGGCCAACGCTATGTTACCGGCGAAAACAGCCACAAAAACGCCGTATTCTTCAACCTCCAACTCAAAGACTTGAGCAATATCGGCAACAACCCATTCGAAAAACTCCGCTTAGCCATCCCCGGTTACAGCAAAACCAACGAGGTAGTCAAACAATGAACTTCAAACCCCTGATTCTCGTCGCCGCACTCACTCTCGCAGTAGGCGCACACGCCGCTCCTAAAGCCAAAGCGACCAAAGCGCGTGCCAACAAAACTCCAGTCGTCAGCGCCACTACCATGCCTGCCGTACAAAGCGGCGTACATCTTTCAGACGGCATTGCCGCGGTTGTCGACAACGAAGTCATTACCCACCGCCAAGTAGCACAAGCCGTAGCGCAAGCGCGTCAAACCATGCCTAAAGGCACACAAATGGACGACAACGAGCTGCGCCAACAAGTTTTGGCACAAATGATCAATCAATCCCTGATCCTCCAAGCAGGCAAACGCCGCAACATCCAAGCGACCGATAGCGAAATCGAAGCCGTTATCGCGCACAACCCCAACATCAAAAACCCGTCTGCCGCTGTCCGTCAAGACATCGCCGACAGCATTATTGTTGAAAAAGTGCGCCAACAAGCCATCATGCAAAACAGCCGCGTCAACGACTCCGAAGTGGCACGTTACATCGAGCAGGCCAAACAACAAGGCGTAACCCTGCCTGAAGCAGACCCTGTGCGCCAATACCATGCCCAACACATCCTCATTAAAGCCGACAACGATAACGCCGCCGTCGGCGCAGAAAGCACCATCCGCAAAATCTACTCACAAGCCCGCAGCGGCGCAGATTTCGGCGGTTTGGCACGCCAATACTCGCAAGACAGCAGCGCCGGCAATGGCGGCGATTTGGGCTGGTTTGCCGACGGCATGATGGTTGCCCCATTTGAAGAAGCCGTCCACAAACTCAAACCCGGCCAAATCAGCGCCCCTGTCCGCACCCAATTCGGCTGGCACATCATCAAGCTGAACGACGTCCGCGAAGCAGGTACGCCTGAAGAGCGCCAACAAAATGCCGTCCGCCAATACCTGTCCCAACAAAAAGCGCAACAGGCGACCACCAACCTCCTACGCGAACTGCACAGCAGCTCCTACGTTGACGTACGCTAATCGCGCGTATTGTTAAAAAGGCAGAAATCCGTACAATAAGGCCGTCTGAAAACCATTATTCAGACGGCCTTTTCCCTTAAGCAACCATTGATTAAAGCACCCCATCATGTCCATCCGTCCTAACTGGCAAGCCGCCACCCTGCTGCAAGCCGAAGAAACCGCCCTTACTTCCGCACACACCGGCCGCACCTACCGCATTCAAGCCGCGGCACTCGGCGAGCGTCCGGCAGGCGGCTATCCTGTGCTGTATATTCTTGACGGAGATGCCTTTTTCCCCGCCATCCTCAATATGGCGCAATCCCTGCTCATCAACCCCATCACCAAAAGCCATGCCGCCTGCCTGATTATCGGCATCGGCTACACCGGCGGCACCATCCGCGACTTAAGCCAACGCGCCCTCGACTACACGCCGCCGCTGCCCGGCAACGCGCCCGAATCCGAACGCAAACAATACGGCCAAGCCGACCGCTTCAGCCGCTTTATCGATGACGAACTCTCCGCCCTGCTCAACAGCAAATACCGCATCGATACCCAAAACCAAGCCGTCTTCGGCCATTCGTTCGGCGCCTTGTACGGCCTCTATTCCCTGTTCACCCGCCCCGAACGATTCCGCCATTATTTGCTGGTTTCGCCGTCTATCTGGTGGCAAGACCGCCGCGTACTCGATTGGCTGCCCGACACTTTGCCGCAAGGAATCGGCATCCGCCTCGGCGCAGGCGAACATGAGGGCAAAAACAACCGCCCCGACCAAACCAGCCGCGGCATGGTTGCACAAGCCAAAATTCTTGCCGGCACTTTGCACCACCTCGGCGCGGATGTCCGCTTTACCCTCTACCCCAACGCCAATCACGGCAACGCCCCGTTTTACGCCCTGACCGACTGTATCGAATATTTGCGCAGCGCATGGCAGCGTTAAAACAGGTTTGTCAAACATTGAGGCCGTCTGAAACGCAAACTTAGAAGCGTATTGAACCTATTGGATCGATCTAAAATCCAATTATAAAAAGGCCGAGACCTTTGCAATAACATAGGTTGAGACCTTTGCAATAACATAGGTTGAGACCTTTGCAAAGGTCTCGGGGCATGAAAAAGGGAGAGGCTACCTGAAAAATAGATTTTCAGGTAGCCTCAAACCGGTTTGGCATGCATCCGAAACGGAAAATTTGAGCGGTTACATACCTTGGGTTGGTGGCAGTGTTATTTCAACTTGGCTGCCAATTTGTCGAATTTTTGTTTGATGTCGGCCTTGAAGGCTTCCACTTTCTCTTTGCGCTCGGCTTTGCGCTGTTTTTTCCAAGCTTCGTGTGCCTGACGTGCCACTTCTTCCTGCGCTTCTATTGCTGCCAATACGTCCTGTTGGGCAACGGCTACATCTTGTCGGAGAATAACGGTTTTGAAACGGTGGAAGAAAGCATCCAATACAGCTTCGTTGGATTCTTGCGCCAAAATAATGATCGCAGTACTGCCGTTATCCAGTTTTTTGGCTGTATTTTCTAGCAACGCCCCCTCTCCCAATGTTTGGGCAGTGCCTACATCACTGCCGATGAGTGCGCCAGTAGCTCCACCCAACAGAACACCGATAGGACCGCCGAGGATGCCGACCAGCGAACCAATGAGGCCGCCCGTCCATGTGCCTTCGACCGTATTGGCGGTAAAGTCGGTGCTTTCTGCTGGGATAATCAGACCATTTTCCTTTTTAACCAAAACGGCTTGTGCCACCAAAGCATCTGTTGTCTGCGAGTAAGCTTTCAATTCAGAAAAGGCTTGATAAGCTTCGCTGGAGATGTTGAATAAGGCAACGATGATGTTTTGTTTCATAAGTCCACTCCCGTAGATTGAAAGATTTAAGAACATACTAGTTGTATGCAGTGTCATTGTAAATTACAAGGGGGGGGGGGGAGCAATGCGGCAAACAGAACTTTACCTATATAAAGCCTGTAGAACCGGCAAACGGATAACGAACAATACCCAGCCTTTTGCCTGTAGGAAATCGTCGCATTGTTCACACCACAAGTTGAGAAAAATAAGCCTGCAAGACCTCAAGCGTCGTCTGAAATCCGTTTCCACTCCAACGCTAAATCGTACAAGGTTTTTTTGCTTTCGCCGGTAATCTTGGCGGCAAGCTCGGCGGCTTGTTTGGTCGGCAACTCGGCCGCAAGGATTTTCATCGTGTTTTGCGCCGCTTCAGGCAAATCGCTGTGTTTCTCTTTCACGGCAGGATGCAACACCAGCACCATCTCGCCACGCGTTTGGTTGCCGTCGTTTTTAAGGGCGGCTTGGATTTCGGCAACCGTGCCGCTGAGGAAGGTTTCAAACGTTTTGGTGATTTCGCGCGCCAATGTCAAACGGCGCTCGGGGAACTGCGCGGCCATATCCGCAAGGCTTGCTTCGATACGGTGCGGCGTTTCAAACATCACAATCGGGAAATCGGCTTCCGCCCATTTGGCCAGCAGCTTTTGGCGTTCGCCGGCCTTAGGCGGCAGGAAACCGTTGAAGTAAAAATCGGATTCCGTCACCCCGGCCACGCTCAACGCCCCCATCACCGCGCTTGCGCCGACCACAGGCACCACTTTAAATCCGGCTTCGCGCACGCGGGCGGCAAGTTTCGCACCGGGATCGCAAACCGCAGGCGTACCCGCATCCGAAACTTGGGCGACGCTCAGGCCGTCTGAAAGATGGGCGATGATTTTATCGGCCATTTGCTGCTCGTTGTGTTCGCGCACGCTCACGAGTTTGCCCTGAATGCCGTACGCACTTAAAAGCTGGGCGGTAACACGGGTGTCCTCGGCGCAGATAATGTCGGCCTTTTGCAGAACGGCCAGCGCACGCAGCGTTATGTCGGCTAAATTGCCGATGGGTGTGGCGACAACGTATAATGTCTGTTTTTCGATGCTGTCGACGGCTTTTTGCAGGTGTTTTGTGTACATAGATTCAAGGCCGTCTGAAACGGCGTCTCTTTAAAAACAATGATTATATAACGGGTAAACTTTTCATGCGCTTAAACCACAAACAGGGGGCGGCGGCCGAAGATGCGGCGCTGGCATTCCTGCTGGGCAAAGACTGCTCGCTGCTGGCGCGGAACTGGCATTGCGCCTACGGCGAAATCGATTTAATCGTCAAAAACGGCGGTACGATTGTGTTTGTTGAAGTAAAATACCGCAAAAACCGAGGTTTCGGTGGTGCCGCATACAGCATCTCGCCGTCCAAATTATTGAAATTGCAACGAAGTGTAGAGTATTATCTGCAAAAGCACGGGTTAAACCATGCGCCCTGCCGCCTGGATGCGGTACTGATCGAGGGCGACGGCCCGCCCGAATGGATTCAAAATATTACAGGTTAACCTCATGACAACATTACAAGAACGCGTTTCCGCACATTTTGCCGAGAGTATCCGCGCCAAGCAGGAAGCTGAAAAAGTACTGGTTGAGCCGACCGCACAGGCTGCCGAGCTGATGCTGCAATGCCTGATGAACGACGGCAAAATCCTGGCCTGCGGCAACGGCGGTTCGGCTGCCGACGCGCAACACTTCGCCGCAGAAATGACCGGCCGTTTTGAAAAAGAACGCATGGAATTGGCCGCTGTCGCGCTGACGACGGACACTTCCGCCCTGACCGCCATCGGCAACGACTACGGTTTCGACCATGTGTTCAGCAAACAAGTGCGCGCGCTCGGACGTGCCGGCGACGTATTGGTCGGCATCTCCACCTCCGGCAATTCCGCCAACGTCATCGAAGCCATCAAAGCGGCACACGAACGCGACATGCACGTCATTGCCATGACCGGCCGCGACGGCGGAAAAATCGCCGCCATGCTCAAAGATACCGACGTTTTACTCAACGTCCCTTATCCGCGTACTGCCCGCATTCAGGAAAACCATATCCTGCTGATTCACGCCATGTGCGACTGCATCGACTCCGTCCTGCTTGAAGGCATGTAACCCTTTCTTTTCAGACGGCCTATCCCTTAAAGGCCGTCTGAACACCCAACCGTCCATACCCAAGGAAAAGGATATGAAGAATATCAAACGCTACGCCCTCCCCGTTCTGACCGCGACCCTCTTAAGCCTGAGTCTGAGCGGCTGCGTCGGCGCACTGATCGGCGGTGCAGCCGTCGGCACCAAATCCGCCGTCGACCGCCGCACCACAGGCGCGCAAACCGACGACAACGTTATGGCACTGCGCGTCGAAACCACCGCACGCTCCTACCTGCGCCAAAACAACCAAGTCCAAGGCTACAAGCCCAAACTGAACGTTGTCGGCTACAACCGCCACCTGCTCCTGCTCGGCCAAGTGGCTACCGAAGGTGAAAAACAATTTGTTGAACGCATCGCCCGTTCCGAACAAGCCGCAGAAGGCGTGTACAACTACATTACTGTCGCCTCACAAGCGCGTTCGTTCGGTGATGTGACCAACGATACTTGGGGTACATCCAAAGTCCGCGCCACCCTGTTGGGCCTCAGCCCGGCCACCCAGGCACGCGTCAAAATCGTGACTTACGGCAACGTGACCTATGTGATGGGCATCCTCACGCCGGACGAACAAGCCCGCGTGACCCAAAAAGTCAGCACGACCGTCGGCGTACAAAAAGTCGTGACCCTCTATCAAAACTACGTTGCCAACTGATTCACAGGCAACCCGGGGCCGTCTGAATATTCAGACGGCCATTCCTCCAACGATTACCCGCCACATCATGTCCAAGAATAATAAAACCCCTTTCCAACTTAAGCCCAAACACCTAATCCGCGCTTTATTCCTTGTCAGCTTTATCGCCGTCGCAGCCCTTGTTGCCGGCGTATTCAGCACCCTAAACTCCGGTAAAACCGACGTACCCGAAAAAAGTCCTGCCGAACAAACCGACACACGCATTGAAGTTTGGCGCCCCAACGGCACTGTCGAACCTGAAACCGTCCAACCTGCCAAAGACGGCGACGCAAAAACCGCCTCCGGCAATCCTGTCGTCCCACAAGACGAAAAAGGCGAAAAAGCGGAAGAAGGTATAAAAAACGACCGCTCCACTGTACACCGCAGCAAACGCACTGAAAACAAACGCGCTGAAGCCGACAAATCAGAAAACACACAATCCGACAACAGCAGCCCTGCCGCTCAAAACACACCTCAAGCAGACAGCCAGCCGGTAGCAAACAAAGCCGCAGACAGCAAACCTGCCGCACAAGCGGTAGAAAACAAACCGGCAAAAGCCAAAGTCCCCGAGTCCAAACCGACTCCGAAAGCCGAGCCTGAGGCCAAACCACAAGCCAAACCGCGCAATAAAGACAATCTCGACAACCTGTTTTAAACAGACGGCACACCCGTCCCGTTCAGACGGCCTCTATGCCGTCTGAAACAAGAAGGAAACCTCATGGACAAAGTCATCATCAAAACCCCCGAAGAAATCGAAAAAATGCGCGAACTCGGCCGCTTGGTCGCCGAAGCCCTCGATTACATCGGCCAATTCGTCAAACCCGGCGTAACCACCAACGAAATCGACAAACTCGTTTACGACTACCACGTCAACGTTCAAGGTGGTTATCCAGCCCCCCTCAACTACGGCAACCCGCCTTACCCGAAATCCTGCTGCACCTCCGTCAACCACGTCATCTGCCACGGCATTCCCGATGACAAGCCGCTGAAAGAAGGCGACATCGTCAACATCGACCTGACCATTAAAAAAGACGGTTTCCACGGCGACTCCAGCCGTATGTTTACCGTCGGCAAAGTCTCCCCGATTGCCCAACGCCTGATCGACGTGACCCACGCCTCCATGATGGCGGGTATCGAAGCGGTCAAACCTGGCGCCACCCTCGGCGACGTCGGCTATGCCTGCCAACAGGTTGCCGAAAATGCCGGCTATTCCGTCGTACAGGAATTCTGCGGACACGGCATCGGCCGCGGTTTCCACGAAGCGCCGCAAGTGGTCCACTACGGCCGCAAAGGTGAGGGCCTCGTCCTCAAACCGGGCATGATTTTCACCATCGAGCCGATGATCAACCAAGGCAAACGCCATCTGCGCATCCTGAACGACGGTTGGACAGTGGTCACCAAAGACCGCTCCCTCTCCGCCCAATGGGAACACGAAGTTTTGGTTACCGAAACCGGCTACGAAATCCTCACCGTCAGCCCTGCCAGCGGTAAGCCTTAACCTTGAAAAAACCTTCAGGCCGTCTGAAAACATAGATTCAGACGGCCTAAAATTTATTCGCATTCTCAATCCAGAAAACCGAATAAAAACTCGAAATTAAGTTTTTACCCATATTGAATTGTTTAATTATGTAAAAATTTGCTTATGCCATATCTAAGATAAACGCATAATTTAATGATTTATATAACAAAATTTTACTGAAATAATGAATTAAGAAATATTTACACAAATTATGGCAGACAGCAGAAAACTTCTTTCGAATATACTGTCTAATTATCTAGATCAGCCATTTGCAATACGCCCACATATCACCCCAAAAAACAATAGGGAAAAGGATGCCGGCATTCTTGCAGACCTTTTTTATGCCTAATGGCATACACTAAATACCACAATAAGGAAGATTCATGAAATCGTTCGAAAAAATTGAAAATATCCGCGATATCCGTAAAAAACTCGGCCTGAACCAAATGGACTTCTGGAGTCGCATTGGTGTGACTCAATCCGGTGGTTCCCGTTACGAGTCCGGCCGCAATATGCCTAAACCTGTACGCGAATTGCTGCGTTTGGTACACATCGAGCGCGTAGATTTGGCTAAAGTAAACCGTGATGACTTGGCCGTTGCGTCCTTACTGAAAAACCGCGACCCTGAGTTGTACGCTTCTCTGAAAAAAGAAGCCAAAGCCGACAAAGGCAAATAATCAAGCTATTCAAAAGGCCGTCTGAAACTCGTTTTCAGACGGCCTTTTTACTTTCTTCACTCTAAGGGCATGTCACATACATGCCCTTTTTCATTTACGGCTGATACTGTTTGAAATAGTCCAACACCGTTTGCGGCAGCCATTGCAGATTCAGACGGCCTTGATCGCGGCTGACAAAGCCGACATGACCGCCGTATGCCGGTTGCAGCAGCGTAACGGCTGAGGACACGTCCCGCCCGGTCGGCAAGGCTTCTGGCGGCAGGAAGGGGTCGTTGACGGCATTGAGCAGCAGCAACGGCGTATCTACGCCTTTCAGAAACGGTTTGCAGGAATTGCGGCGGTAGTAATCATGACGGTCGGCAAAACCGTGTAACGGCGCGGTAAAGCGGTCGTCAAAATCGCCAAGCGTTTTGCAGTTTTGCTGGCTTAAGGCCGTCTGAAACTGAGGAATCGCCTGGGCTTTCGGCAACAGCGAATTTAAAAAATAGCGCGTGTAAATCAAGCGCGTCATGCCCTGATCAAAACGTGTACCGGCGGCCACGGCATCAACCGGCGCGGAAACGACGGCAGATGCGCGCGGAACGGCATTACTGCCCTGCTCGCCCAAATATTTGGCCAGGGCATTCCCCCCCAAAGAAACGCCGACAGCGTAGATGGTTGAATAGCGTTGTGCCAGCGTGTTGAGCATAAAAGCGATTTCGGGCGTATCGCCGAGATGGTAGAACACGGGCGCGGTGTTTTCTATGCCGCCGCAACTGCGGAAATGGGCAACCACGCCGTTCCAACCGCGCTGCTGTACGGCTTTCATCAACTCGACCGCGTAATGGCTCTCGCTGCTGCCTTCCAGTCCGTGGAACAAAACCACCAACGGCGCATCGGGGTCGGCGCTGTCGACAAAATCGTAGGCAACTTGGGTTTTGCCGGTGCTGTCGGGCAGAAGCTCGCGGCGGTAGTCAGGCGCTTTGCCTTGCAGCAGCTTGGCAAACAGGGTGTCGGCATGGCCGTTTCTGAGCCAATAAGGCGTGTTGGGTGAACGTGTATTCATGATTCGTTTCTTCTATTTTTCAGACGGCCTGAAGATGAGCATATACACCAGCAAGGCAGTCAGCGTGCCGTTTGTCCAGCCTGCCCAAACGTCGGTGGGATAATGCACGCCCAAATAAATGCGTGAAAACCCGGTCAGCAGGGCAAAGGAAATACCGCCTATCCAAGCGGCGCGGCGGTAGCGCGTGCGGCGGCAAAGCAATATCAGCATGACGGCAATGGCGGCGGAAAACGTACTGTGGCCGCTGGGAAAGGAAAAATTGCTCTCTTCAATCAGGCGCGGCCAAAGCAGCGGACGTTCGCGGGCAAACCAAACCTTCACAATCAGCATGTTCAAAGTCGGCATCAATGCCGCCAACACGCAAAACAGTGCTTCGCGCTTCTTATCGGCAAAATACAGGGCTGCGGCGACTGCGCCGATCAGCGGCACGGCAATCTCGGTTTTGCCCAGATAGTGCAACACGGTGGCAATCGGGTCAAACCATGTGCCCGCATGGGCATGGACGGCGTGCATCAGCGGCGGTTCAAAAGCGAAGCCGCCATATTGCGCCAGCCAAATGCCGATGATGAGGGTCGGCGGCAAAAACAGCAAAGAGGCAAAAATCAGTGCGCGTCTGGATTGGGCCGGGGATAAGTGCATTATTCCACCGTTTCTTTCAAAGTCGCGCCAATCGCCTGCAAACCCTGCAACGCATCTTCCCACGCCGTATCCAACAAGCGGCAGGCCTCACCTTCCGCTTTGATGCCGAACTCGATATGCGGCGGAGTGTAACGGCCGTCTGAATCGGTACGGCCCACGGTGGGCAGGCTGTAAGAACGGACACCGGCGTAGGTACGCTCAAGATGTTCCATAATCGGCGTAATGCGCGACTCGGGTTGGTCGAACACATACACGCTGCGGCTGCCGCGTTCAGTTTGGTTGAAACGGTTGGCGTAATAAGTTTCCAATACCCATTCCGCCATCGGGTGCGCCATCACGGGGAAACCGGGGAAGAAATAATGCTCGCGGATGGAAAATCCGGCGATATTATTAAACGGATTGGGCACAAGTTCCGCGCCTTCGGGAAAATCCGCCATTTTCAGGCGTTGGGCGTGTTCCGGCGAATCGAGCGGCTCGCCGCGTTTCAGGGTTACGCCTTCGATAAACTTGGCGGCTTCAGGATGGCGGACAACGGGCAAATCCAAAGCAGCCGCTGCGGCTTGGCGCGTGTGGTCGTCAGGCGTAGAGCCGATACCGCCGGTAACGAAAGTCGGCAGGCCGTCTGAAAAACTGCGGCGCAGTTGTTTGACCAGCAATTCGGGTTCATCGGGCAGATATTGCACCTGATTGAGTTTCAGCCCGCGCGATTCCAATAAAGATTTGAAAAAGGCGAAATGCTTGTCTTGGCGGCTGCCGTGCAGGATTTCATCGCCGATGATGATGAGGTTGAACAAATGCTGTCGGTCTTTCATAATCTTTCCTTCTGCCTAAAGGCTATTCATGATTTCCCATGATTACTGTTCCAATATTGCTTATTAGGTAAATCAAATGGGAAATACGTTGTTATTGTTGTTGCAAAAGATGGGCCGTATAAGGATAAAGTCATTGCAAGCTTTATACCAGATAATAATCAATTAAACCTAATTAGTGGTAACTAAATGAAAATAATAGATTTTTTAAAAAATTGTGGTACTGACCAGTTTTCTATATTGTGTTATGGTATTTTTTTAAAAGAAGACAGAAATCATGAAAATATAAAGCAATGGGAATCTAGATCACGTTGCATTAAATCTGAAAAATATATTCTTGAAAATAATGAGTGGAAATATGATATTTTTTTAACAGAATCTTATTTTTTATATTCCAAAAATATTGATTTATTTAATGTAATTAAAGATGAAATACTAAATATCAATCAGCTTAATCCAATAGCTATAATATGCATGTTTGATGGTGCTTTCTCAGATTTTAATTATCTGAAGAATATAGATATAATTCAACAAACTTATGCATTCTGGTCAAAAGATATTGGTTTGTATATTGCTGAAGATACAGATACCCTACAATCAAATGAATGGAGTGAAAAAATTATATATCTATATAACCATATAGATATATAACAAGCATAGCCAGCGTAGCCAGTCTGTCTGATAGCAAGCGTGGGTGCTCGCACTCACGCGTTCTCTTTTTCGCTGTTAATCCGCTTTCAGGCAGCCTTAAAACCACTTACACTTACCTTTTTTGTTTTACCCCCCCTCTAAACTATGCCCACCATCACAACCCTAAACATCATCTCCCCTAAACTCTACCCCAATGAACAATGGAACGAAAGCGAAGCACTCGGTGCCATCACTTGGCTATGGTATAGGTGCAACGGATAGGAGAGGCTCATGTTTGTAATCGGCATTTTTGCGTTTTTCATGTTCATTATCAGCCTTTTTGTGTGTACGTTTGTGCTGATTGTTCAGTATTTGATTATTCGCCGTAAAATTCATCAAGACAAACGGGCAGTCAATTTTCGCGCCAAATATGCTACGCTTTCCACATTTTTTATACAATGGGTTGTTCTGAACGCATTCAGCCTCTTGCCTGCAAACCGTATGATTTTTTCACTGGCAGTCTTTACGGATATTTTACTTGGTTTTTTGTGGTTGTTTTTTGTTGCAACCAATGCAGATGAAATGTGGCGTTTGACCGGGCAAAAAGGCTACTTGTTGTGGCCTTTGGCAGCTGCTTCGGTTTGGGCAGTATGCTTCATTGCATTCAGCGTCAGATAGCACCATCAATAATTGCGGACAAATGCCGTCTGAAAACCTGAATGCTTTTTCAGACGGCATCAAAGTAGATTATCTTATCCATTTATAAGATAATGGTTTCAACTTTTCAAGTCTGGAGGAATCCCAATGAGCCAAAACCATACCATTTTACAAAATCTCCCCGTCGGTCAAAAAGTCGGCATCGCCTTCTCCGGCGGTCTTGATACCTCTGCCGCGCTGTTGTGGATGAAACTCAAAGGCGCACTGCCTTACGCCTACACCGCCAACCTCGGCCAACCTGACGAAGACGATTACAACGCTATTCCTAAAAAAGCGATGGAATACGGCGCAGAAAATGCCCGCCTGATTGACTGCCGCGCGCAGTTGGCACACGAGGGCATCGCCGCCATCCAATGCGGCGCATTCCACGTTTCCACCGGCGGCATCGCCTACTTCAACACCACGCCTCTGGGCCGCGCCGTTACCGGCACCATGCTCGTTTCCGCCATGAAGGAAGACGACGTCAATATTTGGGGCGACGGCAGCACCTACAAAGGTAACGACATCGAGCGTTTCTACCGCTACGGCCTCTTGACCAATCCCGCGCTGAAAATCTACAAACCTTGGCTCGACCAACAATTTATCGACGAACTTGGCGGCCGCCACGAAATGAGCGAATTTCTGATTGCCAACGGCTTCAACTACAAAATGTCGGTGGAGAAAGCCTACTCCACCGACTCCAATATGCTCGGCGCGACGCACGAAGCCAAAGACTTGGAATTTCTCAACAGCGGCATCAAAATCGTTAAGCCTATCATGGGCGTTGCCTTCTGGGACGAAAACGTCGAAGTCAAACCCGAAGAAGTCAGCGTGCGCTTTGAAGAAGGCGTGCCGGTTGCATTAAACGGCAAAGAATACGCCGATCCTGTCGAACTCTTCCTCGAAGCCAACCGCATCGGCGGCCGTCACGGCTTGGGCATGAGCGACCAAATCGAAAACCGCATCATCGAAGCCAAATCGCGCGGCATCTACGAAGCCCCGGGCATGGCGTTGTTCCACATCGCCTACGAACGCTTGGTAACCGGTATCCACAACGAGGACACCATCGAACAATACCGCATCAACGGCCTGCGTCTCGGCCGCCTGCTCTACCAAGGCCGCTGGTTTGACAGCCAAGCCCTCATGTTGCGCGAAACCGCCCAACGCTGGGTTGCCAAAGCCATCACCGGCGAAGTTACCCTCGAACTGCGCCGCGGCAACGACTATTCGATTCTGAACACCGAATCGCCCAACCTGACCTACCAACCCGAACGCCTGAGCATGGAAAAAGTTGAAGACGCCGCATTCACCCCGCTCGACCGCATCGGCCAGCTCACCATGCGCAACCTCGACATCACCGATACCCGCGCCAAACTGGGTATTTACTCGCAAAGCGGTTTGTTGTCCTTGGGCGAAGGTTCCGTATTGCCGCAGTTGAACAATAAGGAGTAGAATCATGGGGGGCCTTAAGGCCCCCTTATTTTAAAGGAATAAAATGAAAGAATATAAAGCCGTCATTTATCAAGAGAACCTGCTTTCCAGTTTGGTTTTTGGCAGCGCCAAAATCAATCCGGTCAAATTCAGCGATTTCCTCAACAGCCACGCTTCGCAAGGCTGGAAGGTCGTTACCATGGAAAAAGATCAGCGCCGCATGCTGCTGTTTTTCGTGCGTGAAGCCTACGTCGTCATTTTGGAAAAAGAACGTGTTTAAACTCGGCGTCTATGCCTGTCTCGGATTGTTCGGAAGATTGGAGCCATGACAATCAACGATTTTTGGAACATCATTGATCAAGCACGTCCTGAATCTCGCAATATTGGAGAATTCAACCAAAACTTGAATCGGTTATTGGAATCTTTACCAGATGAGGATTTATTATATTTTGATTATTTCTTTAAGATGTACGAATGCACAATTATTGCCAGTCCCAATAGATTAATTTGGTCTGCGCTATCTTTGGTGTACGGTGGTAAGCATAAATACAATACTTATGGCTTCGCAGCTTGGCTGATTTTGCAAGGTAAAAGCCACTATCTTGCTGTTTTACACGATGCCGATCGGCTGGCTGATACTGAAGCTACTCAAAACTATTGCAGTGGTAACTTGAAGGGGCATGAGCATGAGTTTCCTGAACAACGTTACTTGGCAGGCAGAATATACAGCAAGAGAAACCGTATCGGTATTCGCGCATTCGAAAAAACTACCAAAGAATTCGCCCCAAAAGCCAACACAGAGTGGCAAAAAATCGAACAGCAAGAATTAAACTCTCCCACCTTTCAGTCCAATAGAAATTGGACACTGGAAGATCTTGCCGTGATACTACCCAATACCTATCAAAAATATATATGTGTATGAATGTACAATTAAATACATATCCGAAAAGAAAATGAAGGACGACGGATTTATCAACTGATACTGCTTCGGGAAGCACCATGTATGCTTTATCCGAAACCTTGACGCAAAATCCTTGTTTAATAGACAAGGCCGTCTGAAATGTAAGTTTCAGACGGCCTGATTACCCTCCTCAAAGCTACTGAATACCATGAAATTCTTTTCCCACTTTTATCTTGAAAACCATATGTATTTCAACGACTACTTGAAATACGTCCTGATTTTCGCCGCCCTTGTCGTCCTCCTGCTCGCCGTATCGCAATACCTGCGCCACCGCATGGACACCAAATACCGCGACCTGAGCATTATTGCACTGTTGCTGCTCATCCTCATCTGCGGCACGCAATATCTTTCGTACAGCGAACGTCAAAACTTCGCCGCCGACACTTCGCGCATGGTTGGCTTTCTCGATGCCTTGATTGAAAACCAAAAGGTTGAAAAACAAGACATCATCGTCAACAGCACGCGTCTGTCCAACGGCATGATTATCGGCATCAAAAACCAATACTACGAAGTCCATTTCAATCAAGACTTCTCCGCCTACACGCTGACGCCCATCAATTTGGTCAACAACAATATCGAACTCATCGATAAAGAATAACAGGATACACACACATGGAAGCATACTCCCTGCTCGCCCTCAAACTACTGATGGGTATTTTAGGTTTGATTTTGCAAATCAACCTCTTAGGTAAAGGCAACCTCGCACCGACCTCCGCCATGGACCAAGTGCAAAACTATGTACTCGGCGGCATCATCGGCGGCGTGATTTACAGCGACAGCGTCGGCCTGTTGCAATTTTTCCTCGTGCTGATTTTGTGGACGCTGTTGGTCTTGAGCCTGAAATTCATCAAAAACCACAACCGCTGGGTCAAATCCGTAATTGACGGCAAATCCGTCTGGGTTATCGTCAACGGCAAAATCCAAACCGATGAATGCATGAAAAACGGCATCAGCGCACACGACCTCATGTTCAAACTCCGCGCCGCCGGCATCTACGAAATCTCTGCCGTCAAACGTGCCGTGATGGAACAAAACGGCCAGCTCGCCGTCATTAAGTACGGCGACGAAAGCCTGCGCTATCCACTGATTACAGACGGCCAAGTTGACCCCGACATCCTCGAAATCATTAAGCGTGATGAAGAATGGCTGCAACAGGAACTCGAGCGCCTCCACCTTGAAGCCTCACAAGTCTATATCGGTGAATACATAGACGGAAAATTGGTGGCACACCCTTATCCTTCTTGATTTGAAAATAGCAGGCCGTCTGAAACCTTGATTTCAGACGGCCTTTTTGCATTCAGCCCAAACACTGATTTTTTAATCGCGATATTCAAACGTTGCGCCCAAAAATTGAGCCAGCGCGGAAACGTGGGAATGTCGGGGGTCTTTGACGGCGGTCAGCAACAAGATATTGCCGTGCTGTTTTTCCAAATCCAGCAGCCGCTTGATGGCGGCCTGCTCGACATCGCCTTGCAGCTCTTCGTGATAACGGCTGACAAAACCGTCAAAATTTTGAGCCGGATTTTCATGATACCAGCGGCGTAGGTTTGCACTGGGCGTAATGTCTTTCAACCAAAGTGCCGTAGCGAAAACTTCTTTATGAACGCCGCGCGGATAGAGGCGGTCGATAAAGACAGCAGCCTGTTCGGGATTGGGCTGATAAGCGTAAATGCGTTGTACGGTAAACATTTTTTCTCGTCTCCAATGGATTCAGGCCGTCTGAAAATTCAGACGGCCTGATGTTTTTTAGGGTTTAGAACAGTTTTTTGACTTCGGCTTCGATGTCGTCGGCACGCATAAAGGTTTCGCCGATCAGGAAAGTATGCACGCCGTGGCCGCGCATGAAATCGACGTCTTCTTTGTTGCGGATGCCGCTTTCGGTGACAACGGTTTTGCCGTTTAATTCGGGCAAAAGGTCGAGGGTTTGTTGCAAGGTTACTTCAAACGTACGCAGGTTGCGGTTGTTGACGCCCCACAACGGCGTGGTCATGTTGCGGCATTTTTCCAGCTCGGACGCATCGTGCAACTCCAACAAGACAGTCATGCCCAATTCGTGGGCAACGGCTTCAAAACGCTCAAGCTGCCCGGCTTCCAGTGCGGCGGCAATCAGAAGAATCGCATCCGCACCCCACGCGCGCGCCTGATAGATTTGGTATTCGTCGATGATAAAGTCTTTACGCAAGACCGGCAGCACCACGGCCGCACGCGCCTGTTTCAAATACTCGGGCGAGCCTTGGAAATAAGGTTCGTCCGTCAACACGGACAAACAGGCCGCGCCGGCTTTTTCATAGGCAACGGCGATTTCGGCAGGATGAAAATCAGGACGGATCAGGCCTTTGCTCGGGCTGGCTTTTTTGACTTCGGCAATAATGGCAGGTAGATTCTGCGCGTGTTTTTCACGGATCGAGCCGATAAAGCTGCGAACCGGCGCAGCAGCCTGCGCTTGGGCTTTGATGTCTTCCAAGGAAACGGCGGCTTTTTGGGCGGCCACTTCTTCTGCTTTGGTGGCAAGGATTTTGTTGAGAATATCGGTCATGGCGTTTTTCTATTGGGGCTGATTTTCGGGTTTGAATCGTGCAACATGCTGCTGCAGATTAGATTTCAGACGGCCTGAATGCCGCTATTTTAATGGTTTGAAAAAAGGCGGGCAAGAATGCCCGCCTTTGTGTCTGCTTCAATTTAGTGATGAATGCCCAAAACGGACGCGTTGTGGCTGATGATTTCGTCCGCCAAAGTCGGATTGTCGTTCAGCTTGATACCGTAGCCGGGCACCAATTCTTTCAGACGGCCTGACCATGATTCGGCATGATCTGGGAAGCATTGGTTGATCAGCTTAATCATCAAAGGTACGGCGGTTGATGCGCCTGGGGACGCGCCCAGCAATGCGGCCAGCGAGCCGTCGGCATGAGCGACGATTTCGGTACCAAATTGGAGTACGCCGCCTTTTTTCGGGTCTTTTTTGATGATTTGTACGCGTTGACCGGCGGTAATCAGTTCCCAATCGTCAGGATTGGCTTCCGGATAATACTCTAAGAGCGAAGTGAAGCGTTCTTCTTTGGTTTTACGCAATTCGCCCAAGAGGTATTTGGTCAGCGGCATATTAGCCCAACCGGCGCGGAGCATAGGATAGAGGTTGTCCATGTGGATGGACATCGGCAAATCCATGAGCGAGCCTTGTTTGAGGAAGTTGGGGCGGAAGCCTGCATACGGACCGAACATCAAATGGCGTTGGCCGTCCACGTTGCGAGTATCCAAATGCGGAACGGACATAGGGGGCGCGCCGACGGAGGCTTGGCCGTACACTTTGGCGTTGTGTTGCGCGGCCGTTTCAGGATTGCTGTTGCGGAAGAAGAGGCCGGAAACCGGAAAGCCGCCGTAGCCTTTGCCTTCGGGGATACCAGATTTTTGCAGCAGGGTCAGTGCGCCGCCGCCTGCGCCGAGGAAGACGAAACGGGTGCGGAGTGTCAACGGGTCGTCATCGTCTTTGGTGCTGCTGGTTTTCAGCACCCACGCGCCGTCCGATTCGCGGTTGAGGTCGTCGACATGACGGTTGAATTTGATTTTTACGCCTTTGTCGCTCAAGTATTTGACCATCTGGCGGGTCAGGCTGCCGAAATCGACGTCTGTGCCTTCGGCGGAGTAGTTGGCGGCGATGGATTGGTTTTCATCACGGCCGTTGACAACCAGCGGCGCCCATTCGGCAATTTTGGCGCGGTCGGTAGAAAACTCCATTTTTTCAAAGAGTTTTTGGTTTTTGAACACGTCGAAACGTTTTTGCAGATAACTGCAATGGTCGGCGTTCATCACCAGCGACATATGGGGGACGGAATTGATGAAAGTGCGGTCGGTCAGTTTGCCTTCTTCGACCAAAGTCGCCCAAAATTGGCGGCTGATATGGAATTGTTCGGCAATATTGAGGGCGCGGGTCGGATCGATCGTGCCGTCGGCAGTCAGGGGCGCATAGTTCAATTCACACAGCGCAGAGTGTCCCGTACCGGCATTATTCCATGCATTTGATGATTCCAACGCTACATCTTCCAAGCGTTCGATCAGGGTGATTTCCCAAGATGGTTCGAGTTCTTTGAGCAATACGCCCAAAGTGGCGCTCATAATGCCGCCGCCTACTAATACGACATCGGTTGCTTCAGCCATGGTTTTACTCCTACTAAAGTCAGGCATGGTTTGCCTTGTGGTTATCTATCATTATAAACAACTGATTTCAGAGGAATTGCTTTGTTTTTGTAGTGTGTGAAACTTTTGTTGCCTGCTGAGTTTCCGAGCGTAAATAGCGGGAGGCAGTTTCGGTTTGGGTTCCAGATTTCAGGTCTTTATAATATGTTATTGAGAATTTAGTAGATTTTACGGAGAAATGCAAAGATTTTCTGTTCGGTTCATATAAAAATAAGAGATTAGGCCGTCTGAAAACGTTTTCTTAACCTTTATCTACCAACGTTTGCCAAGAAAAAAGAATTTTTCATTTCTTTTTTAATTGACCGTTTTTGTCAGCAATTTCAGCGCTAACAAACGTGAATCAACCGCCAATCTGCTATCATTTCGACTTATCCCACAACAAGGCAAGCCGCCATGTACCTGACTCAAGAAAAGCCCTACCGCCCCCTATTGGTCGCACTGATGTTCCTCACTCTGCCGCTGGCGATGATATTGCACAATATCGTGCAAATCGCCTTTTCAGACGGCCAAGGCCTGCTGATAACGGTCAAAGATGGCGCGTGGGCATGGCAAAGCGGTTGGCAGGACTCCGTCGCATGGTTTGTCTGCGGCATGTTTGCCTTCCTCAACCTGCCGATTGCCGGCGGACTGACTAAGCTGGCGTATAAAAAAATGATGCGCCGGCATTCGCGTTACGCCCTATTCCTTGCCGGTGTCGCAGCGTGTGCCTCAGCGGCGGCAGGCTTGATTTTTGAAGCCATCTTAGGCAATGCCGCATTGGCCGGTATGCTCGGGCAAGGCGTGTTTTACTACACCCTCTCCGTATGGATCATCGCCATGCTGACCCTGCCCAAACAGCTCACGCGCGCGCCGGAACAGCCCATCGTCTTTCACAAGATGAAACGTTGATTCAACAAGCACAAACATTTTCAGACGGCATGCTTTCCGTTACCATTACATCCAACGCGTTTTAACCAATAAGGAATAACAAATGAATCAGGCGCAACAGCTCCGCGACGGCATACAGGCACTGGGTTTGGACATCGACGAAGCCAAACAGGCCAAACTGCTAGACTATGCCGCCCTGCTGCAAAAGTGGAATAAAACCTACAACCTGACCGCCCTACGCGATCCCGCCCAAACCGTCAGCCACCACCTGCTCGACAGCCTGACCCTCCTGCCCTATATCGAACACGCACAAACCATGCTCGACGTCGGCTCCGGCGGCGGACAGCCCGGCATACCCACCGCCATCTGCCGCCCTGACCTCGACATCACCCTCCTCGATGCCAACACCAAAAAAACCGCCTTTCTGCAACAAGCCGTCATCGAACTCGGCCTAAAAAACGTCCGCGTCATCAGCGGCCGCGTAGAAGCCGCCGCCGACTGCCGCGCCGACGTCATCACCAGCCGTGCCTTTGCCGAACTCGCCGACTTCGTCAACTGGACAGAGCACCTCCTCAAAGACGGCGGCTACTGGGCAGCCATGAAAGGCGTATATCCGCAAGAAGAAATCGACAAACTGCCCGAAAGCGTCGCCGTCGAAAAAGTCGAAGCATTGCACGTCCCCCAACTCAATGCCGAACGCCATATCGTCATCATCCGCAAAAAGGCCGTCTGAAAACAACCCAAGCATACCGAATAACGGTACAATCCAGCCATCCACACTTAACACGACAGCAAAGCACATGAGCGCACAAATCCTCGCCGTCGCCAACCAAAAAGGCGGAGTCGGCAAAACCACCACCACCGTCAACCTAGCCGCCTCCTTGGCCTCCAAAGGCCGCCGCGTCCTCGTCGTCGACCTCGACCCCCAAGGCAACGCCACCACAGGCAGCGGCATCAATAAAGCCACCATCGAAAACGGCGTTTACCAAGTTGTCCTCGGCGAAACCGACATCCCCAACGCCGTCGTCCGCAGCAAAGAAGGCGGCTACGACGTATTGGGTGCCAACCGCACACTGGCCGGCGCAGAAGTCGAACTCGTCCAAGAAATCGCACGCGAAATCCGCCTCAAAAACGCCCTGCAGCTCGTTGCCGACAACTACGACTACGTCCTCATCGACTGCCCCCCGTCCCTGACCCTGCTCACCCTCAACGGCCTGGTCGCCGCCAACGGCGTCATCGTCCCCATGCTTTGCGAATACTACGCCCTCGAAGGCATTTCCGACTTAGTGGCCACCGTCCGCAAAATCCGCCAAGCCATCAACCCCGACCTCGATGTAACCGGCATCGTCCGCACCATGTACGACAGCCGCAGCCGCCTCGTCGTCGAAGTCAGCGAACAGCTCAAACAACACTTCGGCAACCTGCTCTTCGATACCGTCATCCCCCGCAACATCCGCCTCGCCGAAGCCCCCAGCCACGGCCTCCCCGCCCTAGCCTACGATGCCCACGCCAAAGGCACCCAAGCTTATCTCGACTTGGCTGATGAACTGATTGCGCGTTTGGAAAAATAAACAGGGATATGAATATAGAAAAGGCCGTCTGAAAGGTAGAAAGTACTTTCAGACGGCCTTTGGTTTGATTGGGAAGAATATTTCTTAAAGACCGCGTGCGTGCGTACCGCACACGCCTTACGCATAGATTTCAAATCCTTTGTGATTCACAGTGTAGAGTATACGAAAAGAATACACACAATCGGATGCAGGCTACGGTTTATGTCTAGACTCAGATTATTGAAAATCAAGTTCCATTTCCTCTAACCATTTTACTGGTATGGAACTTTGTTCTTCTTTATTCTCATTAAAATAGTTTTGAACAATGCTTTTAATTCCGCTCGCTGTAATTCTAAACATATTCCCATCGTTTATACAGTTAAATATCTTTTCCACAACAATAGGGAAATTCTCATAATTTAAATTACTTAGATCAAGATGTAGTGATTTTAAATTTTGAAAAACAGTATTACCATCATTTTGTCTGAGATGGATATTATGTTCTAAAAATATAGGCTCTTCTTTTTTAAGAAATACTATATCAGTTGCAGTGAATCTAGTTACATTTTCACCTGTAGATAAAGCAACTAAAACTTTTAGAATATCTTTTGGAAGATTATCTACTGCATTTAAATCAACAGTCCTTTTTGGAAGTCTTATTAACTCGTCCAATTCTGTATCTGTTATGGTTGCCTCCCAAAAAGAAAGTGAGCTATCTTGAGTGAATAGGCATCTTGTTAATGCATCAGAAGAGAGATGCTCTAATTTTGTAAGAGGTTGAGAACCATCACTGTTCTTCCATTTAGATTTGGTAATTTTTCTAATCAGATACTGCATAATTTTATCCTAGCTTATCTAGACATAAGCTCTGAAATAATAGTTTGACGATAATTTTCTAACCATTCGGGAACAAGAGGAGGTATATTTTCCAGTACTTTTAAGACACTTTTATCATTCCATAATTCAAAAACTTGCAAAGCAAAATCTTTTACTTCTATATCTTTATGACCCAACGCAGCTAATACAAACATTCTAAATTTTGATATTGTTTCACATGACTTAATATCATGTATTTTAGCAATTATTTTTAATAAATTAACTAGCACAAATGATTTATCAGCATATTGATAATATATATCAGAAAACCAGTGCGAAGTTACATGCTGATTTTCATCAAAAAAAGAAAATAACCTTTTTTCAATATAACTATCTCTATCTAATAACACTTCAAAATTAAGAATAAAGTTTAAAAATTCAGGTTCAAATTTTTCCTTTATTCCTTTTTCAAATTCAGAATTAATTATTTCTGAGAGGGGAAATTTTGAACTAAATTTACCAAAATATGAATTTTTATTAGATGAAGAATATGACGCATTAAACAAAATATTTGTATCTTTATCTTTCTTATAGTGATCAATTTCTTTTGTTTTGTATATAGCTATATTCATAATGAATCCCCCCTAAGAATGTTTTCAATATTAGATAGGAATAGTCCTATATGTTCAAGATTAAATCTAGGAGTCAAATTTTCAGTTAATGTATTGATGTCAAAAATATAATGCAGTCCATTAACATCGTGGGTTTCATTAGTAATTGTTTTAAGTTTAGAGTTAAGTGAAAAATTTGTATTCTCTAAAAAATTAAATTCCTCCTCTAATCCTGTTAGCTCAATATGTGGTTTTATTCTATAA
This sequence comes from Neisseria sp. P0008.S004, assembly GCF_051962755.1. Classification (NCBI taxonomy): domain Bacteria; kingdom Pseudomonadati; phylum Pseudomonadota; class Betaproteobacteria; order Neisseriales; family Neisseriaceae; genus Neisseria; species Neisseria sp. P0008.S004. The sequence goes on from NZ_JBQCUZ010000006.1 coordinate 44,066, forward strand.
ACTTTTTGAACACTTTTATCAAGTAGAATATGTTGATTATTCTCTTTGCAGAATTCATCAATTTTCCTTTTTTCACTTTCAATTGAGTTTTGAATAAATCCTAATCGATTGCAAGAATTAAATGAAAATTTTTCTCCAATTTTTTTTATTAATTCAAGTGCTTTATTATTAAATTCTAATATAGAAAAATTATCATCTGGGTATAAATGATCATACATAATTAAAATTTGGTTCACTTGAAAACTAATTTTCCATTTTTTATCAATAGATCTTAAGTCACATGACTCAACTTTGACTTGTTTTACTTCATTATTATCAAACTGAATTTCTACTCCTGAATTTATTTGAGGAAGATACTCATCAAATGTTCTTATAAAACTTAGATCATCTGAATTTTCTGGGCGCAAAAATCTAAATTTTTGATTAAAAATGAAAAATTGATATGACAAAGGCTGCATTTTAGAGTCCTATTATTTAAAATACTTACTGGCTCATTTTACCTTAACCCCTCCCATACCTTCAACAACCGCTTCACCGACACCGGATACGGTGTCTTCAATTCCTGCGCAAACAGCGACACCCTCAATTCTTCAATCATCCATTTAAACGCAGCGAGGTCATCTGAAACGGGTTGTCCTTGTTTCACCAAGCCGTCGGTTTTTTCCTGCCACATTTGCTCCAGCTCTTGAATATCGGCTTCGCGGGCTGCATCGCGGGCGGGGTTGCTGCTGTATTTTTCAAGGCGCAGGGTCATGGCTTTGAGGTAGATGGGGAGGCGCGGCCATTGTGCCCATGGGGTATGGCTGGCGAAGCCGGGGGCAAGCAAGGTTTGCAGGCGTAGTCTTAGAAGGTGGGTCAATGGGTGTTTGCCGAGTTTGCCGTTCAGTTCGGCATAGGCGGCTGCGGTTTCCTGCAAGTAGCGGCTGAGGGCTTCCTTGACGGCGGGCAGGCGGCTGCGGGCGCGTTTGATTTGTTCTTTAAAGGCTTTTTCGTTGCGCGGCAGCTCGTCTTCGCCGATAAAGGCGCGGTCGCAGACGGCCTGTGTGAGGTCGTCGCGCAGGGTGTCGGCATTGATGTGTTTGAGCAGCATGGCGGCTTGGGTGAAGCCTTGGATGCCTTTGTTTAAATCTTTTACCTGCTCTTTTAATTGCAGCTTCATCAATTCGATGACGCCTTGACGGTGTGCCTGCTCTGCGGCTTCTGTGGTATCAAACAGGCGCAGGGCGATGCGGCCGTCTTTTTCTTTTTGCAGGCCGAGGTAGCCGGTGAGCTGCTGTTTGCCGCGGGCGAATTTGATGGATTCGGGCAGGGTGCCGATGTCCCATGCGGTAACGTTGTCGCGCTCGAATTCTTGCGTGTTGTCGCGGAAGGTGACGGCGGCGGCTTGGCCGAGTTGTTGTTGCAATTCGTGCAGTTTGCGGCCGCCGGCAAGCTCTTGTCCGCCGTCGTCGATAATGCGCAGATTCAGATAGCAGTGTTCGGGCAATTTTTGCGCCGCCCATGCGTCTTGGTCGATTTGCTCGAGAATCCGCATATCGCCGGCGCTTTTGGCGATAAAGTGCGCCAACTGGGGAATAATGGCCGTTTGGCGGTCGGGATTGCTTTCGAGGAATTTGGTAATGAAATCGGGTACGGGCACGCAAATGCGGCGGATTTGCTTCGGCAGTGCTTTAATCAGCAGCTGGATTTTTTCGCGCAACATACCGGGCACCAGCCATTCGAGTGACGGCGCATGCAGGCGGTTGAGGACGGTCAGCGGCACGGTCATGGTCACGCCGTCGAGCGGATGGTGCGGCTCGAAGCGGTAGGAAAGTTTGAACTTGCCGTCTGCGGTTTGCCAGAATTTGGGGAACTGCTCTTCGGTAATGTGCGCAGCGGCGTGTTGCATCAGATCGTCGCGGCTGAGGAACAGCAGACGCGGATTGTCGCGCTCGGCGGTTTTGAGCCAGGCTTCAAAGGTGCGAATATCGGCAAGGGGCAAAGGTTTCAGACGGCCTTTTGGGAGTGCAGGCTGCTTTTTGGGTTTGGGGTCGTCTGGAACTGTTGAAGCTGCGGCACTCTGTCCCCTCTCCTGTGGGAGAGGGCTAGGGAGAGGGTTTGTTGAGGTTGCGGAAAAGTTGGTTTGGGTGGCAACTGTTTTGCCCTCTCCCCGACCCTCCCCTGCGGGGGAGGGGGTGGGTTGCTGGGTAGCGTAGGTTGGGTTGTCAAACCCAACAGTTTTTGCAGTTGCGGCTGATGTTGGGTTTTCAACCCAACCTACGGTGTAGCCGTGATTTTCATTTTGGCGAGACCCATTACGCTTGTTTTTACGAAACTCGTTGCGCTCATTTTCAGACGACCTTTCGGCTTTGTCGGATTCAATAAGCCGTACGGATTCTTCGCTTCCCCAAACGCCGCCTTTCGCGTCTTTCCACACCAGCTCGGGCAGGCGTTCGTTATAAAACGCAAACAGGGCTTCGTCATCGACCAATACGTCTTGCTTACGAGACTTGTGTTCGAGTTCGGTAATTTCTTTAATCAGCTTTTTATTGTGGGCAAAAAAGGCCGTCTGAAGATTGCTTTCCTGCGCCACCAATGCGCCGCGGATAAAGATTTCGCGTGCTTCTTCGGGCGCAACTTTGCCGTAAGACACGGGGCGGCGCGGCAATACGGTCAGGCCGTAAAGCGTCACGCGTTCGCTGGCGACGACTTCGCCGCGTTTTTGTTCCCAGTGCGGCTCGAAATAATGGTAGCGGACGAGGTGCGGCGCCTCCTGCTCGATCCATTCGGGCTGGATAACGGCGACGTCGCGCGCGTAAAGGCGCGTGGTTTCAACCAATTCTGCCGCCATCACCCATTTGGGCTTGGCTTTGAACAGGGCTGATGCAGGGAAAAGGTGGAAACGGCTGCCGCGCGCGCCAGTATAGTCGTTGCCGTCGGGCGATTTCATGCCAACGTTGGCGATAAGGCCGGTCAGCAGGGCGCGGTGGATTTGTTCGTAGCCGGCTTCTTTGGCGGCACGGATTTGTGCGCGATGTTGTTTCTTATCCAGTTGTTTTTGTTTGAGTTTGGCCGCCAAATCTTGGTCGCCTTGGCTTTCAGACGGCCTTAATTGCTCTTGGGTAGAAGGTTGTCGAAACGCTGCTTCTTTAGTGGTCAAACCCATTTCAATCGCGGTTTGGGCAAGCTGGTGATGCAGCTCGCGCCATTCGCGCATACGCAGGTGTGACAGGAAATATTGGCGACACCACTGCACCAGCTGCTTGTTGGACAAGCCTTTATCGCGCTCGCGCTGGAAGCTGTCCCAAATATTCAGATAGGCAAGGAAGTCGGATTGCTTGTCGGTAAAGCGTTCATGCGCCTTGGCCGCGGCATCGCGCGCTTCCAGCGGCCGCTCGCGCGGGTCTTGAATCGACAGCGCGGACGCGATCACCAATATTTCCGCCATGCAGTCGTGTTTCTTCGCCGCCAGCAAAATGCGCGCGATTTTCGGGTCGATAGGCAGGCGCGCCATTTGTTCGCCGAGTTTGGTCAGGCGGTAGCGCGTGTTGGCACCGATATGGCCCGAACTATTTTGCAGGCCGTCTGAAACATTGACTGGATTGGATCGTGCATCCATGCCTGATCCGCGTACTTGGTTTTTCATATTTTGCATAGTCTTGTCGGTCGGGCATCTTCCCCGACATCATCTAAATTTGTCTTTATTGGTTTTCACGCCGCTTATTGCGGATAAACATATTCCGCCTTGCCATCGCGAATGTTCAAGCTGCCTGCATCGCCCGTAATCAGATTGCCCGTTACCGAGCCTTCGCGACAACCTGAAACCGGCATATCGTAGCCCAGCGTATGAATCAGAAACGTTGAAAGCTGCTGATGGAAGGCAATCTCGCAAGGCGCAAAAGCCTGGTTGGCAGCCTGTTGCACGGCCTTATCCGGGCTGTACAACACCAGCGGCACGAGATAGCTGTCGGGCTGCACCGTGCCTTGATTGTAGGTATCTTTGCGCACATACTGGCCATGATCGGAGGTATAGGCAAACAGCCAGTTGCCGTCAGGCTGCTTTTGCAGCTGCTCGAATACGGTTTGAATCATTTGGTCGGTTTTGTGGATGGTGTTGTCGTACTTATCCACAATATTGGCTTCGCCGAATACTTTATCTTGCGGCTGCAACAATGCGCCGTATGGGACGTGCGAACCGCGTTGGTGCAACACAATAAAATGCTTGCCCTGCTGCAAATTGATTTTGTCAAACAGCGGCAGCAGTTTCTCATCGGGCATATTGTCGCCGTTGCCGTAGCCAAGCTGCGTCGGCTGAATCAGATGGTCTATCCATTTCTTACCGATTAAGTTCAAAATTGCCATCTCGTTTTCCGCCTGCGCGCTATAAAAATACGTTTCATAGCCCTGCTCTTTAGCGAGGCGGAACATATTGGTATCGCCGCTGCTGATTTGCTCATAGCCGTTGGCATGCGGTATCGCATTGAAAAAGCTGGGCAGGGACACAGCCGTCATCAAAGCGGCGGAATAGCTTTGTTTCACAATCGGCTTAAAGTCGGCTTGTGACAGCTGGGTCAAAAACGGCGAAGTCTCGCGCCCGTAGCCAAACAGTTTCAAATGCGTCGCGCTTTCGCTTTCGCCCATAATCAGGATGATATTTTGAACATTGCCCTGCCCAATTTTGCTTGGCGCAGACTGTTTGAACACAGGAATCTTGCTTAAATCAAACAACTGATACGGCAACACGCGTCCGACAAAATAGCCGAAGCTGAAATAATTGGCTTTGATACGGCTATATGTCGGCTTGGGCGAAATACCGTGTTCCTGCGTCGTACTGAATGAACGTCCAAAAATCAGCAACATCGCTGCAATAAACAAAATATCGGCGGCAAAGTGCGTCTTACGGCGGAACTTGGCAAGGCTGCAAAACAGCACGACTTCCAACACGCCCCACAACGCAGGCAGCCACAACTTATCCAACATCGACGCCCCCGCGCTGCCGACTTCGGTAACCTCTTTCAGCATCAGCCAATAATTAATGCCCGTCATCCAGCTTTGATAAACCGCATAATGCACATTGTTGGCAATGATGCTGAACGCAAAAAACACCGCAATCAACAAACGCGTCGCCTTATAACGCGCAAACAGATAAAGCGCAGCAATCACAAATGTCAGCGCAAACGTTTCCGCAATTTTCGCAGCCGGTAAGGTTTCAATTCCGAATACAAAACGATAGGCAATTTCGCTGGCAGTCAGTAAAGATGAATACAGAACAAGTGTGAGGAAAGATTTTTTCATCATTAATATTTCACAATAAAAAATTTACCGATTGGGTTTTAAAACCCAATATTCCCTTTTCAATAGTTTTTAGTTTCTCAATGATTTAGGCCGTCTGAAAATGAAACATGGCCTGCCTTTTTATGAAGAAAGTTTTTATTTTCAGACGGCCTCCACCGCCCCCAATTCCAGCAATACCTGAAAACCGTCATTGATATACCTCGAATCGGGCATTTCTAAAAATGGGAATGCTGCTACGTCGCCCAGGTTCAGCGATGCCATGCGCAGGATGACGGCGGCGAGGTTGCTGCGGACGATTTCTGGGTCGGTGAATTCGGGGCGGCTGTTGAAATCTTCTTCTGAAAACAGTCGGATACATACGCCTGCGGAGACGCGGCCGCAGCGGCCGGAGCGTTGGCGGGCGGCGGCTTGGGAGATTTTCTCTACATGAAGCTGTTCCACTTTCGCCCGTGCGGAATAGCGTTTGACGCGTGCAAGGCCGGTGTCGATGACGTATTTGATTCCCGGTACGGTGAGCGAAGTTTCGGCGACGTTGGTTGCTAACACGATGCGGCGTTTCGCGCCTGAAGGGTGGAAGATTTTGTGCTGCTCGGCGTGTGACAGGCGTGCGAACAGGGGCAGGATTTCGTCGTTGCGGCGCAGCGTGGATTTGCGCAGGGCTTCGGCGGCTTCGCGGATTTCGCGCTCGCCCGGCAGGAACACCAAGATATCGCCCTCGCCGTAGCGCGCCAATTCGTCGGCTGCATCGACAATCGCGTCGGTCAGCTCGACTTCTGCATCGTCTTCGTCTTTGCTGGTCAGCGGTCGGTAGAGGATTTCGACGGGATAGGTACGTCCGCTTACTTCCAGTACAGGCGCGCCGTTGAAGTGTTGGGAGAAGCGTTCTGCGTCTATGGTTGCCGAGGTGATGATGACTTTTAAATCGGGGCGGCGCGGCAGAAGCTGTTTCAGGTAGCCCAAGAGGAAGTCGATATTCAGGCTGCGCTCGTGCGCTTCGTCGATGATAATCGTGTCGTAGGCGGCGAGATAACGGTCGGTCTGGGTTTCTGCCAACAGGATGCCGTCGGTCATCAGCTTGACGCAGGCATCGCGCGAGGTGTGGTCGGTAAAGCGCACTTTATAGCCGACCGCGCTGCCGATTTCTGATTTCAACTCTTCGGCAATCCGCTCTGCCACGGAGCGCGCGGCCAAACGGCGCGGCTGGGTATGCCCGATCAACCCTGCCGCCCCGCGCCCGAGTTCCAAACAAATCTTGGGCAACTGTGTGGTTTTGCCCGAACCGGTTTCGCCGCAAATAATTGTTACCTGATTCTCGGCAATGGCTTTTTTGATTTCGTCGAGTTTTTCGTGAACGGGCAGCGTGTTGTCGAATTCGGGCTTGGGCAGTTTGGACAGGCGTTGCAGATAGAGGTCGTGCGATTTTTTGTATTTTTCCTCAACCTTGGCTAAGCCGCCGTATTTATTGGGGTTTTTAAAGGCAGATCGCAGAAAATGGCGGTCTTTGGAGAGGGTTTGGGCGAAATCGGGTTTCGGCATGATGGTGCAATAAATTGAATATTGTGAAAAGAATGAAATTATAGCAAAAGGCCGTCTGAAACTTGCTTGCTTTCAAGTTTCAGACGGCCTTTGTATGGATAAACCGTTTTAGTCGGCGGCGTGCCAAGGTTTTTGCATACCGGCGTGGAAACTCGGTTTTTCTCCACCCCACAAGGTGTCGATGTCGTAGAAGTCGCGCACGGCAGGGAGCATGACGTGGACAACGAGGTCGCCTGCGTCGACGAGCGTCCATTCGCCACTGTCGCCTTCGGTGCTGAGGATTTCAAAACCGGCTTCTTTCAAATCGACGGCAACGTTGTTCGCCAGTGCTTTGACTTGGCGTGTGCTGTCGCCGCTGGCAATAATCATGCGGGCGAACAGGGAGGTTTTGTCTTGGGTTTCCAAAACAGAGATGTCTTTGGCTTTAATGTCTTCGAGGGCGTTTACGGCCACTTCGACCATTTTTTGCAGGTCTTGCAATTCTTGTTCGTTCATTATTTTCCTAGTTGAAATGTTTTCAGACGGCATTATAGCTTATCTGCCTGAATAAACGCTATTTTTCATAGAGTTTGTGTTGGCGGATGTACTGGGCGACAGGTTGCGGCAGGCCGTCTGAATGGTGCATTTTGACGAGATCGGCACGGATTTGGGTGGAGCTGGTGTTGTGCAGCGGCGCGTTGAGGATGCGGACGCTGCCGTTTTGCAGGGCTTCACCGAGCCATGCGTGCAATTCGCGCGGGGTTTTGTTGAGGTTGTCGCCTTGGCGCATGGCGATGGCGATATGGGTCTGGCGCACGAGGGTTTGCCATTTTTTCCATGTGTGCAGCTGCATCAGGCTGTCGCTGCCCATCAGCCACCACAGTTGCGCGCCGGGAAACTGCTGGCGGAAGATTTGGACAGTGTCAAACGTATAGGTCGCGCCGTCACGGACAATGTCGCAGTCGCTGGCGGCGAATTTTGGCTCGTCGGCGATGGCGAGTTCGACCATATTGAGGCGCTCTTGTGCCGGCGTGCGCGTGCTGTCTTTGTGGTACGGGTCGCCTGCCGGCAGGAAGACGACAAGGTCCAAACCGATTTCGTCGGCAAAGGCGCGGGCGATGTGGAGGTGGCCGTTGTGGATGGGGTCAAACGTGCCGCCGAATAATCCGATGTTTTTCATTTCGTGGTGGTGTCTGCGTTAGATGTTTTGGCCGTCTGAAGCAGGCAGGCTGCCGTCAACAATCAGGTTGAGCTTGCCTGTGGTCGGGTGGATGACCAGGCCGTGGATGGCGATGTTGTCGGGCATCAGCGGATGTTTGCGAATCAGCTCGACGGTATGGCGCACGCTGTCTTCGACGTTGTCAAAACCGGTAAGCCAGCCGTCCAAATCGATACCGGCATTGCGCAGGGTTTCGATGCGGTCGTCGGGGATATTGCTGTCGTGTACGCGTTGGAGAAACTCTTCGGCGTGTAGTCCGCGCATACCGCAGTCGTGGTGGGCAATGACCATGATTTCTTTGACTTTAAGTTCAAATACGGCCACCAACAAACTGCGCATCACCGAACCCCAAGGATGGGTCACCAGCGCGCCGGCGTTTTTGATGAGCTTGGCATCACCGTTTTTCAAGCCCAACGCATTGGGTAGCAGCTCGATAATGCGTGCGTCCATGCAGGAAAGGATGGCCAGCTCGCGGCCGGGGTATTTGTTGGTGAAATATTTTTCGTATTCGCCCGTTTCGACGAAATGTTGGTTATAGGCGAGGATTTCGCTCAATTCGCTCATGATGTGCTCGTTTCGGATGGTTTACTCTATTATAGCGTTTTTCGGGTAGTGCGGTTGTTTTGCAAATTCGCCGTAAACGGCTAAAATCGACGTATCTTTAGTTCTTTTGGAGGATGCGCCATGTCTCAGTCTTTCCGTTTTGAACAGGTATTCACACCCGATGTCCACGACGCATTGTGGGATTGGGCGCAAACAAGCTATGGCGCATCCGACGATTGGTGCATTCTGTATCTCAACGGTCTGCCTTTAGGCCGTCTGAACCCATTATGGCGCGAACGCCTCGGGCAAGATTGGACAGGCAGGCAGTCGACCCTTTCAGACGGCCTGAATTTGGAAACAGACAGCTGGGCTCAGATGGGCGACAGTTTGCAAACGCTGGCGCGACAATGGCGCGAGTGCGGTTGGCTCAAAGGTTGGCGCGGTGAAAAGTTTGACATCTGCGACCAGTCGGGCAAGCCTTTATGCGCACTAGAACGCGCCGCCTTCCGTCCGTTCGGCCTGATGAGTCAGGCTGTGCATTTGAACGGATTGGTCGAAACAGAAAACGGTTTGCGCTTTTGGATAGGCCGCCGTAGTCCGCACAAAGCCGTTGATCCAAACAAACTCGACAACCTGACCGGAGGCGGCATCAGCAGCGGCGAGAGGCCGTCTGAAGCTGTCTGTCGCGAAGGTGAAGAAGAAGCAGGCATTCCCGCTTCCTTAACCCCCCATATCCGACCGACTGCCCAAATATATAGTTTGCGCCCCGTTAACCGCGGTGTCCACAACGAAATCCTGTATATCTTCGACATCGTCCTGCCCGAAGGCTTCCAACCTGCCAACCAAGACGGCGAAGTCGCCGGTTTTGAACTGATGGACATCCCCACCCTGCTTGATGCCATGTTGGGCGGACACATGATGCACGATGCCCAACTGGTTACGATCGAAGCCTGCCGTCGATACGGCTTAATCGACCCCAAACATCCGCTGTCCGCATGGCTCGACAGCATCCGTTGCCGACCCCATTTTTAAAGGCCGTCTGAAACCATGTTGCAACTCAAAAACATCAACAAACGCTTCGGCAGCAAAACCGTTGCCCAAGACATCAACCTAAACGTCGAAGCAGGCAAAATCCTAGCCGTACTCGGCCGCTCCGGCTGCGGCAAATCCACCCTGCTCAAAACCATCGTCGGCTTGGTGCATCCGGACAGCGGCGAAGTCTGGCTCAACGGCGACAACATCACCGACATGCCGTCTGAAAAGCGCAATATCTCGCTGATGTTTCAAGACTACGCCCTTTTGCCGCATTTAACCGCCCTCGACAACGTCGGCTTCGGCCTCAAAATGCGCCGTCTGCCCAAAGCCGAAATCGAAGAACAATCCATGCAGGCATTGCGCGACATCGGTTTGGAACACGAAGCGCAACGCAAACCCGAAAGCCTCTCCGGCGGCGAACAGCAACGCCTCGCCCTCGCACGCGCCCTCATCACGCGCCCGTCGCTGTTGCTCTTGGACGAAGCCTTCTCCAGCCTCGACACCCACCTGCGCCACCACCTGCGCACCCTGACCGCCGAACGCATCCGCAGTCAAAACATCCCCGCCATCCTCGTGACCCACTCCGCCGAGGAAGCCTGCACCATGGCCGATACCATCGCCATCATGCACGAAGGCCGCATCCTCCAACACGGCACGCCGGAAACCCTTATCCGCCGCCCCATCAACGCCCAAGCCGCCCTGCTGCTCGGTTTGGCCAACACCAGCGACACACGCTACATCCCCCAACACGCCATCCGATTCGACCCGAACGGCACAGCCGTCCGCATCAGCGAAGCCGTCCCCCTCGCCGAAGGCACACGCCTCACCCTCGCCCATCCGCAATACGGCAATTTGATTTGGTATCCCCACGCCGATCACAATGCAGACAAACCGCAAACTGGACAGGAAATCCGCATCAGCGTGGATGAAAATCAGATTGTTTGGTTTGATTGAATGTGATGGATTAAAAAAAAGAAAAAGGCCGTCTGAAAAGCAACAAACACCGTCATTCCCGCGCAGGCGGGAATGACGGCGGATGGGTTTGGGGCGGGGGAAAGGTTTCAGGCTGACTTGGGAAGGGCAGCCTGAAAATGGGGAGGCCGTCTGAAAGACGGATTCAGACGGCCTCCCCATTGGTTAGTCGGTTACTTCAAGTAATTAATTAAATCTCCACGTCTAAACGTGGCGGCAAGTTGTTGTAAAGAAATTTCTGAGCTATCGTTGTAAAGTGCAGCAAGTGCCTGCCGGATGTCCTGTATTGCTGCTTGAAGGTAAGCTTCGCCCTTTTCATCCAGCCGTGCCTGCAAAGAAACGAAATTTTGATGATTAACCAAATCAAATGATGCCAATCCTGAATCTGCAAGAAGTTTCCTGCCAATCTGCATGGCAATAAAACAGGAAGCATAACGGACAAAGTCGGGATCATTTTCCTGCGGGCGTTTTCTTCTGTTCTCTGCCATACGGTAAATCAATACGGACAATACCGCCTGCGCCCCGTTCAAATTATCGAAAATTTCGCCATACAATTTACCAAAATGCTCCTTGGTGAAAAATTTCGCCTGCTGGGGTTTTTCTTTGACAACCGAAAGTACCGCTTCGGCAACCGTGCCTGATGTAATATCGTTTTTTCCTGCTTCCTGGCTACGCTTGCGTCGGTAGGTGTAACCCAACTCTGCAATCGATATCTCCAAACGCTGCTGCTGGGGATCGTTGGCTCTCAAATCCTTCAAATCCACAGGATTTTGGCTGTTGGTGGCATGGGTGATTTTCATAACCAAATCGTTTTGCTCTTTTGGCAGCTCGTAGATGCGCACCAACACGCTGGCATTGTCCGAAATATCGGAAAAATCTGCTATTGCGTTCATCAGGGTCATGGATGTCTGACCGCCGTTTACAATCTGCAAATCCGTAACATTGACCTGGTAATCGGATGTCTGCAAGGCATTATAGGAAAAACTTCTGCATATCAAAGTCAGCCCGTTATTGTAAAAATAGAAATTATCCGGCTCGTGTTGCAGGGTTCTTTGGATATCCTGATTAACGCGGTTTCCTGTCAAACCGAGATAACGGCGGATATTCCTTTCCAGTAGTTTTTCGCCATGCTGTCTCATTAATTGGGCAATTTCTTTAACAGGAATCCGCCCGATACAGACGCGGCTGAAATTCATATCTTCAATTACTGCTTTGCCTTTCAGCCGCAATACGGCATCGACAGGTTTTGTGCGGCTACGGATAGCCAGCAGGGTTTCATGGTTGGCATACTCCCATGACACTTGGGATACAGATTGAAATTCGCGGTCAATATCGGTTTGCGCTTCCCGGTTCCATTTCAGCCCGTTGTTGCAGGCGATAACCCGAATCTGCGGTATCTGCCCGTCCCGAATACGTGAGCGGATATCTTCGACTTTGGCTTTCAAGCGCATATTGATGCCGCCCAAATCGGCAGCCGGATTAAACAGATATTGAACGGCCTTGATTAATTTTTCTATGCCGGTTTGTGGGAAATTTTTATTTCCGTCCAAACTCTTGGCGTATTTTGACTGGATAAGGACAACGGAAAATTCCCCATCGTTTTCTTCATCTATATAAACAGCATCCGTTCCAAAATCTCCGCCTCCGTCAACCAGACAATCCAAGGCTGTTTCTTCATCCAAATCCAAAATGTCTTTGATACAGATAAAAGTAAACAGGGCGGATTTGAGTTTGTCCGTGTCATTTGGGTTGATGTTCAAAATTTGGCATACTTCATCTTTGGTTTCCTGCGGAATACCTAAAAGCTGTTGGTCTAAAATAGAAGCAGCGATATCCATGATAGTCTCCGTACATTTTTGAATTTTTAAAATATGAAAGCTGTGTTTCGGCCTGAAAACCACTCCACCGTTTTCAGGCTGCCTTCCAATCACCCTCTCAACTTCGCCAATTGCCCTTCCACTTTCCCCATCTTATCCATCAACTCCGCCAATTCCGCCTTATCCTTCTCCACCAGATGTGCGGGGGCTTTGTCCACATAGCCGGGTTTGGAGAGTTTGGCGTTGAGTTTGTCCAAGGCTTTTTGCAGCTTCTCGGCTTCTTTGCTCAAACGGGCGGTTTCGGCGGCTTTGTCGATTTCGACTTTCAGCATCAGGCGCGCGCCGTTGCAGACGGCGACAGGTGCGTCTTCCGCTTCCGGCAAGCTGTCCACCAGCTTGGCTTCGGTCAGTCGGGTCAGCGACGGCAGGTATTTGAGCAGGCCTTCGAGTTCTGCGTTGCCTTCGACAAAGAGCGGCGCTTTGACGTTTGGCGCGATACCCATTTCGCCGCGTAGTTTGCGCACTTCTTCCACCAAGTCTTTCAATGCGGCCATTTTATCGAAGGCCGTCTGAACGATTTTCTCTTTATCGGCTTGCGGATAGGCGGCCAACATGATGCTGTCGGCGGTTTTGGCATTCGCCAGAGGCGCAACGACCTGCCACAGCTCTTCGGTAATGAACGGCATGATTGGGTGCAGCAGGCGCAGGATGGTTTCGAGTACGCGCACGAGGGTGCGGCGTGTGGTGCGCTGGGTTGTCGGGCAGCCGGTTTGGATTTGCACTTTTGCCAGCTCGATGTACCAGTCGCAATATTCGTTCCACACAAATTCGTACAGCGTTTGCGCGGCAAGGTCAAAGCGGTAGGTTTCAAAGGCTTCGGCAACGGCGGCTTCGGCTTGTTGCAGTTTGCCGATAATCCATTGGTCGGCGAAGGTAAACGCCAACGGCTGCATTTCGTCTTGACCGCAGTCTTTGTCTTCGGTGTTCATCAACACGAAGTTGGTGGCGTTCCACAATTTATTGCAGAAGTTGCGGTAGCCTTCGGCGCGCTTGAAGTCGAAGTTCACGCTGCGACCGAGGCTGGCGTAGCTCGCCATGGTGAAGCGCAAGGCGTCCGCGCCCATGCTGGGGATACCTTCGGGGAAGAGTTTTTTCGTGGCTTCTTCCACTTTCGGCGCGGTTTCGGGTTTGCGCAGACCGGTCGTGCGTTTCACTAGCAGCTTGTCCAAGTCGATGCCGTCGATCAAATCCACAGGGTCGATGACGTTGCCTTCGGATTTGGACATTTTTTTGCCTTCGTGGTCACGCACGATGCCGTGGATGTACACGTCTTTAAACGGTACTTTGCCGGTGAAGTGTGTGGTCATCATAATCATACGCGCCACCCAGAAGAAGATGATTTCGTAGCCTGTTACCAAGACGTTGGACGGCAGGAAGGCTTTGAGTTCGTCGGTTTCAGACGGCCAGCCGAGCGTGGAGAACGGCACGAGCGCGGAGGAGAACCATGTATCCAATACGTCTTCTTCGCGGGTCAAGCCTGTTTTGCCGGCTTGTTTTTCGGCTTCTTCCTGATTGCGGGCAACGTAAACATTGCCTGCTTCGTCGTACCACGCGGGGATTTGATGGCCCCACCACAGTTGGCGCGAAATACACCAGTCTTGGATGTTGTTCATCCATTGGTTGTAGGTATTGACCCAGTTTTCAGGGATAAAACGTACCGCGCCGCTATCAACGGCTTTTTTGGCTTTGTCGGCCAGGCTCAAACCTTTGAACTCGCTGTCAGGCTCGCCGCCGTTTGGCGTGGCGGACATAGCGACAAACCATTGGCTGGTCAGCATCGGCTCAATCACGGAACCGGTACGGTCGCCTTTCGGCGTCATCAGCGTGTGCGGTTTGATTTCGACCAAGAAACCTTGTTCCTGCAAATCGGCAACCATTTGTTTGCGCGCGGCAAAGCGGTCTAAGCCTGCGTATTTTTCAGGCAGGGCAAAGCCTGGTTGCGCTTCGCCTTTGAAGTTAAACACTTCGGCGTTTGCCAGCACTTTGGCTTCCAAATCAAACACATTAATCAGGCGCGTGTCGTGGCGTTTGCCGACTTCGTAGTCGTTGAAGTCGTGCGCAGGCGTGATTTTCACGCAGCCGGTACCGAAGTCTTTTTCGACGTATTCGTCGGCAATCACGGGGATGGTGCGGCCGGTCAGCGGCAGGATTAATTCCTTGCCGATCAAATGCGTATAACGTTCGTCTTCAGGATTGACGGCAACGGCCACGTCGCCCAACAGCGTTTCAGGGCGGGTGGTCGCCACGATAACGGCTTCGGCGGGATTGTCCGCCAGCGGATAGCGGATGTGCCACATAGAGCCTTGTTCTTCCACGCTTTCCACTTCCAAATCAGATACTGCCGTACCCAAAACCGGATCCCAGTTCACCAAGCGTTTGCCGCGGTAAATCAAGCCTTGTTCATACAGACGCACAAACACTTCGGTTACGGTTTCGGCGCGCACGTCGTCCATCGTGAAATACTCACGCGTCCAGTCGGCAGAGCAGCCCACGCGGCGCATTTGTTGGGTAATCGTACCGCCGGAAACTTCTTTCCATTCCCACACTTTTTCCAAGAATTTCTCGCGGCCCAAGTCATGACGGGACACGTTTTGCGCGGCAAGTTGACGCTCGACCACGATTTGCGTGGCAATGCCCGCGTGGTCGGTGCCCGGAATCCAGGCGGTGTTGCAGCCTTTCATGCGGTAGTAGCGGGTTAGACCGTCCATGATGGTTTGGTTGAAGGCATGGCCCATGTGCAGCGTACCGGTTACGTTGGGCGGCGGCAGTTGGATGGAGAAAGACGGTTTGGTCAAATCCATATCAGGCTGGAAATAGCCCTGCTCTTCCCAGTTTTGATAATGTTTGGATTCGATTTCGGCTGGATTGTATTTGTCTAACATGATGGAACTTTGTGAAATTAAGGTTATTTTTGATGTGCGGATTATAACGCAAAAAGGCCGTCTGAATCATTTCAGACGGCCTTTGGCATACGGGTTTTAAAAACGGAACAATACCAGGCTGACGGCAATCACCGCCATACCCGTTGTCAGGCCGTAAACGGTTTCATGGCCGTCTGAATAGCGTTTGGCGGCCGGCAGCAGCTCGTCCAACGCCAAAAACACCATCACACCAGCTATCACGCCGAACACCGAACCGAACACGGCAGGCGATAAAAACGGCTGCAAAACCAAATAGCCCAAAGCCGCCCCCAAAGGCTCGGCCAAGCCGGATAGCAGACACGCCCATACCGTTTTCTTACGGCTGCGGGTGGCAAAATAAACCGGCGCGGCGATGGAAATGCCCTCCGGAATATTATGGATGGCAATCGCCAAGGCCAAAGGCATCCCGACCGCCGGATTTTCCAAGGTGGCAAAAAACGTCGCCAAGCCTTCGGGGAAATTGTGCGCCGTAATCGCAAACGCCGCCATCATACCGACTCGCGCAATATGGCGGCGTTTGCTTTCTTGAAAAGACGGGTCTTGCGCATCTAAGGTTTCATGCGGGTTCGGCACCAGGCGGTCAATCAGTGCGATGCCGCCCATACCGGCCAAAAATGCCATGGTCGCCGCCGCAAACGCGTGGTCTTTATCATAAATTTCAGCGAACGCCTCGCTGGACTTACTGAAAATTTCCGTCAGAGAAACATAAACCATCGCACCGCCGGCAAATGCCAAACCAAACGACAACACGCGCGGATTAGGCGTTTTGGAAAACATCACCAAGCCGCTGCCTAATACGGTAAACAAACCGGCAGCCAACGTGATGGAAAAGGCAACGGCCAAATTGGACATCGAAAAATCGGGCATGAGAAGACCTGCGCTAAAAGCTGGGACAGGTTCAGACTAACACTTTTTAATGCGCATGATAATAGTTATTATTTATTTTATTGATTAGGTACACAGATTTTGAAACAAAAGGCCGTCTGAAAAATAATTTTCAGACGGCCTTTAAATTTGAAATGCCGCTAAACCTTATCGCTTTCCAGCTTAAGCCTGATAACGCGACAGGCTCAAATCGTCGCTTCGGATTTCGGTATCTTTGCCGCTCACGATATCGGCGGTTAATTTTGCCGAACCCAGCGACATGGTCCAGCCCAAAGTACCGTGGCCGGTATTCAGGAAGAGATTATCAAAGCGGGTGCGCCCGATTAGCGGTGTGCTGTCGGGCGTCATCGGTCTGAGACCGCTCCAGAACAATGCTTGTTTCAAATCGCCGCCTTCGGGGAACAAGTCGTTGACGACCAAAGCCAAGGTTTCGCGGCGTTTTTCGGGCAGTTTGATTTCGTAGCCAGACAATTCCGCCATGCCGCCGACGCGGATTCTGTTGTCAAAGCGCGTGATGGCGACTTTGTAGCTTTCATCTAAAACGGTGGAAACCGGTGCGCCGTCTGAGTTTGTGACGGGCAGGGTCAAGGAATAGCCTTTGACGGGATAAATCGGCAGATTGAGATCCAACTGCGCCAACACAGTCCTGCTGAAGCAGCCGAGCGCGCAGACAACGGCATCTGCTTCAAACCGCCCTGTTTCGGTTTCAACGGCTTTGATGCGCAGCCCGTTGTGGTCGATGCGGCTGATGGTTTGGTTGAAGTGGAACTGTACGCCCTTTTCCTGACACAATTTGTATAGGTTTTCAGTGAAGAGGTGGCAGTCGCCGGTCGCATCCGCAGGCAGGTGCAGGCCGCCGGCAATTTTTGCGGTAACGCGTGCCAGCGCAGGCTCAAACTCGGCGCATTCTTCGGGTTTCAGACGGCGGTACGGCACGCCGTAGCGTTCCAAAACGGCAATGTCTTGTTCTGCCGCTTCGACTTCTTTAGCCTGACGGAAAATCTGCAACGTCCCTTTTTTGCGCCCTTCAAAATTCATGCCGGTTTGCGCTTCAAAACGGCGGAACATTTCTCGGCTGTATTCAGAAATCCTGACCATGCGCTCTTTGTTGATTTGATAGCGCGCGGCCGTGCAGTTTTGCAGCATTTGCCACAGCCATTCGATTTGATACAGGCTGCCGTCAGGGCGAAACAGCAAAGGCGGATGGCTTTTAAACAGCCATTTCAGCGCTTTGGTCGGAATACCGGGAGCAGCCCACGGCGTGGTATAGCCGTAAGAAAGCTGGCCTGCATTGGCAAAACTGGTTTCCATCGCCACACCCTCGGCGCGGTCGATGACTGTTACTTCATGTCCTGCCTCTGCCAGATACCACGCGGAAGATACGCCGGCAACACCAGCACCTAAAACAAGCACTTTCATTTTTCTCCTCCTCTGACTTTTTTCCAAACAGACTTAATATACATCGGGCCGTCTGAATATTCAGATTCAGACGGCCTTGGACATTAATGCGGCAATTCGCCGTTTTTGATTTTTTGTTTGAAGTCGCGCGTTTCATTGACGATGACTTTCGCCATCAACAAAAGCGCAATCAGGTTGGGCAACGCCATCAAGCCGTTGAATGTGTCCGAAGCCAGCCACACCAAATCAAGGCTCAACACGGTTCCCAGCATAACCGAAGAAACATAACCAACGCGGTACAAACCGGCAAACTTCTCGCCGAAGACGTAAACCGCGCATTTCTCGCCGTAATAACACCAGCCGAGAATGGTTGAGTAGGCAAAGAAAATCAGGCCGATGGTGACAATCCAGCCGCCGATGCCGGGCAGCATTTTTTGGAAAGTGACGGTTGTCAGCGCCGCGCCGCTCAATTCAGGTTTCACAAACTCGCCGCCTGCGCCGAGCAGACCCATGACCAACACGATACCGGTAATCGAACAAACGACGATGGTGTCCAAAAACGTACCGGTCATGGAAACCAATGCCTGACGGACGGGGTGGTCGGTTTTCGCGGCGGCGGCGGCAATCGGCGCAGAACCCATGCCCGCTTCATTGGAGAACACACCGCGCGCCACGCCGTAGCGGATGACCGTACCGATGGCACCGCCAGCCACGGCTTGCGCGCTAAACGCATCGGAGAAAATCAGTTTGACGGCAGGCATCAGTGCGTCAGAATTCACGACAATAATGGAAATACCGCCCACTACATAAAACACTGCCATGGCAGGTACGATAAAGGACGCGGCTTTGGCAATGCCCTTAATGCCGCCCAAAAGCACAATGGCCGTTAATACAGTCAATATTACGCCGGTGTAGGCAGGTTCGACACCAAAGCTGGTTTGCACTGCCTGTGCAACCGAGTTGGACTGCACCGAGCTGCCGATACCGAAGGAAGCGAATGTGCCGAACAGTGCAAACGCAACGGCCATCCATTTCCAGTTTTTGCCCAAGCCTTTTTCGATGTAATACATCGGGCCGCCGGACATTTCACCTTTGGAATTGGTCACGCGGTATTTCACCGCCAACACGCCTTCGCCGTATTTGGTGGCCATGCCGAAAATGGCGGTCATCCACATCCAAAATACTGCGCCCGGGCCGCCGGTTACCACCGCAGTTGCCACACCGGCGATGTTACCCGTACCGATGGTGGCGGACAGCGCGGTCATCAACGCCGCAAAATGGGAAATATCGCCTTCGTGGTCTCCGCCGTCTTCATGCTTCTTTGACGGCACAAACGCCTGTTTCAGCGCATAACCCAACATGGTGAACTGCAAGCCTTTCAGCAAAACGGTCAGCAAAATGCCCGTACCGACCAGCAGCATCAACATAATAGGTCCCCAGACCCAGCCGCTGATGGTTTCGAAAAAGGCTTTGAGATTGTCTAAAAACAATTGCATGGCTTTCTCCTTTGTCTGTTTTATTTTTTTATGCACTACTTTTTGTAGTGTCATGTAATTTCAGCACAGAATATTCAATAAGACAATATCTTTCTTTTTAAAAAGATTTTTGAGGTTTTACCCTAAAAAGATATCTATTTAGACCGGTCAGATTGTTTACAATCCGCTAAAAATAAAGGCTGCGGCCGAGATAAAATGCCAAATGAAAGTTAATCAACCATTAATTAAGACTGCATCAATTAAAATGACACAATCGACAAATGGCACATTATTGAAAAATACAAACACGCAAATCTTGTTTTAAAAAGCTTCAGGCCGTCTGAAAGATGGTTTTCAGACGGCCTGAGGCTTTTTAATTATATTGATAAAATCAGGTTGATGAATGTTGCCCAAGCAACTGCACCAACACTCGGGCAAAACGTTCCGGAGCGCCTTCGCTGGTGTGCAAATACAGGGCGGGCTCGATAAGTTCCAATTCATTGAGCAGGAAGGTGTCGCCGACCAATGTACCATCCACTCGGGCGTAAACCGGCATTTGTGGCAAGGCAGCCAGTACGTCTTGCGCGGCACGGACGGCAAACTCGGGCGGCTCAATACCGAACACCGACACGCCATAGGCCGAGTTGGCACGCCATTCACCTTGTGGCGGCTGACGGCGCACGGCATGGCTGAATATGCCGTTGAAAAACACTAGCGAGGTTTCACCCGCCGTTTCGATTTCGCGGATATAAGGTTGAACAATCATACCTTGCGGATAATCCGCCATATCCACGTCCAATGCCTCCGCACAAACTTTAACCACGCCTTTGCCGCTCTGCCCGAATGCCGGCTTGATGACCGCTTCCGTCCAGCCCTGTTGGTTCAGGATGTCGGCCAATTCGGTTTTTTGCAGCGGAACGAACACGCTGGGAATCACTTGCGCGCCGCGCGCCGCCAAATCGCACAAATAAGTCTTTTCCATATTCCAAGCCATCAACTCGGGCGGATTGATAAAACACTGCCCCGCCCGCTCGGCTTGTTCCAGCCATTGGCGGAAGGCTTCGGGTTCGGCGGCATAATCCCATGCGCACAAAGGCAGTAAAAACGGCACGGACGGATGGTTTTGCCACGCATCAAATACGGTTTTCACGCCCATGCTTTCCAAGCATGCCGCCAATGTTTTCAGGTTGTCTGATGGTTCGGGATAAGTTTGGCAGGTAATGAGTGCCAAAACGGTTTGCTCGGTCATGGTTGCCGCCTCATTGCTAAAACCAAAATTATATAGCGAAATCAAACCAAAAGATTTTTCAGACGGCCTGATACATGAGGCCGATTCTGATAAAATGGTTTCCCCTTTTTCGTCGGAACATGCTCATGAAATCTGCTCACGTCCTTGTCTGGTTCCGCCGCAACCTCCGCCTGCACGACAATGCCGCGCTTAATGCCGCCGTTGCAAGCGGTTTGCCCATCACCTGCGTCTGGGTCAGCCAAAGACCGTCTGAAAACCACAATCCGCGTCAAAGCCTGTTCCATTATCAAGCCGCACAAGAGCTGCATACCCGTCTGGCGGCGCACTATATTCCTTTATATGTCGTCGCTTCCGACGAAGACCTCCTCCCCTTGGCCGCTTCGCTCAATGCCCATACCGTCATCACAGACGAAGCCTACACCGAAGCCGAAATCCGCCAAGACAACCACCTCTGGCACAATCTCGACCGCACAGGCATTCCCCTGCAACACGCCACCGACCGCGGCATTTTGGCCAAATCCCCCCTCATGGATGCCAACGGCCTGCCCTACACCGATTTTGCCGCCTATAAACAAGCATGGTTGCAGGCTTATTCAGGACAAAGGCCGTCTGACACCGAATTGCCTGTTCAAACCGGACAAAACGTTCCACTGTTTCCAGCCCATACCGGAGCAATATTGCCTGCCTATCAGCAGGGCGGCGAAACCGCAGCCTTAACGCAATGGCACGCGTTCAAACAGAATTTGGTTCACTACCCGATTACCCAAAATTTTCCGGCACGAAAAAACACCAGCCTCCTCAATGCCTACCTGTCCGCAGGCTGCATTTCACCGCGCCTACTGGCTGCTGAAGGCTTGGCAAACCGACATTTCGAGTGGCTGGACAAGCTTATTTTCCGCGACTACTGCTACCAGCTCGCCTACCACCGCCGCCTGCCCGAAACAACCGATGCTGCTCCGGTACGCGAATACTGGCGACACGGCCAAACCGGCGTGCCCATCATCGACGCCGCCATCCGCGGCCTCGAAGCCACCGGCCACTTACACCCCGTTCTCCAGCAGCTGTGCGCCCACTATTTCTGCCATGCGCTCAACTTCGACCCCAACCAAGGCATCGCATGGACAGCTTCCGTCCAAACCGGCACCGACCCCGCGCTCAACCAAGCCAACTGGCACCTCACCGCACAAGACACGGCCACCGTCCGCTATGCCCATCGTTCACATCAAATCGATCCCGACGGCAGCTACATCCGCAGTTATCTCCCCGAATTGGCGCACCTGCCGTCCACCCTCATCCACACGCCGTGGGCTGCCGCCGATGACATCGACACACACGGCTACCCCTTCCCCAAGGCCGTCTGAAACCTACGTTCACACCAAAAAACCACACTAAATACAGCTGAAAAACGTTCAAACAAAATATTTTGGTTTCAGACGGCCAAACAGATTGAATAGCCAAGATTTACACGGTAAACTTACGTCATTAAAAAATTTTATTATTTCATTACAATGAAACCCGCATTCGACATAAAAACGTCACGTTTGGACGTCTTATCCATCCATCTGCACACCGCAGATCTAACCGAATTGGAAGAATTCCTGCGCCAACTGGCAGGCCAATCCCAAGACGAATTCGTTCCCTTCATTTTAGACGTACAAGATTTCGACCATCCCGAATCCATCGATTTGGGCGGCATGATTTCCCTGTTTGCCCGTTACGGTATGCAAATTTTAGGGCTGCACCACACCAGCGACACATGGGCGGCAGCGGCAGCGCGTTACCACTTGGTCTTCAAACAAGGCAACTCCAACCAGGCAGCCGACACACAGGCAGCACCTACTCCTCGCCAAGCACCGCAGCCGCAAGACGTACAAGCGACCGTTATCAACAATCCGACCGTATTGGTCAGCACGCCCGTGCGTACCGGCCAGCAGGTTTACGCTGAAAACGGCGACCTCATCGTTACCGGCATCGTCAGCCAAGGTGCGGAACTTATCGCCGACGGCAACATCCATATTTACGCCCCCATGCGCGGCAGAGCGTTGGCCGGTGCAAAAGGCAATACCAACGCACGCATCTTTATCCATTCCATGCAGGCCGAATTAGTCTCCGTTGCCGGCATCTACCGCAACTTCGAGCAAGACCTGCCCGAGCATCTGCACAAAAAACCCGTACAAGTATCATTGCAAGACAACCGACTGGTTATCAGCGCAATCGACGCCGAATAAACATCAGTACTTAAAAAGGAAATATCGTGTCCAAAATCATCGTAGTAACTTCAGGTAAAGGCGGCGTAGGCAAGACCACTACCAGCGCCAGCATCGCAACCGGCCTGGCCCTGCGCGGCCACAAAACTGCCGTGATCGACTTCGACGTCGGTTTGCGCAACCTTGACCTGATTATGGGTTGCGAACGCCGCGTCGTATACGACCTCATCAACGTCATCCACGGCGAAGCGACTCTCAACCAAGCCCTGATTAAAGACAAAAACTGCGAAAACCTCTACATCCTGCCTGCATCGCAAACCCGCGATAAAGACGCACTGACCCGCGAAGGCGTGGACAACGTGATGAAAGAGCTGGCCAGCAAAAAAATGGGCTTCGAATTCATCATCTGCGACTCCCCTGCCGGTATCGAACAAGGTGCGCTGATGGCGCTCTACTTTGCCGACGAAGCCATCATTACCACTAACCCGGAAGTATCCAGCGTCCGCGACTCCGACCGTATCTTGGGCATTTTGCAAAGCAAATCCCGCAAAGCCGAACAAGGTAGTACTGTTAAAGAGCACCTGCTGATTACCCGCTACTCCCCTGAGCGCGTGGCTAAAGGCGAAATGCTGTCTGTACAAGACATCTGCGATATCTTGCGTATTCCGTTGATCGGTGTGATTCCTGAATCACAAAACGTTCTGCAAGCTTCCAACGCCGGCGAACCTGTCATTCACCAAGACAATGCTGCAGCAGCAGAAGCCTACAAGGACGTTATCGCCCGCCTCTTGGGTGAAAACCGCGAAATGCGTTTCCTCGAAGCTGAGAAGAAAAGCTTCTTAAAACGACTGTTCGGAGGTTAATACATGTCACTGCTCGATATGCTGTTCGGCAGAAAGCCGAAAACCGCCACAGTCGCGCGCGACCGCCTGCAAATCATCATCGCGCAAGAGCGCGCACAAGAAGGCCAAGCTCCGGACTATCTGCCGACTCTGCGTAAAGAGTTGTTGGAAGTCCTGTCCAAATACGTCAACGTATCATTGGACGACATCCGCATCTCCCAAGAGAAACAAGACGGCTTGGACGTTCTTGAGCTGAACATCACCCTACCGGAACAAAAAAAGGCTTAACACATGACCTTGACCGAATTGCGTTACATCGTAGCCGTCGCACAAGAACGTCACTTCGGACGTGCCGCACGACGCTGCTTTGTCAGCCAGCCCACCCTCTCCATCGCCATCAAAAAGCTGGAGGAAGAGCTGTCGGTATCCCTGTTCGACCGTAGCAGCAACGACATCATCACGACCGAAGCAGGCGAGCGTATTGTCGCCCAAGCCCGCCGGGTTCTGGAAGAAGCAGAACTCATCAAGCACCTTGCCAATGAAGAGCAAAACGAATTGGAAGGCGCATTCAAACTCGGCCTGATTTTCACCGTTGCCCCCTACCTTCTGCCCAAGCTTATTACCGCGCTGCGTGAAACCGCACCGAAAATGCCGCTGATGCTGGAAGAGAACTATACCCACATCCTGACCGAGTCGCTCAAACGCGGCGATGTCGATGCAATCGTCGTTGCCGAACCGTTCCAAGAGCCGGGCATCGTGACCGAGCCTCTGTATGACGAACCTTTCTTCGTCATTGTTCCCAAAGGCCATCACTTTGAAGAACTCGATGCCGTTACGCCTCAGCTTTTAGGCGAAGAACAAGTGTTGCTGCTGTCCGAAGGCAACTGTATGCGCGACCAAGTGTTGGCAAGCTGTTCCGAATTGGCTTCCAAGCAAAAAATCCAGGGCTTGACCAATACCCTGCAAGGCAGCTCCATCAACACCATCCGCCACATGGTTGCCAGCGGCCTGGCCATCAGCGTCATGCCGGCTACCGCATTGACCGAAAACGACCACATGCTTTTCAGCATTATCCCGTTTGAAGGCACTGCACCGCACCGCCGTGTCGTTTTGGCCTATCGCCGCAACTTTGTCCGACCGAAAGCACTGACTGCTTTGCGCACTGCCATTTTGCAATCGCAACTGACCGGTGTAACCTTCGTCAACGAATAAACCACAAAACAAAAGGCCGTCTGAACATTCAGACGGCCTTTTTATTTTAAACCGAATAAAGGATTAGTAGCGGGTATGAACTTGACTGCCAATAACACCACCCAAAGCCGCGCCACCCAAGGTAGAGCCGGTATCGCCACCAATCAAATTACCTGCCACGCCGCCCAATACCGCACCAGCAGCAGTGTTGCGTTGGGTTTGAGTCATATTGGCACACGCGCCCAAAGAAGCGGCCAGCATGATCAAGGTCACAGTTTTTGCAAAAGTTTTCTTCATGGTTTGATTCTCCATCAGGGGTTAAGCTTTATATGGAATAGTATGGCACAACCTTTCATTAATATATTTTCTGATAAGTAAAGACAGATTAAACTAAGATAACGCTCTTGATGAACGGTTAAATGCAAAAACAAACGGCAATTCCAAAAGAATATTTATAAATTTTAATATATTTGGCATAAAATTGCGCATACATCAACCGCATTCGGTAGTGATACAATGACGACTTGTCTGAATTACCGGAAACACCCGTCATGAGTATCTACGCACTGGCACACATCATCCACGTTTATTGCGCGATTGCCTTTGTCGGCGGCGTATTTTTCGAAATGCTGGTCCTCTCCGTTTTACACACCGGCCGCGTTTCGCGTGAATCGCGCCGCGAAGTCGAACGTGCCATGTCCTATCGTGCCGTCCGCGTAATGCCGCCTGTCGTCATTACCCTGTTCATCAGCGGCATCGTGATGGTATACAACCGCTACCTGCCGATACTGCACCACCCATTCGACAGCTCCTTCGGCATCATGCTGAGCATCAAAATCCTGTTGGCAGTAAGCGTTTTGGTACATTTTGCCATCGCCGTCGTCAAAATGGCACGGCATACCCTCACCGTCGGCTGGTCGAAATACATACACGCCGTCGTATTCAGCCATATGCTGTTTATCGTCTTTTTTGCCAAGGCGATGTTCTACCTGTCTTGGTAAACCTTACCCATACCCCACACACAAGGATTGTTTATGACCCAATACCCGTCCGTCGGCTCGCCGATGTTTTACGGCATCTTCTTTATTGCCGTCTTAATCATGATCGCCATCGATATGGTATCGCTGAAAAAAAACGGCGCCCACAAAGTCAGCATTAAAGAAGCCCTCGCCTGGAGCGGCATTTGGGTGGCCGTATCCTGCGCATTTGCAGGCTGGCTCTATTTTGAACTGGCGGGCAACCCGACTTATGGGGCCGTTGTCGCCAAAGAAAAAGTCCTCGAATTCTTCACCGGCTATGTGCTTGAAAAATCCCTTGCCGTCGATAACATCTTCGTTTTCCTGATGATTTTCGGCTATTTCAAAGTCGAACCCAAATTCCAACACCGCGTCCTGCTCTATGGCGTATTCGGCGCCATCGTCCTGCGCGCCATCATGATTTTCATCGGCGCGGCACTGGTACAGCAATTCGAATGGATTCTCTACCTTTTCGGCGCATTTCTGCTCTATACCGGCATCCACATGATGAAACCCGAATCGGAAGAAGAGGAAGACCTTTCCCAAAACAAAATCCTGACCCTGCTCAAAAAAGTCATCCCGACCAGCCCACAGTTTGACGGTGAAAAATTCTTTACCCTTGAAAACGGCAAACGCATCGCTACGCCGCTTTTACTGGTATTGATTATGATCGAATTGAGCGACGTCATCTTCGCCGTGGACAGCATTCCCGCTATTTTTGCCGTCACCACCGACCCGTTCATCGTCCTTACCTCCAACATTTTTGCCATCTTAGGCCTGCGCGCCATGTACTTTTTGCTGGCGGATTTTGCCGAACGCTTTATTTTCCTCAAATACGGCTTGGCTTTCGTGTTGAGCTTTATCGGTATCAAGATGTTGATTATGCACTGGGTGCATATCCCGATTTCCATTTCCCTGTCCGTCGTCTTCGGCGCACTGGGTGCATCCATCCTGACTTCTTTGGTGTACACGCGTCAGCAAGAGAAAAAATAATCTGCCGATATAAAAAGGCCGTCTGAACATTTCAGACGGCCTTTTCAAATATCAAACACCAGCTTATTTAGCAGCGTCTTTCAATTTATCGGCAGCTTCTTGAGTCGCATCGGCTGCTTTACCCAAAGCATCTTTAGCCGCATCTTTGGCAGCATCTTTAGCTTCACCCACAGCAGCTTTTGCATCGTCCAAGGCTTTGTCGCTGGCTTCTTTAGCACCATCGATGGCTTTACCGGTAGTTTCTTTAGCATCGGAAATTGCTTTCTCCGCAGTTTCCTTCGCATCGGCACCGGCTTCTTTAGCGTCAGAAACAGCCTGTTCAGCAGCGCCTTTAGCTTCGGAAGCAGCAGCATCGGCAGCAGAAGCCGCGTGTTCGGCAGCAGCGTTCACATCAGAAGCAACGGCAGAAGCCGCTTCTTGAGTTTCCTGTTTCGCCTCTTGAGAACAAGCAGCCAAACCAGCCACCATCATCGCAGCAATCAATAATTTTTTCATGTTGTATATCCTTTGGTCTAAAAAATATCCATCAGAACTGACAGATTAGAAAATCATAACATAATTAATACTCGAAAAAGGGAGAATTAACGCCAAATAACAGCTGGTTTACGTTTTTTGAAAAAAATTTCAAAAAAACAGTTGACGAAAAGAAACAATCTCCCTATAATGCACAGCTTATCGGGTCGTTAGCTCAGTCGGTAGAGCAGCGGACTTTTAATCCGTTGGTCGAGCGTTCGAATCGCTCACGACCCACCAAAATATGAAAACCTGCCTTGAAAAAAGCAGGTTTTTTTATATTCTCCATCAAGCCTTTCTTCACTCAATACCTCCCTTATTATCAACATCAAGAATATTCGAGCTTTGTCACAATGCTGTTATAGATGTAACTGAAAGCATCACAAACCTCTTAAATCAATCAAACCCAACTCCCCACACATCATATTTTTCTAAAAACTTCCAAATACCTACCATCAACCCACGCTAAATCCTCTTGTATGCCAGACAATTTAGGCATAGACTAAAACTACATCCAACTACAACAACAGGAGAAGGTTTGATGAAACAACTGTCTATGTATATCAACGGCCGCTTTGAAACCGACTTTAACGGTACATGGCGTGATGTATTGAATCCGGCAACCGAAGAAGTCATCGCGCGTGAGCCTAAAGGCGGAAAAGCCGATGTTGATCGTGCCGTTGCCGCGGCCAGAGATGCGCAAACTGCATGGGAGCGTTTGCCTGCCGTTGAACGCGGCGCATACCTGCGCAAAATCGCCCAAGGCATCCGCGAACGTGCCGACGAGCTGACCGACACTATTGTTGCTGAAGGCGGCAAAACCAAAGACTTGGCACGCATAGAAGTCATGTTCACTGCCGACTATCTCGATTATCAAGCCGAATGGGCGCGCCGTTATGAAGGCGAAATCATCCAAAGCGACCGCCCGCGCGAAAATATTTTATTGTTCAAACGTCCTTTGGGCGTAATCGCCGGCATTTTGCCGTGGAACTTCCCATTCTTCCTGATTGCCCGAAAAATGGGCCCGGCTTTGGTAACAGGCAATACTATCGTCGTCAAACCAAGCAGCGTTACCCCGATTAACTGCCACATTTTTGCTGAAATCGTTCACGCTTCAGGCTTACCGGCCGGCGTATTCAACGTCGTCAACGGCCCTGGCGCAGAAATAGGCAATGCCTTGGCATCGCATCCGCAAGTCGATATGGTCAGCCTGACCGGTTCTGTCGATGCAGGCCGCCAAGTAATGGAAGCCGCCGCCACCAACATTACCAAAGTCTCACTGGAACTGGGCGGCAAAGCCCCTGCCATCGTTTTGAAAGACGCGGATTTGGACTTGGCAGTGAAATCCATCTTGGCTTCACGCGTGGGCAATACCGGCCAAATCTGTAACTGCGCCGAACGCGTATATGTCCACAGCAGCCTGAAAGACGCATTTATCGAAAAAATGACCGCCGCAATGAAAGGCGTGCGCTACGGCAACCCGGCCGAAGCCGAGCCAGGCGCACTGGAAATGGGCCCGTTGATTGAAGAGCGCGCCGTCAAAGCCGTTTCCGAGAAAGTCGAACGCGCCGTCAAACAAGGGGCGACACTAGTCTGCGGCGGCAAACGTGCCGATGGCAAAGGCTACTTCTTTGAACCTACCCTGCTGACCGATACCGACAACAGCATGGACATCATGAAGGAAGAAACCTTCGGCCCAGTCCTGCCGGTTGCCACTTTCGACACGCTCGACCAAGTCATAGCCTTGGCAAACGACAGCGAATTCGGCCTGACCAGCTCCGTCTATACCACCAATCTGAATGAAGCGTTTTATGTAACCCGCCGTCTGCGTTTCGGCGAAACCTACATCAACCGCGAAAACTTCGAAGCCATGCAGGGCTTCCATGCCGGTTGGAAAAAATCAGGTATCGGCGGCGCGGACGGTAAACACGGTTTGGAAGAATATCTGCAAACCCAAGTCGTTTATTTGGAAACCAATATCTAACTGCCCTTCATAAAACAAAAGGCCGTCTGAAACCGATTTTTCAGGTTTCAGACGGCCTTTCTGCCTTTATAGAAAAAAACACCGACATCGCGTAAAATAGAGCCAATTTTTCACTTTATTCAGGCCGTCTGAAAACTCCGGACAGCCTGACTCATTTTTCCGGAAAACACCATGAGCGAACAAAACAATCCTCAAATCGAGCCGCAGTTGGACGAAAACCAAATCATCGCCCTGCGCCGCGAGAAACTGCACAACATCCGTAAAGAACGCAATGCCTACCCTAACGATTTCAAACGCGACAGCTTTGCCGCCGACCTGCACACCCAATACGGTGAAATCAGCAAAGAAGAACTCGACCCGCAAGGCATTCCCGTCAAAGTGGCCGGCCGTATGATGCTCAAACGTCAAATGGGCAAAGCCAGCTTCGCCACCATTCAAGACGTTACCGGTCAAATCCAGCTTTATTTGAATAACAAAGGCGTGAGCCAAGAAGTTTTGGACGACTTCAACCACTGGGACTTAGGCGACATCATCGGTGCGGAAGGTACTTTGTTCAAAACCAACCACGGCGAATTGACCGTGCGCGTGTCCAACATCCGCCTGCTGTCCAAATCCCTGCGCCCGCTACCCGACAAACACAAAGGTTTGAGCGATCAGGAAACCAAATACCGTCAACGCTACGTCGATTTGATTGCCAACGAAGAATCGCGCAATACCTTCATCAAACGCAGCCAAATCATCCAATCCGTGCGCAATTTCATGGTTAACGAGCATTATTTGGAAGTTGAAACCCCAATGATGCACCCGATTCCTGGCGGTGCGACGGCAAAACCGTTCGTTACTCACCACAATGCCTTGGACATTCCACTCTACCTGCGCATCGCTCCCGAGCTGTATCTAAAACGCTTGGTTGTCGGCGGCTTGGAACGCGTGTTTGAAATCAACCGCAGCTTCCGCAACGAAGGCATGTCCGTACGCCACAACCCTGAATTCACCATGATCGAATTCTACGAAGCCTTCTCCGACTACGAACGCATGATGCAAATGGCGGAAGACATCATCCGCAACGCTTCCCGCGCGGTAAACGGTACGGCAAAAATCAGCTACAACGGCAAAGAAGTCGATTTGGAAAGCCCGTTTGAACGCCTGACCATTCTCGGTGCCATCAAGAAATACAATCCGCACTACACCGATGAGCAGTTGAACGATGAAGAATGGCTGAAAAAAGAAATCGTCAAACACGGCGAAAGCCTGCCTCCGTCTCCGGGTATCGGCAGCCTGCAACTTGCCCTGTTTGAAGGTTGCGCCGAGGGCAAACTGTGGAACCCGACTTTCATCATCGACTACCCTGTCGAAGTGTCGCCATTGGCACGCGCATCCGACAGCAAACCGGGTTTGACCGAGCGCTTCGAGCTTTTCGTTGTCGGCCGCGAACTGGCAAACGGTTACTCTGAGTTGAACGATCCGGAAGACCAAGCCGAACGCTTCAAAGCGCAAGTGGCGCAAAAAGACGCCGGCGACGATGAAGCCATGCACTATGATGCCGACTACATCCGCGCCATGGAGTTCGGTTTACCGCCGACCGGCGGCTGCGGCATCGGTATCGACCGCTTGGTCATGTTGCTGACCGATTCGCAAACCATCCGCGACGTGATTCTGTTCCCACAAATGCGTCCCGAATAACGCATTGAAATAAAATCAAGGCCGTCTGAAAACAAGACTCTGTTTTCAGACGGCCTTTTTGTTCAAATATGTAAAACGGAAGAGTTTAAATCGATAAATTCTTTACACCATAATAATAAAATTACATGATAATCAAAAAGATAATATAAAAAAGAATATGTAAACGTTTTTCAGTTTGTTGACAGTCTGCTAGAATACATCCAGTTACAGACAGCCTCCACACACAGGCCGTCTGAAAATGCAGAAACTCTGAAAGGTTTGTATGGATCAATTTTTCGAACAGCTTCACGGCTGGATAAACGCCATCAACGACCCAATGTGGTCGGGGTTGGTATATATGCTTTTAGGCGCAGGCCTCTTTTTCACCGTTACCACCGGTTTTGTACAATTCCGCCTCTTCGGCCGCAGTATCAAAGAAATGCTGAGTGGCCGCAAACAAGGTGATGATCCGCACGGAATCACACCGTTCCAAGCATTCGTTACCGGCTTGGCCAGCCGCGTAGGCGTGGGCAACATCGCCGGCGTGGCGATTGCCATCAAACTCGGCGGGCCGGGCGCGGTATTCTGGATGTGGGTAACCGCCTTAATCGGCATGAGTTCGGCGTTTGTCGAATCTTCACTGGCCCAACTCTTTAAAGTCCGGGACTACGACAACCACCACTTCCGCGGCGGTCCTGCCTACTACATAACTCAAGGCCTGGGACAAAAATGGCTGGGCGTTTTGTTCGCCCTAAGCCTGATTTTCTGTTTCGGCTTTGTATTTGAAGCCGTACAGACCAATACCATCGCCGATACCACCAAAGCGGCATGGGGCTGGGATCAACACTATGTCGGTGTCGCCCTAGTCATTCTGACTGCCCCGATTATCTTCGGCGGTATCCGCCGCGTATCTAAAGCCGCGGAAATCATCGTTCCACTGATGGCGGTTTTATATCTCGTCATAGCACTCTTCATCATTGCTACCAATATTTCCCTGATTCCTGACGTGTTCGGTCAGATTTTCTCCAACGCGTTCAACTTCGATTCGGCTGCAGGCGGTTTCCTCGGCGGTCTGATTTCGACCACCATGATGCAGGGTATCAAACGCGGCCTGTATTCCAATGAGGCGGGTATGGGTTCCGCGCCGAATGCCGCCGCCGCTGCCGAAGTGAAACACCCCGTCTCCCAAGGCATGATTCAAATGCTGGGCGTTTTCGTCGATACCATCATCGTCTGCTCATGCACCGCCTTTATCGTCTTGACCTATCAGCAGCCTTACGGCGACCTGAGCGGTGCGGCGTTGACGCAGGCAGCGATTGTCAGCCAAGTGGGTCAATGGGGCGCGGGCTTCCTTGCCGTCATCCTGTTTATGTTTGCCTTTTCAACCGTTATCGGTAACTATGCCTATGCCGAGTCCAACGTCCAATTCATCAAGAGCCATTGGCTGGTTACCGCCGTTTTCCGTATGCTGGTTTTGGCATGGGTCTACTTCGGCGCAGTTGCCAACGTACCCTTGGTATGGGATATGGCAGACATGGCCATGGGCATCATGGCATGGATTAACCTCGTCGCCATCCTGCTCCTGTCCCCACTTGCCTTCCTGCTGTTGAAAGACTACACAGCCAAGCTGAAAATGGGTAAAGACCCAGAGTTCAAACTCTCTGAACACCCAGGCTTGAAACGCAAAATCAAATCCGATATCTGGTAAAACCAAAGGCCGTCTGAAATTTCAGACGGCCTTTTTAATCCCTGCCATTTAGACAAAACGATGCCCCTTAAAGCAGAAGCCTTAAGGGGCAGAGCGTTGCGGCACATCTTTTCAGACGGCCTTATTGTAGCAACGTTTCTCATTTCGCAGTGCAACAATATGGACAGATTCTAATTCCAAATCGGTACCTAGTCAAGTATTTCATTTGCATGGTAATACTTACCTAGGATATATTTATACTTACCAAACATCATATTACGGAGAAACTGATGGCTACATTCAAACCCAATCCAATCAACTACGTCCTCGGCCTCGATATCGGCATCGCATCCGTCGGCTGGGCGATGGTAGAAATTGACGAAGAAGAAAACCCCATACGCCTGATTGATTTGGGCGTGCGCGTATTTGAGCGGGCCGAAGTACCAAAAACAGGCGACTCTCTCGCAGCGGTAAGACGCTTAGCACGCAGCGTCCGCCGCCTGACCCGCCGTCGCGCCCACCGCCTGCTTCGGGCCCGTCGCCTATTGAAACGCGAGGGCGTATTACAGGCTGCCGATTTTGATGAAAACGGCTTGATTAAATCCTTACCGAATACACCATGGCAACTTCGCGCAGCCGCATTAGACCGCAAACTGACGCCTTTGGAGTGGTCGGCAGTCTTGTTGCATTTAATCAAACATCGCGGCTATTTGTCGAAACGGAAAAATGAAGAGCAAACTGCCGATAAGGAGCTTGGGGCTTTGCGTGCAGGTATGAAGAGTAACACTCAAGCCTTAAAGACAGGCAATTTCCGCACTCCGGCCGAATTGGCTTTAAATAAATTTGAAAAAGAAAGCGGCCATATCCGCAACCAGCGCGGCGATTATTCGCATACGTTCAGCCGCGAAGATTTACAGGTGGAGCTGGTTTTGCTGTTTGAAAAACAAAAAGAATTCGGCAATCCGCATGTTTCAGACGGCCTTAAAGAAGGTATTGAAACCCTGCTGATGGCGCAACGCCCTGCTCTGTCCGGCGATGCCATTCAAAAAATGTTGGGGCATTGCACCTTCGAACCGACAGAGCCGAAAGCCGCTAAAAACACCTACACAGCCGAACGTTTCATCTGGCTGACCAAGCTGAACAACCTGCGTATTTTAGAGCAAGGCAGCGAGCGGCCATTGACCGATACCGAACGCACCATACTTATAAATCAGCCGTATAAAAAGAAACTGACTTACGCACAAGCCCGTAAGCTACTGGGTTTAGAAGATACCGCCTTTTTCAAAGGATTACACTATGGTAAAGACAATGCCGAAACCTCAACATTGATGGAAATAAAGGCCTACCATGCCATCAGCCGTGCGCTGGAAAAAGAAGGATTGAAAGACAAAAAATCCCCATTAAACCTTTCTCCCGAATTACAAGATGAAATCGGCATGGCATTCTCCCTATTCAAAACCGATGAAGACATTACAGGCCGTCTGAAAGACCGTGTTCAGCCCGAAATCTTAGAAGCGCTGTTGAAACACATCAACTTCGACAAGTTCGTCCAAATTTCCTTGAAAGCATTGCGCCGAATTGTGCCTCTAATGGAGCAAGGCAAACGTTACGATGAAGCCTGCGCCGAAATCTACGGAGACCATTATGGCAAGAAGAATACGGAAGAAAAGATTTATCTGCCGCCCATCCCTGCCGACGAAATCCGCAACCCCGTCGTCTTGCGCGCCTTATCTCAAGCACGTAAGGTCATTAACGCCGTTGTACGCCGTTACGGCTCCCCTGCGCGTATCCATATTGAAACGGCAAGGGAAGTAGGCAAATCGTTTAAAGACCGCAAAGAAATCGAAAAACGCCAAGAAGAAAACCGTAAAGACCGGGAAAAAGCCGCCGCTAAATTCCGAGAGTATTTCCCCAATTTTGTCGGCGAACCCAAATCCAAAGATATTCTGAAACTGCGCCTGTACGAGCAACAACACGGCAAATGCCTGTATTCGGGCAAAGAAATCAACCTAGGCCGTCTGAACGAAAAAGGCTATGTCGAAATCGACCATGCCCTGCCGTTCTCGCGCACATGGGACGATAGTTTCAACAATAAAGTGCTGGTATTGGGCAGCGAAAACCAAAACAAAAGCAACCAAACCCCTTACGAATACTTCAACGGCAAAGACAACAGCCGCGAATGGCAGGAATTTAAAGCGCGTGTTGAAACCAGCCGTTTTCCTCGCAGTAAAAAACAACGGATTCTGCTGCAAAAATTCGACGAAGACGGCTTTAAAGAACGCAATCTGAACGATACGCGCTACGTCAACCGTTTCCTGTGCCAATTTATTGCTGACCGTATGCGGCTGACAGGTAAAGGGAAAAGACGTGTCTTTGCATCCAACGGACAAATTACCAATCTGTTGCGCGGCTTTTGGGGATTACGCAAAGTGCGTGCGGAAAACGACCGCCATCACGCCTTGGACGCCGTCGTCGTTGCCTGCTCAACCGTTGCCATGCAGCAGAAAATTACCCATTTTGTACACCATAAAGAGATGAACGCGTTTGACGGGAAAACCATAGATAAAGAAACAGGAGAAGTGCTGCATCAAAAAACACACTTCCCGCAACCTTGGGAATTTTTCGCACAAGAAGTCATGCTTCGCGTCTTCGGCAAACCGGACGGCAAACCCGAATTTGAAGAAGCCGATACCCCAGAAAAACTGCGCGCGTTGCTTGCCGAAAAATTATCATCTCGCCCCGAAGCCGTACATGAATACGTTACGCCACTGTTTGTTTCACGCGCGCCCAATCGGAAGATGAGCGGTGCACATAAAGATACTTTGAGATCTGCTAAACGATTTGTTAAACATAATGAAAAAATTAGTGTTAAACGAGTATGGTTAACCGAAATCAAGTTGGCCGACCTTGAAAATATGGTTAATTATAAAAATGGTAGGGAGATTGAATTATATGAGGCTCTTAAGGCACGTTTAGGGGCATATGGAGGTAATGCTAAACAAGCATTTGACCCTAAGGACAATCCGTTTTATAAAAAGGGGGGACAACTGGTTAAAGCTGTGAGGGTCGAAAAAACCCAAGAGAGCGGAGTCTTATTAAACAAAAAAAATGCTTATACCATTGCAGATAATGGAGACATGGTACGTGTTGATGTGTTCTGTAAAGTGGATAAGAAAGGAAAAAATCAGTATTTTATTGTTCCCATCTATGCTTGGCAGGTTGCTGAAAACATTCTTCCCGATATTGATTGTAAAGGATACCGGATTGATGATAGCTATACATTCTGTTTTAGCTTGCATAAGTATGATCTGATTGCTTTTCAGAAAGATGAAAAATCTAAAGTAGAATTCGCCTACTATATCAACTGTGATAGCTCTAATGGACGATTCTATTTAGCTTGGCATGATAAAGGCTCTAAAGAACAGCAATTCCGTATTAGTACCCAAAATCTTGTATTGATGCAAAAATACCAAATCGATGAACTGGGCAAAGAAATCAGACCATGCCGTCTGAAAAAACGCCCGCCTGTCTGCTAAATTAATCTATCCCTGTTTCAGACGGCCTGAAGCAGGGATTTTTTATATCAAAATAAGGGGAAAAACATGACTTGGCGCAGCCTGCTCATTCAAAATGGCGGCAAACTATCCTTGCAATGCCGGCAACTGCTGATTCAACAAAACGGCGAGTCCCATACCGTACCATTAGAAGACATCGCCGTTATCATCATCGAAAACCGCGAAACCCTGATTACTGCCCCGCTCCTATCAGCCTTAGCCGAACATGGCTCAACCCTGCTGACATGTGACGAACAGTTCCTACCCTGCGGACAATGGCTGCCTTATGCCCAATATCACCGCCAACTTAAAATCCTCAAGCTGCAGCTGAATATAAGCGAACCCTTAAAAAAGCAACTCTGGCAACATATCATCCGCCAAAAAATCCTAAATCAAGCATTTGTCGCAGACGAAACAGGCAATGATCTTGCCGCCAAACGGCTGCGCACTTTGGCAGTCGAAGTCCGTTCGGGCGATACAGGAAACCGTGAAGCCCAAGCTGCCGCCCTCTACTTCCAAGCCCTCTTTGGAGAAAAGTTTACTCGCAATGACAACAATGCCGTCAATGCCGCATTGAACTACACCTACGCCGTACTCCGTGCAGCAGTTGCACGCGCCCTGACTTTATATGGATGGTTGCCTGCATTAGGCTTGTTTCATAGAAGCGAACTAAATCCATTCAACCTCGCCGATGACTTTATCGAACCCTTACGCCCATTGGCCGACCTGGTCGTTATACATTTGCATGAACAAGGCCGTCTGAAAACTGATCTGACCTCCAATCTCAAACAAAACCTTATCAAGACCCTTCACTGTCAAATCTGTATCAAACGACAACATTTCAGCACCTTGGCTGCCATAGACAAAATGATTTCCTCATTTCAAGCCAGCGTAACCGATAAAAACGCCAAACAGCTGAAACTGCCTGAAATCTTGCCATTGAAAGAATACCAATATGAGTGAGGCCAAATTTATGAGGATTATCGTCTTCTTCGACCTACCGGTCACCACAACGGCAAAGCGCAAAGCCGCCAATCAATTCCGCCAGTTTCTATTAAAAGATGGATACCAAATGCTCCAACTTTCTGTATACAGCCGTATTGTCAAAGGTCGAGACTCGTTACAAAAACACCACAATAGGCTATGTGCAAACCTACCGCAAGAAGGTTCAATCCGCTGTTTGGAAGTAACAGAAAAGCAATATGCCACCATGAAACTGCTGTTGGGAGAGCTGAAAACCCAAGAAAAAAGGGTAAATTCCGACCAACTATTATTATTTTAAGCTCATTTTATTAGACAAAATAAAACGGGAAACCCTTATAGAATAAGGATTTCCCATCGAAGTATTGTAGCACTGCGAAATGAGAAAGGGAGCTACAACTCCAAAAGCGCGACGTTGAATCAACGGCAAATTGTAGCACTGCGAAATGAGAAAGGGAGCTACAACCATTATCACATTCATAAGACACCGCTCGGCATTGTAGCACTGCGAAATGAGAAAGGGAGCTACAACTTGAATGTCGTGAAAATAACGTTTTGTTGCATTGTAGCACTGCGAAATGAGAAAGGGAGCTACAACTGACTGCTGACCGCTTATCACGAGTTGCTCTATTGTAGCACTGCGAAATGAGAAAGATGCTACTTTAACATGCAATAGTAATTTACTGTCATTTTTGTATATTATTGTTTTTCCTGTTTATTTAGTTTTGCAATTTTTACAGAATGCAATTGGCCGCGCGGATATTTTACGATTATCCGCGTGGCTTTTGCGTTTTTGTTAAGGCTCTTTACGCTTGTTTGTACCGACTCGGATCAAAGTCGGTTTGGTTTTTGTGCAGATGGTAGGCAATGACGAGTAGCTTTCTCATCAGGGCGCAGATAATAACCATCTTGGGCTTTTTGGCTTTTTGCAGTCTTTTGGTGAAGTCGGGAAAGTAATTTTGACGCATGGCTACCATGGCGGCCATGAAGAGGGCGCCGCGTAGTTTTCTGTTGCCATACCTTGTCAGCTTTTCTTTGCCGTTGACGCTTGTCCCTGATTTTTTCTGTTGCGGGCTCATGCCAGCGAATGCTGTAAAGTGGTTGGCATTTTTGAAATGTGCGGTAAGGAGATGAACGGTTAGGTATATAGCCGTTGTTTGGCCGACTGATGGGATGGTTTGTAGGCGTTTGGCGGTTTCTTGAATGGCTTTGTCTGCTTTGGCCGTTTGTTTGATTTGGCCGTCCACGTCTTGCAGATGCTGGTTGAGTTCGTCTATCTGCTTTTGGTGGATTTGTTGTACAAAGCTGTCTTTTGCTGCTTTCAGCCTGTTTTTTTGTGCTGTCAGCTGTTCTTTCAGTTGGTTTTGCAGGCTCAACAGGCGTTTGAGGCTTTGGATGTTTTCAGACGGCCTTTTGTGCTTGGGTAGGTCTTTTGCTAGGGCGTTTTGACCAAATTCTGCGATTAGTTTTGCGTCTTGTTTGTCGGTTTTTGTTCGATTAAAACGGTAATCGGCATACCGTTTGATTTTTAGGGGATTGATAACGGAAACATGGTAATCATCGGCGAGGTTGTCGGCGACGGCTTCGTAGTAGTTGCCGGTGGCTTCCATGATGATGTAAATGTTTTGGCCGTCTTCGATACTTTGGCCGTTTATCCAATTTTTCAGGCTTTCTATGCCGTCTTGGTTGTTTTGGAACTTCTTATAGGCCATTTGGCCGTCTATTAATGCGACTGCGTCAAATGTTTCTGCGGATATGTCGAGTCCTACGGTATTTCTCATATTTTTTCCCTTACTATGCAGGCTCTTGGCCTTTGATGCTACTCAAATTAAATATGAAAAAATCCGCCGTCCTTATCTTTCTCCCAATCTTGATGATTCGGGAACTTTCAGGCTCGGCGGATGTTGTCAGGGTTAGCTAGACCGCTGACGTTTTGAGTATATCAGATGTTTCAATCTCTTTGCTTTTCTATTCTTTCTTTTCTAAAATTGCGCTCTGCCGCGCGGCCATTGCTACTTGCTTCCTTTAAAAATCGCGGGATTTAGGTTTCTGCTCTTCAGATAGGTTTTTACGCCGCGCTTTTTAAAGGAATCAAGCAGCTTTTATTTAAAGGCCGTCTGAACTGGTTTCAGACAGCCTTTGTCATTGCGCGGATTCGACTACCGCGCCGCTTTGCGGTGTGAACTTTGCGCCTGCTTCTACATATCCGTCATACATAAGGTTTTGAGGGCTTTGGCCGCCTAGTGATGCGACTTGCATGCCTGCGCTAGTATCCGACGCGGATGGCGCTGTCTGCGCTTGGTTTGAGCTATGGTCGGACTCTTTGTAAGGATTAAACGGCAGGCCATTATGGGCGTAGTCTTTGCACATTTCTTTAGTTACTTCTTTCAGCGGTGTGGCTTGGTCGCTGTAGCAGGTGCAGCCTGTTTTGCCGCCGTCTATACAGGCGGCGATGCGCTCAAATGTTTTAACTTGGCGGACGCCGTTGTAAATGGGTTTACTTTCAGGCTTTTCGGCGAGCGTTGGTACAAAGTCTTCGGGTTTGAGGTTTTGCCCCTGAATTCCGCTTTGCGGCATCATTTCTTTTTGGCTTTCAGGGTCAAGCGGATTTTTGAAACCTGTATCTTCTTTTGCTGCTTCGGCCTTTGCCGTTATTCCTGCTTTTTCTTTATAACCCTGATACATCTTATAGCCCATGAATCCGACCAAACCTAAGATACACGGCAGGATAAACAACATGGCGATTATGATGTAATACCACCTTGATTTGACGTGCGAATGGGCGGTATGTACTTCGGCGGATTTGTAGTATTCAAGAACCTCTTCCCTAATTTTATGCGAACTGGACAAGGCGTTTCTTGATTGCTGTGTCGGGTTTAAAGCTACTTCGTTCCATTCAAGCCTTGTCAGTCCGCCCATTTTGTTTGCAGCTATATGGATATGCTTGTTCACGACTTCGCGCAGATTCACGTCAAGCAGCTTGGGCGACTGTGTGATTAGTATCATGTCGATACCGTAATGGCCGTGAATGTTCAAAAAGGCGACGTTTTCAGGCATTTTTGAACCGCTGGAACGTGTCGGAAACAAATATTGCACTTCGTCATAAATGACAACTGAGCCTATATTCTCTTTCCATTTCAGCCATTCATACATGTCTTCCCAGCTATGACCTTCCGGCGGTTGATGATGGTCTATCAAAAGGCCGTTGATGTTGGAGAAGATTTTACGGCCTTTATAATAGTCATCAAACATAAGCAGTTCGACGGCAAAGGCGGTTTTGCCGATTCTTGGTTTTCCTGTTATCAGGGTAATGGCGGCCATCTTTATCCTTTCTTGCCAAAGCTTAATTTAGACAGAGTTTTAAACGTAACGACAAAAGCGAGCATTCCGAACATGATGTTCAGAACAACGCCGCCACCTGCAATGTAAAAAATTTGGATCGCTCCGGCGGGAACTGCGCCCATACTGCTTATAAACTGATTTTTAAGATTGCTCATAAGGGCATCAAAACCAACATAAGTAATAATAGACACCCCTAAAGCAGTCAGAATGTATTTGACAACATGATTTATCAAATATGGAGCAAGAGCAGCTAAAAATTTCATAAATCCCCCTATGCGTTATTTCTGACAACTCTAGCCACGAAAAACGAAGCCACCAACCAAGCCATAGCTATAATAAAGGGGCGCATCATTGCAGCTAAATTACACGCAGGCTCAAGACTGATTCTGTATTCAGCACCCAATGCCTGAAACGTTACGGGAGCAGGGCACTGTCCAAACTGACTAAAAGTATTGTCAGATGTGAAGTTCAAATCTATATGTTCTTCAGGAATTTCTAAATTCGGTTCTTCTTTTTCAGGCTGTTCATCACATGCAAGAATTTTTGGAAAAAAATCACAAAGTAAGCCTTTTGATTCTTCTTTCTTGTCATCTTTTTTGTCTTCTTTTTTATCTTCTTTCCTTTTATCAGATGGATCATCATCAGGCTTATCATCTGGACGTTTATCAGGTTTATCATCTGAATCGGGTTTATCATCTGGCTTTTTATCAGGATTGCCATCAGGATTAGGCGCAGGGTCTGGATCAGGCTTTGTATTGGGTGCTTCAGATCCGCCCGGTTTGAGGTCGGGGCGCTGTGTTGTTGCTACTTCTGCCGTAGTATTGCCGTTTGAATCTTGTCCGAAGGTAATAGTAATTTGCACCGGTTTGCCGTTTTCGGGAGTGACAGGGCCAATGGTTACGACTGTTCCGGCAGGAACTTTAATGTTTTCTTGATACTCGGGTTTGCCAGTGCCTTCAACAAAGGGAGTAGGATTAGAATCTATAGACGGTGTAGCGATTTTTAGAAATTTCTCCAAATCCAATATTTCTTTATCATTCATTTTTACACGAAATAAAATACCTGTCCTGACATCTCCTTGAAAAGAAACGTTACAACTACCGCCGTTCAAATCAAAGTTACATTTTTGTAAGTTAAATTTTTGCCAAAAATATACATCTTCGCCGTCCTCCAAATCCAAGCTTTTGGCGTAAGATTTCCAAAATCCATTTGCCATTGATTGCATTTGAGATTCCATCAATTTTTTAGCGTCACGCTCACTATTCCCGCCTTTTTCCATCGCACGAATTACGGATGAATCAACCCCCATACACGATACATCAATATTTTTACCGCCCTGCTCAATCGTTATACAGTTTCGGGCAGCCCAATACTTTATAAATTCTCCTTTTGATTCGTCCCATTTATAGCCTTCAGATTCTAAAGGGGATTTAACAGCTTGATAGGCCTCATAGGCAAAATAGGCAGCCGTACCCCAACCGCTAAGACGAGATCCTAATGCTGCACCTTTTTTTACAAGGCCAAATGCGCCTGAAAGTACAGCTTTTCGGGATACTTGAGCTTCAATAGTTACGGGGAGAGTTGAGGCGGAGCGGGCGCCGGTTGGAGCATGCTCAATAATAGACGGCTCAATACGGCGAAAGCCGTAAAAATCGCCATTCCTACCAAATCTATCAACGACTTCACGACTATTATCCCAAGATATATGAACGGAAGAATTTCCAGGAAGTTTTACTGTTTTCCAATCTGCAGAAAAAGACTTAATCGGAAAAAGCACTACTCCAATTAATACGATCGGATGAACAATGTAAGTAATAACCTTCTTCATCATTTTCCTTAACAAGTCTTATTAAGAGTATAGAACCATCAGAAAAGCTAACCTCCCAAGAATTAGAATCTAATCGTCTTGTCCAAAAATGTGCAAAACAATCAACAACATTCAGATATTCTTTAGAAAGTTTTGCAAACTCAAAAAATTCTGATTTTGCTATATAAGACATTGATTCTTTAAAATATCTACTATTTGCTTGATATTTATAAAGAGATAATTGCGCTTCAGTAATAAACATAAAATCCTCACTTCAATAACTGTTAGTCGGAAGCGGGATTTTTACATTATTTGCTTTGGGTATCAATCAACAGAACAAAAAAGCGGTGATACAGACCGCGCCAAAGCCGTATAAAAACCAAAAATCAATCATCACCGTTACCTACGCTTGTCATGGATTCAATCAGCTTTCTAATCATGCGTATGCCGAATATCAGAGTAAACAGGCCGATAATCGGGGCTGCTGTCAGCGCGCCTAACTGTATCTGCTCTGTAATATCGCATTGGGGGAAGCTCAAGTTTATTTGTTGGTTTTCGAGATACCAGTTTTTGCCGTTTTTTACCGGACGGATGATTTTTCCGTCTTGGGTAACGGTAGGGGAAAGCTGGGATAAAAGATAATCGTGTGCCTGTTCCAAATTATTGAAACACTGCTGACCAACTCTATAACCCATACTTTCCCCTTCCTAGTTCTTACTTGGCTGTTTTAACCATGCTGAAGGCCATACGGAAGCCTTGCATCAACACAATAACCGACAGAACGGCAGCACCGATTGCTGATACCATTACGGCAAATTTTGCAATCTCAGCGGCAGCGGTCGTACCAATACCTGACAAATCTACGCCTTCGGCAGAAGCCAAAGCGGAAGCGGTTGTCAAGGCTGTTACAGCAATAACTTTATTGCCATATTTTTTTGCTACATTAAGGAGTTTCATAATTTTCCTTTAAACAAGTTATTCAGGCTTTCAAAATGTATTCAAACGGCCTGAAATCGTTTGAATTGGTTTATCCGTATAAGAACCACACTGATACGAACAAGATAATCAAAAAGAAAACCAACCCGACCAAACTTAATTTAAATGATAGGGGTAATTTATTACTGTTCATAATTATTCCTTGATTGTTGCGGGCTATGTGAAGGTTTGACAGACCGCCCGCCGAGCCTGTTAACTTTTATTCTTCTCTGATGTAGAAGCTGAAAACCTGAA
Source organism: Neisseria sp. P0008.S004 (assembly GCF_051962755.1). Classification (NCBI taxonomy): domain Bacteria; kingdom Pseudomonadati; phylum Pseudomonadota; class Betaproteobacteria; order Neisseriales; family Neisseriaceae; genus Neisseria; species Neisseria sp. P0008.S004. The sequence continues at coordinate 87,438 of NZ_JBQCUZ010000006.1, forward strand.
AATGTCCGCCAATCTCTTCTAATCCGGCATTGAATGCGTCTTCATAGCTTTCATACTGTCCGGCTTCTTTCAGATTTTGGGTAAATCCGATGTCGCCAAACTGATCGGGGCAGATGAATTCATAGTTTTCCAGTTCCTGAACGATAAATTTTTGCTGATACCTGCTCATATTTCGGCCTTTCTGCCTTAGGCTTTGGGCGCCACGCCTTTCACTTCAAAATCAAGCAGCTTGGGTACTAAGCCTTTGCCGGTAGATTCCATTGAGACGGTTACATTTACGGAACAGGGGAATTTGAGGTTTTTCAGCCGATCGAAATTGTGGCTTTCGCCAAATTTCATGCTGGCAGCGGTAAAGCCTACGCTATTGCCGTTGGCGGGCATGGGGCTGGCGACAAGTACGGTACAGGTGTCGATTTTGTTGCCGTCAATCTCGCCTTTAAACTGTTTAGCGCCCAGGAGCGTGGCGGGGTATGTGGTTACTTGTACTTGATCAAACATGGTTATAGCCTTTCTTTGGTTTTATAAATATTTCCAGTCTTCTAACTGATCTGATATTTGATACTGCTCTTTGTCAAAATCGCGCTCATGCTGTTTCTGCATGTCTTGCGGATACTCGTATTGCACTGCCTGATTTAATTCAAAATCTAAGACTTCGATATTCAGGTCGTTTATGGCTTTTTGCTCTTCATGGATATAAAAAGCGCTGGCTGTGCTGCTGTCGTACTCTTCTGGCTGGAGACCTTTGGGATAGCCTTCAATGCCTTTAGTCAAATCTTTGACGATTTCTTCAGCCGACCAACCGATATCTTTTAAAAAATTGACCCATTTGCCGACTTGCTGCCTTGCGTAAAATTGTTTGTGTTCAAACGTGAGATTGACCTCTTTAACCGTTGAATCCATGCGCTTGGCTTCGCATTTGAATATCTGTTCACAGACGGGATACGCTCCGCCAAGATACGCACCGGCGTGAATCAATATGTCTAATGGTACTTCTATATCTCCGTTTCTGAACTCTGTTTCAAATCGAACCCAAGGGCTTGATTTATCGCCTAACTGCTTGCCTTTTTCATAAATCCGGGTGTATTTGGCGTTGCCGCGTTTGCCGATATAGAAGCTTTTGCCGCTGCCATCTTCGTGTCTCCAAGAAACGCCTTTACATTCGCTTTTCGGGCGGACGTTGTGGCAGTCAAAAAGGCCGTTATCGTGACCGGTTAAAGCCTGCTCGGGCGTGTACTCTCCATTGAAAAAATCATGTGCTACGTCAACCCTTGTTATTTTTGGCCGGACACACTTTTGCAGAAATTCATAAAGCCTGTTTTCCCAACCGGGTTTAGCTGCGGTGCATCCGGTGCCGTTCAACTCTACAAGTATTGTTTCTCTTTGGCCGCCGTAGTGAACTTTGCCGTACTCAACGTTTTTCGGGCCGAGCTGATAACAGGATTGATAGAAGAATTTGCCTTTGTAAGGCAGTTTGGCACTGATGCCGAAGCCTAGAATCTCTTGCAGCAGTTCGCTGTACTTTGTGAGGTACTCTGCGTCTGTTACATAGGCTTTTTGGGTTACTTTGGGTATGGATTCCTCATGTATCGTAAATGTGATCTGGTCGATGAATGCGCCGTCTTCCCTACCGCGTCTTAGCGGAATTTCTATCAAACGGCCTTTTCCGTCGGTTACGTATTGGGAAAAATATTCAAATTCGACTTGATCGGTTTTTTCGGTTTGCTCCCCACTTTGTGGATTAGGTTTTTTTTGCTCCCCCCCTATTAGCCTAGGGGGGGCATTCAACGGCGTGGCCGTTTGCGGCGCGCAAGGCGCGCCCCCACACGCCCCCGCCGTTTCTGCTCTCTCTTCGGCTCTCATGCGTCTGCCTCCCATTGGTTCAAAATAGAACGGACAGCAAGACGGCCATACTCTTCAGCCTGTTTTTCTGTTTTATATTTTTGTTTGGGATTTGTAATAGGAAATGAAACGGTTTCTACAAGCTCATCATCTTTGAAAACGCGGACGATAACGGCTCTTTGTTCTTCAAAACTGTAAAAACTATCTGAATTGACTGTATAAAATGCGATGCACATAAGAAAGCCCCTTCACTGGCTAGAGTTAAAGGGGCTTAAAGTTCTATAAGAAGTGTAAAAAATTGCGCCCCTCGATGGAGCGAAATATATAAGGGAGCTACAACTCTGAGACACAACATAATCAGTCGCTGTTTATTGTAGCACTGCGAAATGAGAAAGGGGCCATCCAAATAAAAAAGCACCACCTAAACAGGTAGTGCTTTCATATTAATGTGCTTATTCAGCAGAATCAGCTGCTTTATCAACCAATTCAACCAATGCCAAAGGAGCATTGTCGCCTTTACGGAAACCGTATTTCAGTACACGAACATAGCCGCCGTTACGAGCAGCAAAGCGTGGACCCAATTCGTCAAACAATTTAACTACAACATCACGATCGCGAGTGCGGTCAAAAGCCAAACGACGGTTTGCCAAAGAAGGTTTTTTGCCCAAGGTAATCAAGGGCTCAACTACGCGGCGCAATTCTTTTGCTTTAGGCAAAGTTGTCACGATGGTTTCGTGAGTCAACAAGGAATTCGCCATATTGCGCAGCATCGCAGCACGGTGGCTGCTAGTACGGTTTAATTTGCGGTTGCCATTACGATGACGCATGTCATTATCCTTTAATCTTCAAACTTACGGCTTTTCTAAGCCTACAGGCGGCCAAGCTTCTAATTTAGAACCTAATGTCAGACCTTTAGAGGCCAACACTTCTTTGATCTCATTCAAAGATTTACGACCCAAATTAGGGGTCTTGAGAAGCTCGGTTTCAGTACGTTGAATCAAATCGCCAATATAGTAAATATCTTCAGCTTTCAGACAATTAGCTGAACGTACGGTTAATTCCAAATCATCTACAGGACGCAGCAAGATAGGATCGATAGGAGGCGCTTTTTCTTCAACCTCTTCAACCGGAGTACCTTGCAGATCTGCAAAAATAGACATTTGGTCAATTAAGATACGTGCGGCACTACGTACAGCCTCTTCCGGATCAATAGAACCATTGGTTTCAATATCCAAAACCAATTTATCCAAATCCGTGCGTTGCTCTACGCGTGCAGGTTCAACTTCAAAGCTAACACGACTGATGGGCGAAAAGCTCGCATCCAACTGAATCGCACCAATCTGTTTGTTCTCATCACGCAATACGCGACGGCCTGAAACAGATTGATAACCACGACCTTGCTCTACTTTAATTTCCATGTCAATTTGGCCATTGTCAGCCAAGTGGCAAATAACATGCTCAGGATTGATAATTTCCACATCGTGTGGCAAATCAATATCACCGGCTACAACTGCACCGGCACCTGTTTTTTTCAAAGTCAACTGAACTTGGTTACGACCGTGAAGCTTGAATACGATACCTTTAATGTTCAAGAGAACATCAACAACATCCTCCTGAACACCATCAATAGTAGAGTATTCGTGCAATACGCCGGAAATAACTACTTCAGTTGGGGCAAAGCCATTCATGGATGACAGTAAGATACGACGCAAAGCATTACCTAAAGTATGACCAAAACCACGTTCAAATGGCTGCATAGACACCTTGGCCCGAGTGGAAGACAAAGTATCTACATCGATTTGACGAGGTTTCAAAAATTCGGTTGTGCTATTTTGCATTTAACTGTCCCTCATTGAGCTAGCATTATTTAGAGTAGAACTCTACCACCAGCTGTTCATTAATATCGCCAGACAATTCTGAGCGATCCGGCATATTTTTGAATACGCCTTCCAATTTGTCGGCATCAACAGACACCCAGCTTGGCAAGCCAATTTGAGTAGCCAGGCTCAATGCTTCTTGGATACGTACTTGTTTCTTAGCTTTTTCACGAACAGCTACAACATCACCTGCTTTAACTTGGAAAGAAGGGATATTAACAACTTGACCGTTTACGACGATAGCTTTGTGAGAAACCAATTGACGTGCTTCAGCGCGGGTAGAGCCAAAACCCATACGATAAACGACATTATCCAAACGGGACTCCAGCAATTGCAACAGCAATTCACCGGTAGAACCTTTACGACGATCAGCTTCCGCAAAGTAACGACGGAATTGGCGTTCTAACACGCCATAAATACGACGGATTTTTTGTTTTTCACGCAATTGCAAACCGTAGTCTGACAAACGTGGTTTTTTCGCACCGTGCTGACCAGGTGCAGAATCCATTTTACATTTTGAATCCAAAGAGCGACGTGCACTCTTCAAAAACAGATCCGTACCTTCGCGACGTGCTAATTTACATTTAGGGCCAATATAACGTGCCATGTTTTAAATCACTCCAATATTAAATACGACGTTTTTTAGGCGGACGGCAACCGTTATGAGGCAACGGGGTAACGTCAGTAATGCTGGTAATCTTGAAACCAAGAGCGTTTAAAGCACGTACAGAAGATTCGCGACCAGGGCCAGGGCCTTTAATGCGGACTTCTAAATTTTTAACGCCATACTCTTGGGCAACTTTACCAGCTGCTTCTGCTGCAACTTGTGCTGCAAATGGTGTACTTTTACGAGAACCTTTAAAACCAGCGCCGCCAGAGGTAGCCCAAGACAATGCATTGCCTTGACGGTCAGTGATTGTAATGATGGTATTGTTGAAAGATGCATGAACGTGCACAATACCTTCGCTTACGGTTTTACGTACTTTTTTACGTACACGCGAAGCTGTGTTTGCTTTAGCCATTAATCAAATTCCTTAAAATTTATTTCTTACCGGCAATCGCTTTGCGCGGACCTTTACGGGTACGGGCATTTGTGCGAGTGCGTTGACCACGACAAGGCAAGCCACGACGATGACGGAAGCCACGATAGCAACCCATATCCATCAGTCGTTTAATGCTCATCGTTACTTCACGACGCAAATCACCTTCAACTTCATATTTAGCAACTTGCTCACGCAAAGCGTCTAATTGAGCCTCGTCCAAATCTTTTGCTTTAGTAGTAGGAGCAATATTTGCTGCCTCACAAATCAATTTAGCACGAGTCGCACCAATACCATAAATAGCCTGAAGGCCAATTACGATATGGGCATTATTAGGGATATTTACCCCTGCAATACGAGCCATATTTTTTCCTTTTTAGGGCAAATTATGTCACTATACCACAAAATCAATAGTTAAGAAAACTAGCTTCTTAACCTTGACGTTGTTTGTGACGTGGGTCAGTACAAATTACGCGAACTACACGATTACGACGAATAATCTTGCAATTGCGACAAATTTTCTTTACAGAAGGTTGTACACGCATTTTATTTCCTTTTATCGTTTATCTTGCTCGGAAAACAATCCGAGCACGGGTTAAATCATAAGGAGTTAATTCAACTGTTACCTTATCACCTGGAGAAATACGGATATAGTGCATCCGCATTTTGCCAGATATATGACCAAGTACTACATGATCATTTTCCAGTTTTACTTTAAATGTTGCATTGGGCAAAGTCTCAAGGATTTCACCCTGCATCTGTATGGTATCTTCTTTAGCCATAAGCCTACTTACGTGACAAAGATTTCATATCTGGACGACTCATCAAGTCTTCATACTGACTACTCATTCGATACGAATTGATTTGCGTCCTAAAATCCATTGTAACGACAACCAAAATAAGCAAAGATGTTCCACCTAAATAGAAAGGAACCTTCAATGCTGTCGTTAAAAATTCAGGTATCAGACAGATTGTAGTAATGTACAAAGCACCAAATAATGTCAGTCTCAGTACCACTTTTTCCAAATATCTAGAGGTTTGCTCACCTGGGCGAATACCTGGCACAAATGCACCACTCTTCTTCAAATTTTCAGCCATCTCTTTAGGGCTAAATACTAAAGCAGTATAGAAATAGCAGAAAAAGATGATAGTTGTGGCAAATAATACAATATATAAAGGCTGTCCGTGTTGCAGCATTGCAGCAACCTTATGAAGAACAGAATTCGTACTATTTGAACCAAACCAACCTAAAAGTGTAGATGGAAATAAAATAATACTGGAAGCAAAAATAGGAGGAATAACACCTGCCATATTTAGCTTGAACGGCATATGAATGCTTTGTCCCGGCATCACTCCAGAGCCAAACTGTCTTTTAGCATAATGCACAGGAACTTTACGCTGAGCACTCTCAAAATAAACTACAGCATAGATCAACAGCAAAATACCAATCACAATTGATACCGCCATCAACATACTCATAGAGCCTTGTTCAGTCAAAGTTAACAACCGAACAATACCGGATGGGATACCCGATACAATGCCTGCTGTAATAATTAAAGAAATACCATTACCAATACCACGCTCGGTAATTTGTTCCCCTAACCACATTAGAAACATAGTACCTGTAACCAAACAGACTACTGTAGAAATATGAAACTCAAGCGAACTCGTTACAACAACACCTTGTTGATAAACAAATGTTGCAACACCAAAGCTTTGCAATACAGCCAATAATACCGTCCCATACCTAGTATATTTCGTAATTATTTTCCTACCAGCCTCACCTTCCTTCTTTAAAGCTTTTAAAGAAGGAACAATTTCAGAAGCAAGCTGAACAATAATCGACGATGAAATATAAGGCATGATACCTATTGCAAATATACTAAAGCGCTCCAACGAACCACCCGAGAACATATTTAACATTCCGAATATGCCGTTTGCAGCGCCTTCGTATAACTTAGCTAATGCAACAGCATCTACGCCCGGTACCGGTATATGAGCACCAATACGGAAAACGACCAAAGCACCTAAAAGGAACACCAGACGTTTTTTCAGATCACCAAATTTGGATAATCCTGATAAAGATTGTTGATTAGCCACTGTAGTGCAAGCCTTATTCTTCTACTTTACCACCGGTAGCTTCAATAGCAGCTTTAGCACCTTTAGTAGCTTTTACACCTTTCAAGGTAACCGCTTTTGAGATTTCACCAGAAGCAATAACTTTTACATTAGAAGCAGTTGCAGGAATCAGACCAGCTTGTTTAAGAACCAAGACATCAATCTCGTTAACAGCAATCAGATTCAATTCACTCAAACGAACTTCAGCATTAGCGGCTGCAGTCAAAGATTTGAAACCACGTTTCGGCAGACGACGTTGCAAAGGCATTTGACCGCCTTCAAAACCTACCTTGTGGAAGCCACCAGAACGGCTTTTTTGACCTTTATGACCACGACCACCTGTCTTACCTAAGCCGCTACCAATACCACGGCCTACACGACGACTAGCGTGAGTAGCACCCTCAGCAGGTTGAATAGTATTCAAAAACATATTAAGACTCCACTTTCAACAAGTAGCTGATTTTATTGATCATACCACGGTTTTCAGGGGTATCCAAAACCTCTACAGTATGTTCACGGCGACGCAAACCCAAACCACGAGCACATGCACGATGAGATTCAATTGTACCGATCAGGCTCTTAACCAATGTAACTTTAATCTTTTTTTGCTCAGTCATGGTTAGCTCCCAAAATATCTTCTACTGTCAAGCCACGTTTTGCAGCAATATCAGCAGGGGTATACAGTTTAGACAAACCGTCTAATGTAGCGCGTACAATATTGTAAGGATTAGTAGAACCATGTACTTTAGCTGAAATGTTATGGATACCCATAGCATCAAATACTAAACGCATTGGACCACCAGCTTTCACACCGCTACCTTCTTTAGCAGGTTGCATAAATACCTTAGTAGCACCATGACGACCAATAACCTCATGATGAATAGTACCGTTTTTCAAAGGCACTTTAATCATAGAGCGACGAGCTTGATCCATTGCTTTTTGAACAGCAACTGGTACTTCTTTTGATTTACCTTTGCCCATACCGATGCGACCATCACCATCACCAACAACAGTCAGTGCAGAGAAAGCCATGATACGGCCACCTTTAACTACTTTAGTCACGCGATTAACTGCGACCATCTTTTCAATCAGGCCGTCACCGCGTTCTTCAATTTCATGTTTTGCCATCTGAAAGTCTCCAAATATTAGAAGCTTAAACCATTTTCACGTGCAGCTTCAGCCAAAGCTTTCACACGACCGTGATATTGGAAACCTGAACGGTCAAAAGCAACTTTTTCAACACCCACTGCTTTAGCTTTTTCAGCAATACGCTTACCAACTACAGCTGCTGCTTCAACGTTGCTACCTGATTTCAGGCTACTACGTACTTCAGCTTCCAATGTAGAGGCTTGAGCCAATACTTTATCACCTTCAGCACTAATTACTTGAGCATAAATATGATTATTGCTGCGGAACACACATAATCTTACCATTTTCAAGTCCGCAATACGCGCACGGGTTTTGCGTGCACGACGGAGTCGGGTTGTATGTTTATCCATTAGTGAACCTCAATTATTTTTTCTTGGCTTCTTTCATCACTACTACTTCACCTACATAACGAACACCTTTACCTTTATAAGGCTCAGGAGAACGGAATGCACGAATTTCAGCAGCGACTTGGCCAACCACTTGTTTATCTGCACCAGTCAAAACGATTTCTGTTTGGCTAGGAGTTTGAACGGAAACACCTTCAGGCATTTCATATACGATTGGATGAGAGAAACCCAAAGACAGGTTCAAAACTTTACCTTGAGCTTGGGCACGATAACCCACACCAATCAATTGAAGTTTTTTCTCAAAACCTTCAGAAACACCCTTAACCATGTTATTAACTAATGCACGAGCAGTACCAGACATAGCATTAGCCTGCTTACTGTCATTTTTTGCAGCAAAAGTCAATTTACCATCGTTCAGTTCAATAGCAACATCGGAATGCAAAGGAAAAGACAACTCACCGTTTTTACCTTTGATAACCAATGCATCTGTTCCGAATTTTACTTCTACACCAGTAGGAACAGTCACTGGGTTTTTTGCGACGCGTGACATTTACTTTTCTCCACTAGGCTACGATGCACAACAACTCACCACCAACACCCTCAGAACGGGCTTTGCGATCAGTCATTACACCTTTAGAAGTACTAACAATAGCGACACCCAAACCATTCATTACGCTAGGGATCTCACTTGATGCTTTGTAAATACGCAAACCTGGACGTGAAACACGTTTAATTTGCTCAATCACAGGACGACCTGCATAGTATTTCAATTGAATTTCCAATACCGGTTTTGCATCAGCAGAAACCGCAAAATCCTCGATATAACCTTCTTCTTTCAGAACTTTTGCAATTGCACATTTCAGTTTAGAAGAAGGCATGGCAACTGCTGCTTTATTAGCACGTTGCGCATTGCGAATACGAGTCAACATATCGGAAATAGGATCATGCATACTCATTATTTATACTCCTATTACCAGCTAGCTTTAACAACACCAGGGATCTCGCCACGCATAGCGATTTCACGGATTTTAATACGGCCCAAACCAAATTTACGGAAAGTGCCACGAGGACGACCTGTTAAAGCACAACGACGACGTTGACGTACAGGTGCTGCATTACGAGGAATGGATTGAAATTTCAAACGTGCTTCAAAACGTTCTTCTTCAGTCGCATTAGCATCATTAATAACAGCGAAAATTGCCTCACGTTTAGCTGCAAACTTTTTCGCCAATGCTTGACGTTTCAGCTCACGATTAATAAGTGCTTTCTTAGCCATGATTATCCTTTAAACGGAAACTTGAACAGTGACAACAAAGCTTTCGCTTCTTCATCAGTTTTTGCAGTAGTTGTAATAGTAATATTCAAACCACGCAAAGCATCGATTTTATCGTATTCAATTTCCGGGAAAATAATTTGCTCGCGAACGCCCATATTGTAATTGCCACGACCATCAAATGATTTACCGCTTACACCACGGAAGTCACGTACGCGAGGCAATGCAATAGTAATCAAACGATCTAAAAATTCAAACATTTGATCACGACGCAAAGTTACTTTGCAACCAACTGGATAGTTATCACGGATTTTAAAACCTGCGATAGATTTACGAGCAACAGTAACAACTGGTTTTTGGCCAGCAATTTTCTCTAAATCAGAAACAGCGTGCTCCATAACTTTTTTATCAGCAACAGCTTCACCTACACCCATATTCAAGGTGATTTTTTCAATACGTGGAACTTCCATTACTGATTTGTAACCAAATTGTTTAACCAATTCAGGAACAACTGTATCTTTATAAAACTCTCTCAAACGAGCCATGTTATCTCCTTATGCTCCAATGATAGAGCCATTTGATTTGAAGAAACGAACGCGTTTAACTTTGCCTTCATTTTCAATCAGCTTAATACCAACACGGTCTGCTTTATTAGTTTCCGGATTCAGGATTGCAATATTAGAAATATCCAAAGGCATTTCTTTAGTAATAATACCACCCTCAATACCACGCATTGGATTAGGTTTTTGATGGCGTTTTACAACATTAACACCCTCAACAACAACTTTATCACCCAATACTCGAACTACTTGACCTTGCTTACCTTTATCTTTACCAGTAATCACTACAACCTGATCGCCTTTAATGATTTTATTCATCGCGCTATTCCTTATAATACTTCAGGCGCCAATGAAACGATTTTCATAAATCGCTCAGTACGCAATTCACGGGTTACCGGACCAAAAATACGAGTACCCAGAGGTTCAAGTTTATTATTCAACAACACAGCAGCATTGTTATCGAATTTAATTAACGCACCATCAGGACGACGCACACCCTTAGCAGTACGAACAACTACCGCATTGTATACATCACCTTTTTTGACACGACCACGTGGGGCTGCATCTTTAACTGCAACTTTAATAATATCGCCAACAGAAGCGTAGCGACGCTTAGATCCGCCTAATACTTTGATGCACATTACGCGACGCGCACCAGAGTTATCAGCCACATCTAAGATGGTCTGCATTTGAATCATATTAGTACCTTTAAATTAACCAACTTAATTTACCACTTTCATATAACTCGCACCTTACTTTAAGCTGCTTATTAAATGAAACCATCACGGTTCTAGTAAACCAGTCTTGGATCCCGAAGGGAGAGAAACTTCCATAAGAAGCTGGAAGATAAGAAACGAAGTTTACACGCAAATTAACTTTGCTGCAAGACTTCGTTTCTTATTAAGCTACATTACTGTGTTTTAAATCAAACAGTACGCGCTTTCTCAACCAATTCTTTTACAACCCAAGACTTGGTTTTTGACAAAGGACGAGATTCCTCGATTACCACTACATCACCAATGCCATATTGATTGTTTTCATCATGAGCATGGATTTTAGTTGATAAACGAATAATTTTACCGTACAGAGGATGTTTAACTTTACGCTCAACCAATACTGTAACAGTTTTGTCCATTTTGTCGCTTACCACTTTGCCTTGCAAAGTACGAACATTTTTAGCTTCGCTCATTACTTAGCACCTTTTTCAGTTAAAATGGTTTTAATACGAGCAATATCGCGACGTACACGTTTCAACTCGCTAGATTTACCCAACTGACCGGTTGCATTTTGCATGCGTAAGCCAAACTGAGCTTTCAACAAGTCCAACAAATCAGTGTTTAATTGCTCAATAGATTTGTCTTTCAATTCATTTGCTTTCATTATTGACCCACCTGTCTTACTACAAAGGTTGTAGGAATAGGCAATTTGGCAGCGGCCAATTCAAATGCTTCACGAGCCAAAGACTCAGGAACACCGTCCATTTCGTACAATACTTTGCCTGGTTTAACTTCAGCAATGTAATATTCCACATTACCTTTACCGCCACCCATACGAACTTGGATAGGTTTCTCAGTAATTGGTTTATCAGGGAATACACGAATCCAAATACGACCGCCACGTTTAATATGACGAGTCATAGTACGACGAGCAGCTTCGATTTGGCGGGCAGTCAAACGACCACGGCCTACGGCTTTCAAACCGAACTCACCGAAACTTACTTTGTTACCGCGAGTAGCAATACCGGTATTACGACCTTTTTGTTGCTTGCGATATTTCAGTCTAGTTGGCTGCAGCATTACGTCCACCTGCCTTTCTTTGTTTCTTCTCATGCTCAGGTTTAGAAGATTTAATATTACCTTCTGTATAAACCCAAACTTTCAGACCCAGCACACCATAAGTGGTGTGTGCTTCGCTAGTTGCATAATCTACGTTCGCACGCAAAGTATGCAAAGGCACACGACCTTCACGGTACCATTCGCTACGAGCGATATCTGCACCATTCAAACGGCCTGAAGTCATGATCTTGATGCCTTTAGCACCAGAACGCATTGCATTTTGCATTGCACGTTTCATAGCGCGACGGAATTGAACACGTTTTTCAAGCTGCTGGGCAATACCATCAGCAATGATTTGTGCATCCAATTCAGGACGACGAATCTCTTCAATATTTACATGAACAGGCACACCCATCAAAGCTTGCAAGTCACGCTTCAAGATTTCAATATCCTCACCTTTTTTACCAATAACCACACCTGGACGAGCAGAGTGAATGGTAATACGTGCAGATTTAGCAGGACGCTCGATCACTACGCGACCAACTGAAGCATTAGCCAGTTTTTTACGCAAGTAGTTACGAACATCAATATCTTGTTTCAAAACAGTAGAAAAGTCGGTGCTTTTAGCAAACCATTTTGAAGCCCAGTCTTTAGTTACCGCCAGGCGAAAGCCTGTAGGGTTAATCTTTTGTCCCATAGCTTTTCCTTAGTTGCCCACTGTCACATTAATATGACAAGTTTGTTTCTCGATGCGGTTACCGCGACCTTTGGCACGAGCTTGGAAACGTTTCAAGCTTGGGCCTTTGTCAACAAAGATAGTTACCACTTTCAGTTCGTCAATGTCAGCACCATTGTTGTGCTCGGCATTGGCGATTGCTGATTCCAATACTTTTTTAATCAGCTCAGCACCTTTTTTAGGGCTGAATGCCAAGATATTCAAAGCTTGGGCAACGTCTTTACCACGAATCAAATCAGCCACCAAACGAGCTTTTTGAGCTGAAATACGGGCGTTTTTATGTTGTGCACTTACTCTCATGATTCACCTTATTTCTTTTTAGCCTTTTTATCAGCCAAGTGGCCTTTAAAGGTACGGGTCAATGAGAACTCACCTAATTTATGACCAACCATATTGTCGCTGATGAACACAGGCACGTGAGTGCGACCGTTATGAACAGCGATAGTCAGACCGATAAAATCAGGCAAAATGGTAGAACGACGTGACCAAGTTTTAATTGGGCGTTTGTCGTTGCTTGCACGAGCAGCATCTACTTTTTTCAGCAAATGCAGGTCTACATATGGGCCTTTTTTTAATGAACGAGCCATACTAATTAACCTTTATTTGAGTAACGACGACGAACAATCATGTTATCCGTGCGTTTGTTATTACGAGTACGGTAGCCCTTAGCAGGAGTACCCCATGGGCTAACCGGTTCGCGAGCCTCACCAGTACGGCCTTCACCACCACCATGTGGGTGATCAACAGGGTTCATTACAACACCACGAACGGTCGGACGAATACCACGCCAGCGGTTAGCACCAGCTTTACCGATTTTTTTCAGGCTTTGTTCTTCGTTACCAACTTCACCGATAGTTGCACGGCAATTTACGCTAATTTTGCGTACTTCACCAGAACGCAAACGAACTTGTGCGTAAGCACCTTCTTTTGCAAGCAATACCGCAGAAGCACCAGCAGAACGCGCAATTTGCGCACCTTTACCTGGTTTCATTTCGATACAGTGAATAGTTGTACCAACAGGAATATTGCGGATCGGCAGAGTGTTACCCACTTTGATAGCAGCCTCAGCACCGGAAACCAATACTGCACCTGCTTGAATACCACGAGGAGCAATGATGTAGCGACGCTCACCATCTGCATAGCACAACAGTGCGATAAATGCAGTACGGTTAGGGTCATATTCGATACGCTCTACTTTCGCAGGGATACCGTCTTTGTTACGTTTGAAATCTACAACGCGGTAATGATGTTTATGGCCACCACCTTTATGACGGGTAGTGATATGACCATTGTTGTTACGACCGGCAGTAGAATTTTTCTTTTCCAGCAGAGGTGCATAAGGTGCACCTTTGTGCAAACCTTCTGTTACCACGCGAACCATGCCGCGACGGCCTGCAGAGGTCGGCTTCATTTTAACGATTGCCATTTTGTTTATTCCTTATCTGCAGCTGCAGCAGCGGCTTCCAAATCCAACTCTTGACCGGCAGCCAGGCTTACATAAGCCTTTTTAACATCGCTGCGACGACCTAAAGTACGACCAAAACGTTTAACTTTACCTTTAATGGTAACAGTAGTAACGTCTGCAACTTGAACGCCGAACAGCAGCTCAACAGCCGCTTTAATTTCAGGTTTGGTTGCATTTGCCAAAACTTTAAACGTCATTTGGTTACGTTTTTCAGCCAATACGTTGCTTTTTTCAGAAACGATAGGTGCCAAGATTACTTGAGTCAAACGTTGTTGATTCATACCCATTGCTCCTCTAATTGTGCAACTGCATCTTTAGTGATAACGACTTTTTTGTAACGCAGCAAGCTGTAAGGATCAACTTGTTGAGCTTCCAAAACCAATACGTTAGGCAAGTTGCGTGAAGCCAAGTAAACATTCTCGTCGAGCTGTTTAGTTACAAACAGAACTTGCTCCAAACCCAAGTTTTTCACTTGTTCGGCAAAAACTTTGGTTTTAGGAGTTTCAGCAGTCAATGCTTCGATTGCAAACAAACGTTCATCACGAGCCAGTTGGGATAAAATAGTCGCCATACCGGCACGATACATTTTACGGTTCACTTTTTGAGTGAAGTTTTCGTCAGGTTTGTTTGGGAATGCACGACCACCTTTACGCCACAGCGGAGAAGAAGTCATACCGGAACGAGCACGACCGGTACCTTTTTGGCGCCATGGCTTTTTAGTAGAGTGGTTTACTTCGGCACGAGTTTTTTGAGCACGATTACCAGAACGGGCATTTGCCAAGTAAGCAGTAACCAGTTGGTGAACCAAAGCTTCATTGTATTCACGAGCAAACAAAGCATCAGAAACAGCCAAGCTGCCAGATACTTGTCCTTTAGCGTCAATTACTTTCAATTCCATTACGCACCTACTTTCACGCTAGGACGAACCACGACGTCGCTGTTAACCGAACCCGGAACAGCACCTTTAACCAACAAGAGTTGGCGTTCAACATCAACACGTACAACTTCCAATTTTTGAACAGTTGCTTTAGTGTTACCGTATTGACCTGCCATACGTTTACCAGGGAACACGCGACCAGGGTCTTGTGCCATACCGATAGAACCAGGAACACGGTGAGAACGGGAGTTACCGTGGGAAGTACGTTGAGCACCGAAGTTATGACGTTTGATCGTACCAGAGAAACCTTTACCTTTAGAGGTACCGGTTACATCTACCAATTGACCAACTTCAAACATAGAAACGGTAATTTCATCACCGGCTTTCAATTCAGCCAGTTTTTCTTCAGTCAAAGCAAACTCAACCAAACCGCGACCAGCTTCAACACCTGCTTTAGCAAAGTGACCGGCTTCAGTTTTGTTGACACGATTAGCTTTTTTCTGACCAAAGGTAACTTGTACAGCAGTGTAGCCGTCAGTATCTTTGGATTTCACTTGTGTAACGCGGTTGGCAGACATATCCAAAACGGTTACCGGAACAGAAACACCCTGTTCATCGAACACGCGAGTCATACCAACTTTGCGTCCAACCAGACCTAAAGTCATGATTATTTTCCTTTTAAGTAAAGGGGCGGGCTACGATTGGCCTGCCTTTCAGACAAAGTTAAACTTGATACGGATGTACCAAGTCCGCCATTATAATTGACAAATCAAAGAAATATCAACAAAAATTTCAATTTTACTTCTTAAACCCATCATTTTTTTCGGATGAAGTGTTGCCAAATATCTGAAAATTTTCAAACGGCCTAAGAATTCTATAAAAAACCGAACAGCCAAGCTGTTCGGTTTTTTAGTTCTTATTGAACTTTAATTTCTACATCCACACCTGCTGGAAGATCCAGTTTCATCAGTGCATCAGTAGTTTTGTCAGTCCAATCCACGATGTCCATCAGACGCAAGTGGGTACGGATTTCCAATTGTTCACGAGAAGTTTTGTTCACGTGAGGAGAACGCAAGATGTTGAAACGTTCGATTTTAGTTGGCAAAGGAATCGGACCTTTAACAACAGCGCCAGTACGTTTGGCAGTTTCAACAATTTCTTGCGCAGAACGGTCAATCAGACTGTAATCATAAGCTTTCAGGCGGATACGGATTTTTTGGTTTGCCATTTATCAATATCCCTCAATTAAGCAATTACAGAAGAAACCACACCCGCACCTACGGTACGACCACCTTCGCGAATCGCAAAGCGCAGACCTTCTTCCATAGCGATTGGCGCAATCAGTTCTACAGTAATGGTTACGTTCTCACCTGGCATTACCATTTCTACGCCTTCTTCCAAAGTAACTGCACCAGTTACGTCAGTAGTACGGAAGTAGAATTGTGGACGGTAGTTAGCGAAGAATGGAGTGTGACGACCACCCTCTTCTTTGCTCAGTACGTATACTTCTGCTTTGAACTTGGTGTGAGGAGTGATAGTACCTGGTTTAGCCAATACTTGACCACGCTCTACGTCTTCACGTTTAGTACCACGCAGCAATACGCCTACGTTGTCACCCGCTTGACCTTCGTCCAGCAGTTTGCGGAACATTTCAACGCCGGTGCAAGTGGTTTTTTGGGTTTCTTTCAAACCTACGATTTCGATCTCGTCACCAACGTGGATGATACCGCGCTCTACACGACCGGTTACTACTGTACCACGGCCGGAGATAGAGAATACGTCTTCGATAGGCAACAAGAAAGGTTTGTCCACAGCACGCTCAGGTGTTGGGATGTAGCTGTCCAAGGCAGCAGCCAATTCGAAGATTTTTTCTTCGTAAGCAGCATCACCTTCCAAAGCTTTCAGTGCAGAACCTTGTACGATTGGGCAGTCGTCGCCAGGGAAGTCGTAGCTTGACAACAAGTCACGGATTTCCATTTCAACCAGTTCCAACAGCTCGGCATCGTCAACCATGTCGCATTTGTTCATGAATACGATGATGTAAGGTACACCTACTTGGCGAGCCAACAGGATGTGTTCGCGAGTTTGAGGCATAGGACCGTCAGCGGCAGAACATACCAAGATCGCGCCGTCCATTTGGGCAGCACCGGTAATCATGTTTTTAACGTAGTCGGCGTGGCCCGGGCAGTCTACGTGTGCGTAGTGACGGGTTTCAGTTTCGTATTCTACGTGTGAGGTATTAATGGTAATACCACGAGCTTTTTCTTCAGGAGCGTTGTCGATTTGGTCGTAAGCTTTTGCAGCGCCACCGAATTTTTTAGCCAAAATAGTAGTCAAAGCAGCAGTCAGAGTGGTTTTACCATGGTCAACGTGACCGATGGTGCCAACGTTTACGTGCGGTTTGCTACGTTCAAATTTTTCCTTAGCCATGAGCTAATTCCTTTACATATAAAGATCGATTAAAGAACAATGGCCGTCTGAAAATTTATTTTCAGTTTCAGACGGTCTTTTCTGATTAGCCTTTGCGGGCTTCAGTTACAGCAGCAGCTACGTGAGCAGGAGCTTCAGCGTATTTTTTGAACTCCATGGAGTAAGTAGCGCGACCTTGGGTTGCAGAACGCAGGTCGGTTGAGTAACCGAACATTTCTGCCAGAGGTACTTCGGCACGGACTTTTTTACCGCCGATACCGTCATCATCCATACCCAATACAACGCCACGACGACGGTTCAAGTCGCCCATTACGTCACCCATGTATTCTTCAGGGGTTTCCACTTCAACTGCCATGATTGGCTCAAGCAGAGCAGGATTGGCTTTACGCATACCTTCTTTAAAGGCTTGAGAAGCAGCCAATTCGAACGCCAGTTGAGAGGAGTCAACGTCGTGTGAAGAACCGAAGATCAAACGTACGCGTACGTCAACTACTGGGTAACCTGCAACGATACCGTTAGGCAGGGTATCGCGGATACCTTTATCGACAGACGGAATGAATTCGCGAGGAATCACACCACCTTTAATTTCGTCGATAAATTCGTAACCTGCACCACCCGGCTCCATAGGTTCCATTTTGATCACAACGTGACCGTATTGACCTTTACCACCGGATTGTTTAGCGTGTTTGTATTCAGCTTCAACTTCTTTGCGGATAGTTTCACGGTATGCAACTTGAGGCGCACCAATGTTAGCTTCCACACCGAATTCGCGTTTCATACGATCAACAATAATTTCCAAGTGCAATTCACCCATACCGGAAATAATGGTTTGACCGGATTCTTCGTCTGTACGAACGCGGAAAGAAGGGTCTTCTTTCGCCAGACGGTTCAGGGCAATACCCATTTTCTCTTGGTCGGCTTTGGTTTTTGGTTCAACAGCAATGTGAATTACCGGCTCAGGGAATTCCATGCGTTCCAAGATGATTGGTGCGCTTTCAGCACACAGGGTTTCACCAGTGGTAACGTCTTTAAGACCGATCGCAGCTGCAATATCACCAGCGCGTACTTCTTCAATTTCAGTACGGTCTGCAGCAGTCATTTGCACCAGACGACCGATACGTTCGCGAGTACCTTTTACTGAGTTCAATACGGTATCACCGGATTTCACAACACCAGAGTAAACGCGGATGAAAGTCAACTGACCAACGTATTTATCGTTCAACATTTTGAACGCCAATGCAGAGAATTTCTCTTCATCGCTGGCTTGACGGCTGTCGGCTTCTTCAGTGTTAGGGTTAACACCTTGAACTGGAGGAATGTCGGTAGGAGCAGGCAGCAATTCTACAACTGCATCCAACATACGTTGAACACCTTTGTTTTTAAATGCTGAACCGCACAACATTGGTTGAATTTCACCAGCCAAAGTACGTTGACGCAATGCGCCTACGATTTCTTCTTCAGTCAGCTCATCACCGCCCAAGTATTTATCCATCAATTCTTCGCTGGCTTCTGCTGCAGCTTCAATCATGTTTTGACGCCATTCTTCAGCAGTCTCAACCAATTCAGCAGGAATATCGCCATAGGTAAAGGTTGTACCTTTATCGGCTTCATTCCAAATAATGGATTTCATTTTCAACAGGTCAACAACACCGCTGAAGCTGTCTTCCGCACCAACCGGAATCACGATAGGTACTGGGTTTGCGCGCAAACGGGTTTTCATTTGCTCAACAACGCGGAAGAAGTTGGCACCTTGACGGTCCATTTTGTTTACAAATGCCAAGCGAGGTACTTGGTATTTATTAGCTTGACGCCATACGGTTTCAGATTGAGGTTGAACACCGCCTACTGCACAGTAAACCATTACTGCGCCGTCCAATACACGCATAGAACGCTCTACCTCTACGGTAAAGTCAACGTGTCCCGGGGTGTCGATGATGTTGAAACGGTGCTCAGGGAACTGTTTCGCCATACCGGACCAATAAGAAGTCACAGCAGCAGAAGTAATGGTAATACCACGCTCTTGCTCTTGTTCCATGTAGTCGGTAGTAGCCGCGCCGTCATGCACTTCGCCCAATTTATGAGTCAAACCTGTATAGAACAAAATACGTTCTGTTGTGGTTGTTTTACCCGCGTCAATATGGGCAGAAATACCGATATTGCGATACAGGCTGATAGGGGTCTTACGAGCCATTTTGTTAGCCTTTCGATATTAGAAACGGAAGTGAGAGAATGCTTTGTTAGCTTCAGCCATGCGGTGTACTTCTTCACGTTTTTTCAACGCACCGCCACGACCTTCAGCCGCATCAATCAATTCGCCTGCCAAACGCAGGTCCATAGATTTCTCACCACGTTTACGGGCCGCGTCGCGAACCCAGCGCATTGCCAAAGCCAGACGACGTGAAGGACGAACTTCAACAGGAACTTGGTAGTTTGCACCACCTACACGGCGGCTTTTCACTTCCACGATAGGTTTGGCGTTTGCAATGGCTTCGTTAAATACTTCGATTGCTACTTTGCCGGTTTTTTTCTCAATTTGTTCCAGCGCACCGTAAACGATACGTTCTGCAACAGATTTTTTACCGTCAATCATCAATACGTTCATGAATTTAGTCAGCTCAACGCTGCCGAATTTAGGATCTGGCAGTACGTCGCGCTTAGGGACTTCTCTACGTCTTGGCATTTTAATTTCCTTTAATCTATTCAGTTGGGGCAATTCCCATGAATACCCAATTGAGTATTCACTTACTCGGCCGTTGTTCAGCTTAGGCGGCCGACGTGCCTATTTGAGTCCCGATAATTATTTAGGACGCTTAGCACCGTATTTAGAACGGGCTTGCTTACGGTCTTTAACACCTGCAGTATCCAAAGAACCGCGTACAGTGTGGTAACGTACACCTGGCAAGTCTTTTACACGACCGCCGCGAATCAATACGACGCTGTGCTCTTGCAGGTTGTGGCCTTCACCACCGATGTATGAAATTACTTCAAAACCGTTGGTCAGGCGAACTTTACATACTTTACGCAATGCAGAGTTAGGTTTTTTAGGGGTAGTTGTGTATACACGGGTGCACACGCCACGTTTTTGCGGGCAAGCTTCCAGTGCAGGCACTTTGTTTACGTACACAGGCTTTTGACGGCCTTTGCGTACCAATTGGTTAATAGTTGGCATATTTTCTCGTCCTGTTGAGTTAAATACTTGCCGACACCATGTCGACAAGATTGGAATTATATTTTTATTGCAAGGGTTTAGTCAAGCAAATGACTGATAAAGTTTGGTGTTTTCCAATTTATGCCTAAATTTTAGAAACAAAGGCCGTCTGAAACATTCAGACGGCCTTTGTCATTTTAAATAAGTCCGCAATTTGGTTCTCTACTTATTTTCTCCATTGCTTTCCTTATTTATTCAGACGGCCTTAAACTCTACCCTCTTTTAAGTCCTCTAAAAAATAAAACCGCAAGACTGGCTTGCGGTTTTATTTTCACAACAATCCCGAGGGATTATTCGTCTGAAGCTTCGGTTTCAGAAGTTTCTTGATCGGCTTGCTGCCATTGTTGATGGCGACTGCGGTGGTAGGTCAAACCTGTACCGGCAGGAATCAAACGACCAACAATTACGTTCTCTTTCAAACCACGCAGCTCGTCTTGTTTGCCCATAATAGCGGCCTCTGTCAAGACGCGGGTTGTTTCTTGGAACGATGCCGCTGAAATGAAGCTGTCTGTAGACAAGGAAGCTTTGGTAATACCCAGCAACACATTTTCGTAACGTGCCGGCTCTTTGTCTTCAGCCATGGCTTTTTCATTGGCAAGCATCACATCGCCACGCTCAACTTGTTCGCCGGTAATGAACTCTGTATCACCGGAATCGACAATGTTCACTCGACGCAGCATTTGACGGATGATGACTTCGATGTGTTTATCGGAAATCTTCACACCTTGCAGGCGGTAAACCTCTTGTACCTCTTGAACAATGTAGCGAGCCAATGCTTCGATACCTTGCAGACGCAGAATGTCGTGTGGATCTACGGCACCGTCTACGATGGTTTCACCGCGGTTTACCACTTGACCATCGTGTACCAGAATCTGTTTCTCTTTAGAAATCAGGGTTTCGTATGCTACACCGTCTACGTCGGTAATAATCAGGCGCTGTTTACCTTTGGTTTCTTTACCGAAGGAAACGGTACCGGTAATTTCAGCCAACATACCTGCATCTTTCGGCACGCGTGCTTCAAACAATTCGGCTACGCGTGGCAGACCACCGGTAATATCGCGGGTTTTAGAAGACGCTTGTGGAATACGCGCCAACACATCACCCTTACCGACTTCCTGACCTTCACGAATGGTAATCACCGCACCGACCGGGAATGCCATAGAAACTGGGGTAGTCGTACCAGGAATGCAAATTTCCAGACCATTTTCATCCAACAGTTTGACAGTCGGACGCAACAGTTTAGAAGCACTAGAGGAACGACGTTTGCCGTCAATCACTACCAAAGTAGACAAACCAGTTACATCGTCGGTCTGTTTCGCAACGGTAACACCCTCTTCCACGTTTTCGAATTTCACCATACCTGCATGTTCGGTGATCATCGGACGGGTATGCGGATCCCAAGTTGCCAAGGTTTGACCAGCTTTAATGGCTTCGCCGTCTTGTACCAGCAGGATTGCACCGTAAGGTACTTTGTGACGTTCACGTTCGCGACCGATATCGTCGTGAATCACTACTTCACAAGAACGGCCAATGACAACCAACTCGCCTTTGTTGTTGGCAACATAACGCATTTGACTGCTGAAACGTGCTGTACCATTGGATTTAGCTTCTACTTGGCTGGCTGCCGCCGCACGAGATGCCGCACCACCAATGTGGAACGTACGCATGGTCAGCTGAGTACCTGGCTCACCAATGGATTGTGCAGCAATCACACCTACAGCTTCACCAGCGTTAACCAGTTTACCGCGCGCCAAGTCGCGGCCATAACAGTGTGCACACAAACCATGACGGGTTTTACAAGTAATTGGCGTACGGACTTTAACCTCGTCAACACCAGATTGGTCAATGATATCGACTAATTTCTCAGTCAGCAATGTACCTGCCTCAACCAATGTTTCTCCTGTTGAAGGATCAACAACATCTGATGCTGTAACACGGCCTAAAATACGATCGCGCAACGCTTCAATTACGTCACCGCCTTGTACTACTGCTTTCATGACAAAGCCGTCTGAAGTACCGCAATCGTCTTCAACAACCACCAAGTCTTGGGTTACGTCTACCAAACGACGGGTCAAGTAACCGGAGTTTGCAGTTTTCAACGCGGTATCCGCCAAACCCTTACGCGCACCGTGGGTCGCAATAAAGTATTGCAATACGGTCAGGCCTTCGCGGAAGTTAGAGGTAATAGGCGTTTCAATAATCGAGCCGTCAGGTTTTGCCATCAAACCACGCATACCGGACAACTGTTTAATCTGAGCTGCAGAACCACGGGCACCAGAGTCGGCCATCATGTAAATAGAGTTGAAGGACTCTTGATCAACTTCGTTGCCGTCACGGTCGATGACTTTTTGTTTGGACAGGTTGTCCATCATCGCTTTAGCGATCTTATCGCCGGCACGACCCCAAATATCGACCACTTTGTTGTAACGTTCACCGTTGGTTACCAAACCTTGACGGTATTGATCTTCGATTTCTTTAACTTCGGCATTAGCCTCGGCCAGCAAAGCTGCTTTTTCTTTCGGAATTTCCATATCGTCAACCGCAATGGAAATTCCGCCTTTAGCCGCAAAACCGAAACCGGTGTACATCAAGTGGTCGGCGAAAATAACTGTGTCACGCAGGCCGCACAGACGGAATGATGCGTTAATCAGTTTAGAAATTTCTTTTTTCTTCAGCGCTTTGTTGATGTACTCGAACGGCAGGCCTTTAGGCAAGATTTCGCTCAACAATGCACGGCCGACAGTTGTTTCGTAACGGTTAACAACAGGCTCAAACTCACCTGCTTCGTTTTTCACCCATTCACGCAGACGTACGGTAATTTTCGTACCCAGTTCAACCTGTTTGGTATGGTATGCACGATGCACTTCTTTCACATCGGCAAACAGGCTGCCTTCGCCTTTGGCATTGATACGGTCGCGGGTCATGTAGTACAGACCCAATACGATATCTTGAGAAGGTACGATGATTGGTTCGCCGTTGGCTGGAGACAATACGTTGTTTGAAGCCAGCATCAGCGTGCGTGCTTCCATTTGTGCTTCCAAGCTCAATGGAACGTGTACAGCCATTTGGTCACCGTCAAAGTCGGCGTTAAATGCGGCACACACCAATGGGTGCAACTGAATCGCTTTACCTTCGATCAGGATAGGTTCGAACGCTTGAATACCCAAACGGTGCAGGGTTGGCGCACGGTTCAGCATAATCGGATGTTCGCGGATCACTTCTTCCAAGATATCCCATACTTCAGGTACTTCTTGTTCTACCAATTTTTTCGCAGCTTTAACGGTAGAAGCCAAACCTTGTTTTTCCAATTTGTGGAAAATAAATGGTTTGAACAGTTCCAACGCCATTTTTTTCGGCAGACCACATTGGTGCAGACGCAGGTATGGGCCTACGGTAATCACGGAACGACCGGAGTAGTCCACACGTTTACCCAGCAGGTTTTGACGGAAGCGGCCGCCTTTACCTTTAATCATATCTGCCAATGATTTCAGCGGACGTTTGTTGGCACCAGTCATGGCTTTACCGCGGCGGCCGTTATCCAACAGAGAGTCAACTGCTTCTTGCAACATACGTTTTTCGTTACGAACGATGATGTCAGGCGCATGCAATTCCAACAGACGTTTCAGACGGTTGTTACGGTTGATAACACGACGGTACAAATCGTTCAAATCGGAAGTGGCAAAACGACCGCCATCCAATGGAACCAACGGACGCAAATCAGGCGGCAATACCGGCAGCACATCCATAATCATCCATTCCAGTTTCATACCGGAACGGTGGAAGGCTTCCAATACTTTCAAACGTTTGGCGATTTTTTTGATTTTGGTGTCAGAACCGGTAGATTCCAGCTCTTGACGCAAAATTTCGATCTCGCCGGTAATATCCAAGGTACGCAGCAATTCACGGATACCTTCTGCACCCATTTTGGCATCGAAGTCGTCGCCGTATTCGTCCAGTTTGTTGTAGTAATCGTCCTCAGTCAGTAATTGACGACGTTGCAACGGAGTCATACCGGGATCGGTTACCACAAATGCTTCAAAGTACAATACGCGTTCGATATCGCGCAAAGTCATGTCCAATACCATACCCAAGCGGGAAGGCAGGGATTTCAAGAACCAAATGTGGGCAACAGGTGCAGCCAATTCAATGTGGCCCATGCGTTCGCGGCGTACTTTAGACAGGGTCACTTCTACGCCACATTTTTCACAGGTTACGCCTTTAAATTTCAAGCGTTTGTATTTACCGCACAAACATTCATAGTCCTTGACAGGGCCAAAGATTTTGGCGCAGAACAAACCGTCGCGCTCAGGTTTGAACGTACGGTAGTTGATGGTTTCAGGTTTTTTAACTTCGCCATAAGACCATGAGCGGATGGTTTCGGGAGAGGCAATACCGATTTTGATGGCATCAAACTCTTCTTCCATGCCGGCAGTTTGCAACGGATTAAATAAGTTCAACAAATTCATTTTTGCTCCTTGAAGGAAGTATTTTTACCGCATGGCGGATTTTCGATATTGTGAAACGGTACTTTTGATTTCAGACGGCCTAAATGCCGATTGCTTCATTCTTATTCTGAAACCGCTTTTTCAGACGACCTTGAAAGGCCGTCTGAAAACTTCTGTTTAGTAACGTTCCAAATCGATATCCAAGCCCAGTGAGCGAATCTCTTTAACCAATACGTTGAAGGATTCAGGCATACCGGCATCGATTTTGTGTTCGCCTTTGACGATGTTTTCGTACATTTTGGTACGGCCGTTCACGTCGTCAGACTTCACAGTCAGCATCTCTTGCAGCGTGTATGCCGCGCCGTATGCTTCCAATGCCCAAACCTCCATCTCACCGAAACGTTGGCCACCGAACTGAGCTTTACCGCCCAGAGGCTGCTGGGTAACCAGACTGTATGGACCGGTAGAACGGGCGTGCATTTTTTCGTCAACCAAGTGGTGCAGTTTCAGATAGTGCATCACACCGACTGTAACCTTGCGGTCAAATGCTTCGCCTGAACGGCCGTCATACAGCGTGATTTGAGTTTTACTGTCATTGAAGCCCAGTTTCTCAACCTCAGGATCTTCGCTTGGGTAAGCCAAGTTCAACATTTCGCGGATTTCAGACTCTTTCGCACCATCGAATACAGGAGAGGCGAAAGATGCACCTTTACGCAGGTTGGAAGCCAATTCGATGATTTCTTCATCTGTCAGGCTGTCCAAATCTTCTTTCTTACCGCTACCGTTGTAGAGTTTGTTCAAGAATTCACGCAGCTCGCTGGCTTTGCGTTGCTCTTTCAGCATTCGGTCGATGCGTTCGCCGATACCTTTTGCCGCCCAACCCAAGTGAACTTCCAAAATCTGACCGATGTTCATACGGGAAGGTACGCCCAATGGGTTCAGTACGATGTCTACCGGACGGCCGTCAGCCATGTAAGGCATGTCTTCCACTGGCAGAATGCGTGATACCACGCCTTTGTTACCGTGGCGACCCGCCATTTTGTCACCGGCTTGCAGACGGCGTTTGATGGCGATAAATACTTTCACCATTTTTTGTACGCCTGGTTGCAGCTCATCGCCTTGGGTCAGTTTTTTCTTCTTGATCTCATACAACTCATCCGCTTCTTCGCGTTTTTGTTTCAGGCTCAATTTAATCAGTTCCAACTGTTTGGCCAAATCTTCGTCAGCCAGACGGATGTCAAACCAATCATGTTTGCTGGACAGGCTTGCCAAATATTCGGTAGTAATTTCGCTGCCTTTAGCCAGCTTCATCGGACCACCATTGGCTTTTTGACCAACAATCATACGCTCGATACGGTCGAATGCGTCATTATCGAAAATACGTAATTGATCGCCCAAATCTTGACGGTAACGTTTCAATTCAGAATCAATAATGGATTGAGCACGTTTGTCGCGTTGGATACCTTCACGAGTAAAGACTTGAACGTCGATAACGGTACCGCTCATGCCGGTAGGCATACGCAATGAAGTATCTTTTACATCAGATGCTTTTTCACCGAAGATGGCACGCAGCAGTTTTTCTTCAGGAGTCAGTTGGGTTTCGCCTTTAGGTGTTACTTTACCTACCAAGACGTCACCTGCTTCTACTTCTGCACCGATATACACGATACCGGATTCATCCAAACGGTTTTGCATACGCTCAGACAAGTTCGGAATATCGCGGGTAATGTCTTCCGCACCCAGTTTAGTGTCACGTGCGACAACGTTCAGCTCTTCAATGTGAATCGAAGTATAGCGGTCGTCTGCAGCCACTTTTTCTGAAATCAGAATCGAGTCTTCGTAGTTGTAACCGTTCCATGGCATGAAGGCGATGGTCATGTTTTGACCCAAAGCCAACTCGCCCAAGTCGGTAGATGCACCGTCGGCCACCAAGTCACCACGTTGCAACACATCGCCTGCTTTTACGGCCGGACGTTGGTTGATGTTGGTAGATTGGTTAGAACGAGTGAATTTAACCAAGTTATAAATATCGACACCCACTTCACCGGCAGTCGCTTCATCATCATGAACACGAACCACAACGCGGTTTGCATCTACATACTCAACCACACCACCACGGCGGGCAACGATTGCAGTTGCAGAGTCAACGGCAACAGAGCGCTCGATACCGGTACCAACCATCGGTTTTTCAGGGCGCAGACACGGTACGGCCTGACGTTGCATGTTGGCACCCATCAATGCACGGTTCGCGTCATCATGTTCCAAGAATGGAATCAGAGATGCTGCAACGGATACCACTTGACCGGTTGCCACGTCCATATATTGAACGCGGTCAGGCGTTGCCATAATGGTTTCGCCTTTTTCACGACAAGTGACCAAGTCGCCAATCAAATTACCATCTTTGTCCAAATCGGCATTTGCCTGTGCAATCACATAACGACCTTCTTCGATAGCAGACAAGTAGTCGATTTCTTCAGTTACTTTGCCATCGACAACACGGCGGTAAGGAGTTTCCAAGAAACCATAATCATTGGTACGCGCATAAACGGATAATGAGTTGATCAAACCAATGTTTGGACCCTCAGGTGTTTCAATAGGACATACACGGCCATAGTGGGTCGGATGTACGTCTCGCACCTCAAAGCCTGCACGTTCGCGAGTCAAACCGCCCGGGCCCAATGCAGATACACGGCGTTTATGGGTAACTTCAGACAATGGGTTGGTCTGATCCATAAATTGGCTCAATTGGCTGGAGCCGAAGAATTCTTTAATCGCAGCAGAAACAGGTTTCGCATTGATCAAGTCATGCGGCATCAAGTTCTCAGATTCTGCTTGGTTCAAACGCTCTTTAACTGCACGTTCTACACGAGCCAAACCGCTGCGGAATTGGTTTTCAGTCAACTCACCCACAGAACGAACACGACGATTACCCAAGTGGTCAATATCATCTACTTCGCCATGACCGTTACGCAGTTCAACCAATGTAGCAATGGAAGCAACGATGTCTTCAACACTCAGAACGTAACCGCCTTTTTCAGCTGCTCCGGCCAAAGTTTCATTCAGCAAACGGCCATACCAAGAGTTTTGTTGTGCTTCAGACAATTTTTGCTCGTATGTGCGCGTATTAAATTTCATACGACCTACGCGAGACAAATCATAGCTGTCTTCACTGAAGAACAAGCGGTTGAAGAGCTGCTCAACAGCTTCTTCGGTAGGCGGTTCGCCAGGACGCATCATGCGGTAAATCGCAACGCGTGCAGCCTGCTGATCAGCAGTTTCGTCTGTACGCAGAGTGCTGGAGATGTAACCGCCTTGATCCAATTCATTGATATAAAGGGTCGTAATTTCTTTTACGCCATGGATATCAAGCTTGGCCAACAGTTCTTCTGTAATTTCATCGTTAGCAGAAGCCAATACTTCGCCGGTTTCCGGATCAATCAGGTCAGCAGCCAATGCTTTACCCAACAGGCTTTCTGGCTCTACATCCAGACGAGTCAAGCCTGCATTGGTAATATCACGGATATTTTTCGCAGTAATGCGTTTACCTTTGGCGACCAGTACATTGCCTTCTTTATCCAAGATATCAACTTTGGCAGTTTCACCTTTCAGACGGCCTGCAACCAGATCAGTTTGAACACCGTTTGAAGACAAATAGAAAGTTTCTTTATCGTAGAAAATATCCAAGATTTGTTCATTGTTGTAGCCCAAAGCTTTCAACAAAATCGTAACCGGCATTTTACGGCGACGGTCGATACGGAAATACAGCAAATCTTTTGGATCAAATTCGAAATCCAACCATGAACCACGGTAAGGAATAATACGAGCAGAGAACAACAGCTTACCGGAAGAATGTGTTTTACCACGGTCATGCTCAAAGAACACACCAGGAGAACGGTGCAGCTGGGAAACAATCACGCGCTCAGTACCATTGATAACAAAAGAGCCACTTGGCGTCATCAATGGGATTTCGCCCATATACACTTCGTTTTCACGAACTTCTTTTACTGTCGGCTTAGATGCTTCTTTATCCAAAATCACCAAACGGATACGAGCACGCAATGGGGCCGCATAAGTAATGCCGCGCAATTGGCATTCAGGAATATCGAACAAAGGCTCGCCCAATGTGTAATGCACAAACTCCAAGCGCGCATAACCATTATGGCTCACAATCGGGAAAATAGAATTAAATGCCGCTTGCAGACCATCATCAGTACGTTGGTCAAAAGCATTTTCCAGCTGCAAAAATTTCGCATAAGAATCAATTTGGGTTGCCAGCAGGAAAGGAACATCTAAGACATTCTCTCGCTTTGCAAAACTCTTACGGATACGTTTTTTCTCGGTAAACGAATAGCTCATATACACTCCGAAAAGCAATTTTAAATAATAGGCCGTCTGAAACAACGGCATGCATCAATCTGATATTTACATTTATTTGCAATGATTTTATAAAGGCTATGCAAATAAATGTAAACAATGCCTGATGCTTATTTTAAGAAGCAAAATAAGGCTGGCAGAAAACTGCCAGCCTTCATAGGAAGCATCAAATTATTTGATTTCGACTTTAGCGCCGGCTTCTTCCAGTTGTTTTTGGATGTCTTCAGCTTCAGCTTTAGAAACACCTTCTTTCAGAGTTTTAGGTGCACCGTCAACGATGTCTTTAGCTTCTTTCAGACCCAAGCCAGTGAGAGCGCGGACAACTTTAATCACGCCAACTTTTTGATCACCGGCAGAAGCCAATACTACGTCAAATTCAGTTTTCTCTTCAGCAGCAGCTGCACCAGCACCTGCAGGACCTGCAACTGCAACTGCAGCAGCAGAAACGCCAAATTTTTCTTCAAAAGCTTTAACCAAATCGTTCAATTCCATTACGGTCAAAGAACCAACGGCTTCCAAAATGTCTTCTTTAGTAATAGCCATGCTATTTATACTCCAAATATTGTATTAAAAAATAATTGATTAAATGAAACAAAATCGATTAAGCGGCTTCTTCGCCAGCTTTTTTCTCTGCCAAAGCAGCCAAACCACGTGCAAGGCCTGATACGGGAGCTTGCATAACGAACAACAGTTTGGACAACAGCTCTTCGCGGCTTGGAATAGAGGCCAACTCAGCAACCTGAGCAGCATCCATTACTTCGCCATTGTAAGAACCGGCTTTAACGATAATTTTGTCATCTTTTTTCGCGAATTGGTGCAGCACTTTAGCAGCAGCAACAGCATCTTCAGAAGCAGCATAAACCAATGGACCAACCATTTGATCGGCCAAATCTGCGAATGAAGTACCTTCTACTGCGCGACGAGCCAGAGTATTTTTCAGAACACGCAAGTAAACGCCTTCTTTACGTGCATTTGCACGAAGCTCAGTCATGCTGGAAACACTGATACCGCGATATTCAGCGACTACAAGAGTTTGAGCGTTAGCAATTGCTGCGCTAATTTCCTCTACGGCCACTTTCTTGGTTTCAATATTGAGACTCAAGGTCTACCTCCCACTGTTTATAAACAGGATACCGAAATGATATCCCACCAGCGCGGTAACCTAAAAAGACATCTTACAAGCAATCTTGCAATGTGTTTCAGGACTACCGTCTGCGTAGGGCAGTTACGATTAAATCTTACGATCCCTACGGTCTTGGACATCTACTTAATTTTAAGTAGCCCAAATCCAGGCAATCCAGAAAACTGGATCACCTGAAAATTTCTTAGTTGTTCACGCTTGCAGTATCAACGCGAACACCCAAACCCATAGTGCTGGATACAGCAACTTTTTTCAGGTACTGACCTTTAGCAGCAGCAGGTTTGGCTTTAACGATAGCATCCAGCAACGCATTGAAGTTCTCTTTCAAGTCAGCTTCAGCGAAAGAAGCACGACCGATAGTTGCATGAACGATACCGGCTTTATCTGTACGGTATTGTACTTGACCTGCTTTTGCATTTTTAACTGCTTCAGCAACGTTAGGAGTAACAGTACCTACTTTAGGGTTTGGCATCAGACCACGAGGACCCAAGATGGTACCCAATTGACCAACGATACGCATTGCATCAGGAGAAGCAATAACAACGTCAAAGTTCAGATTACCAGCTTTGATTTCAGCAGCCAGATCTTCAAAACCGACAATATCTGCACCAGCTTCTTTAGCAGCATCTGCATTTGCACCTTGAGTAAACACAGCTACGCGAGTTGTTTTACCGGTACCTTTAGGCAGAACGACTGAACCACGGATAACTTGGTCAGATTTACGAGGATCAACACCCAAGTTGAAAGATACATCAACAGACTCGTCAAATTTAGCAGTAGCAGCTTTTTTAACCAAAGCAATTGCTTCATCGATTGCGTACAGTTTGTTAGCTTCAACAGAAGAGCGCAGAGCTTTCAAGCGTTTAGATACTTTAGCCATTATACAACACCCTCCACATCCAAGCCCATTGAGCGAGCAGAGCCGGCGATAGTACGAACAGCCGCATCCAAATCAGCAGCAGTCAAATCAGGCTCTTTAGTTTTAGCAATTTCTTCCAACTGAGCGCGGGTCAATTTACCCACTTTGTTAGTCAGAGGATTAGAACTACCTTTTTGCAGACCAGCAGCTTTTTTCAACAAGATAGAAGCTGGTGGGGTTTTCATCACAAATGTGAATGATTTATCTGCAAATGCGGTGATCACGACTGGAATTGGCAAACCAGGTTCCATACCTTGGGTTGCAGCATTAAATGCTTTACAGAATTCCATGATGTTCAAACCACGCTGACCCAAAGCAGGACCAACTGGGGGAGATGGATTGGCTTTACCTGCAGGAATTTGCAGTTTGATGTAGCCGATAATTTTCTTTGCCACTTAAGGACTCCTAAAAACGGGTATAACGCGGAACCATTCCGCTTCCCAAACAGAATTTGCGATTATATCTGCTTAAAAAAAAATTTTCAAGCGAATTAAACCACTTAAATCTTTTCAACCTGACCGAACTCTAATTCAACCGGTGTTTCCCGACCAAAAATTTGAACTGAAACACGCAGTCTATTACGCTCGTAGTTAACTTCATCAACAATTCCATTGAAATCAGCAAATGGACCTTCATTCACACGAACCTGCTGACCCACTTCGAATTCAACTTTTGGTTTTGGCTTCTCAACACCTGTTTTGGCTTGTTGCAAAATAGCATCTGCATCTTTTTGAGAAATTGGGATTGGACGATTTCCGCTACCACCTACAAAGCCATTTACTCGAGGGGTACTCTTAACCAAATGCCATGAATCATCGGTCATTTCCATTTCAACCAGCACATAGCCTGGATAGAATTTACGCTCACTGATGGTTTTTCGGCCATTCTTGATGTCTACCACTTCCTCTACAGGAACGAGAATCTGACCGAAATATTCTTCCATGTTTTCACGAGTAATACGCTCTTTCAATGTTTTTTGAACATTTTTCTCGAAACCGGAATAGGCCTGTACCACATACCAACGCTTTGACATCTTTACCCTTTCCTATTTAATAAAACATCAAAAAACAACCATGAAATAATTGTATCTGCCGCATAAATGAAGGCTGCTAAAACTGCAACGAAGATAATCACAAATACAGTCATTTTAACCGCTTCATCACGACTCGGCCAAACTACCTTCTTAAACTCAGTCCAAGAGCTCTTAAAATATGCAAACAGACCTTCTTTCTTTTCAGGAGCCGGCTTATTACTTACCACAACTTCCTTTTTCTGATGGCCTTCTTTGCGTCCAGACGGATGTTCTGTCATCTTTACTCACTTATCAATACCCCACCCGCCTTCATTTTAGATAGCGGCATTGATCCATTAATTAATTCCAAATAATCTTAGAACTTAAGTACAAAAAAATTAACCGGCACAAGGCCGGTTAATTTTTTATTTGGCAGGCCAAGAGGGTCTCGAACCCCCAACCCTCGGTTTTGGAGACCGATACTCTACCAATTGAGCTATTGGCCTCTAAACTTAAGCGATTACAGAAGAAACCACACCCGCACCTACGGTACGACCACCTTCGCGAATCGCAAAGCGCAGACCTTCTTCCATAGCGATTGGCGCAATCAGTTCTACAGTAATGGTTACGTTCTCACCTGGCATTACCATTTCTACGCCTTCTTCCAAAGTAACTGCACCAGTTACGTCAGTAGTACGGAAGTAGAATTGTGGACGGTAGTTAGCGAAGAATGGAGTGTGACGACCACCCTCTTCTTTGCTCAGTACGTATACTTCTGCTTTGAACTTGGTGTGAGGAGTGATAGTACCTGGTTTAGCCAATACTTGACCACGCTCTACGTCTTCACGTTTAGTACCACGCAGCAATACGCCTACGTTGTCACCCGCTTGACCTTCGTCCAGCAGTTTGCGGAACATTTCAACGCCGGTGCAAGTGGTTTTTTGGGTTTCTTTCAAACCTACGATTTCGATCTCGTCACCAACGTGGATGATACCGCGCTCTACACGACCGGTTACTACTGTACCACGGCCGGAGATAGAGAATACGTCTTCGATAGGCAACAAGAAAGGTTTGTCCACAGCACGCTCAGGTGTTGGGATGTAGCTGTCCAAGGCAGCAGCCAATTCGAAGATTTTTTCTTCGTAAGCAGCATCACCTTCCAAAGCTTTCAGTGCAGAACCTTGTACGATTGGGCAGTCGTCGCCAGGGAAGTCGTAGCTTGACAACAAGTCACGGATTTCCATTTCAACCAGTTCCAACAGCTCGGCATCGTCAACCATGTCGCATTTGTTCATGAATACGATGATGTAAGGTACACCTACTTGGCGAGCCAACAGGATGTGTTCGCGAGTTTGAGGCATAGGACCGTCAGCGGCAGAACATACCAAGATCGCGCCGTCCATTTGGGCAGCACCGGTAATCATGTTTTTAACGTAGTCGGCGTGGCCCGGGCAGTCTACGTGTGCGTAGTGACGGGTTTCAGTTTCGTATTCTACGTGTGAGGTATTAATGGTAATACCACGAGCTTTTTCTTCAGGAGCGTTGTCGATTTGGTCGTAAGCTTTTGCAGCGCCACCGAATTTTTTAGCCAAAATAGTAGTCAAAGCAGCAGTCAGAGTGGTTTTACCATGGTCAACGTGACCGATGGTGCCAACGTTTACGTGCGGTTTGCTACGTTCAAATTTTTCCTTAGCCATGGCAATATCCTATAATCTAAGCTTTTTGAAAATAAAGGGTAATAATGAGATGGTGCCCATGGGCAGATTTGAACTGCCGACCTCTCCCTTACCAAGGGAGTGCTCTACCCCTGAGCTACATGGGCGAAATTGTTTGGAGCGGGTGAAGGGAATCGAACCCTCACCGTAAGCTTGGAAGGCTTCTGCTCTACCATTGAGCTACACCCGCATACTCACTTTTTGCTCCAAGTAAGAATTTTTGGTGGAGGGAGAAGGATTCGAACCTTCGAAGCTCGCGCAACAGATTTACAGTCTGCCCCCTTTGACCGCTCGGGAATCCCTCCAAAAGAGAACGCTAGTTTATTGGCAACTCAGATTTCCGTCAAGATTTTTTTTCATTTATTTCTTTAAAAACATCCAAGTTTTTGCTTTTAAACACTATTTATTTAAACTGAATGATTTTTTCGTACTTAGCCATCAGTTCTTCGTGCGTTTCAGGATGCTCTTCATCGATCAAGATACAGTCGACAGGACATACCTGTTGGCACTGAGGCTCATCGTAATGGCCTACACATTGCGTACACAAATTTGGATTGATTTCGTAAATTTCTTCACCTTGCGAAATGGCATCATTAGGGCATTCCGGTTCGCACACATCGCAGTTAATGCACTCATCTGTAATAAAGAGCGACATTTCTATTTCCTTTTTTCTTAAATTATCAAAACCGATTGGGCGCGGATTATAGCACAAATGACGTCGGAACAATCCGTTTAAAAGAATGTTTTACACCTTGGGAATGATTCTCAAATTCTATACTATTCAGCAACTTGCGAATAGAGCGATAATTCAAACCTACTCATTCCCGCCTTTCCTTCCCGATAAATTTCCAGCCAATCCGGTTTTTCAGGCAACTTCCCTGCTTCAATATAGACCATTGCCCCATTTTTCAAGTGGCTTTGCAATCGGATAAACAGATTTTGCCAATCTTCCCATGCAAACGGCGGATCAAGAAACACAACATCAAATTTTTCAGACGGCCTTGTCAGATAAGCCATGCCGTCTGAACACACAATTTCCACCTGTTTCAAACCTAATTCACAGATATTTTTCTGAAGCGTTTGAACAGTTTGGCGGTGGTTATCGACCATTAGCACTTTTGCCGCATTACGAGAAGCAGCCTCCATTCCTAAAGCACCGCTACCGCTGAATAAATCTAATACCGTTTTGCCGGTTAAATCCTGACCCAACCAATTAAATAGTTTTTCACGCACGCTGTCAGGCGTCGGGCGCAGACCATCTGCAGATAAAAATGTTAGCTTTCGTCCCCTGCATTGCCCACCGATGATACGTACTTGATTGCTGTGTTTGGAATGTTTGTTGTTTGCCATAATTCTTAAAAGATGCCGAGTTTTCAGACGGCCTTAATTATATAGTGAAACTGCTATCAAGCCGTATTTCACTCTATTCTTTTAGAAACAAAAAGGCCGTCTGCAAATCATTTTTCAGACGGCCTTTACTATTTCATTAACAAATTATTCCTTCGGTGCAGGCGGTTCAATTTGCTCTTTCCAACCACATTCTTTTTGCGGGCAGACTTTCTCCACGCCCCAGCGTTTGGTGGTTTTGATGGTCAAAACCGGCCACGCGCATTTTGGACAGGTTTCTGCAATGGGTGGGTTCCATGTCGCGTAGTTGCAATCCGGATAAGTGCTGCAACTGTAAAACAGTTTGCCGTAGCGGGATTTGCGCTCGACGAGGTTGCCTTTTTTGCATTGTGGGCACTGGACGCCGGTGTCTTTGGGTTTTTCCAGCGGCTCGACGTGTTTGCATTTGGGGTAGTTGGCGCAGCCGATGAATTTGCTGCCGGTGCGGCTGTATTTGTACAACAACCGTCCGCCACATTTGGGGCATTCGCGCCCGTCGAGTTCGGCTTGTTCTGCTTCAGCTTTGGCGATGCGCTCGGCGGCCTCTTCGGCGGTTTCGTTGACGTTGCGCGTGTAGCTGCACTCTGGATAACCAGCGCAGGCGACGAAACGGCCCATTTTGCCAAACTTGATTTGCAGTTTGTGTTCGCCGCATTTGGGGCAGGTTTCGTCGAGTTCCTGCGTGGTGAATTTGGCACGTTCGATACCTTCTTTTTCTTCCACTTGTTTGATAAATGGTTTCCAGAATTTATCCATCACGGGAATCCATTGGCGTTTGCCATTGGCAATCTCGTCAAGCTGGTCTTCGAGTTTGGCGGTAAAGTGGTAATCGACGTATTGGGCGAAGTGTTCGGTCAGGAATTTATTGACGATGTCGCCTGTGTCGGTGGGCATGAAGCGTTTTTGCTCAAGGGTAACGTATTCGCGGTCTTTGAGCGTGGAAATAATACTGGCGTAGGTGGAGGGACGGCCAATGCCGTATTCTTCGAGGGCTTTAACCAGCGTGGCTTCGTTGTAGCGCGGCGGCGGAGTGGTAAAGTGTTGTTCGCCGTAAAGTTTGTCTACAGGCAGTTTGTCGCCTTCGCTCATTTCGGGCAGTTTTTTGCTGTCTTCGCTCTCTTCGTCATCGCTGCTTTCTTCATACACGCTCAAAAAGCCTGCGAAAGTCTGCACTTGTCCGGTTACGCGGAATACGCCCTTACCAACGGTAATATCGACGGTGGTTTGGTCGAATTTGGCGGGCGTCATCTGACAGGCGACGGTGCGCTGCCAAATCATTTGATAGAGTTTGAACTGGTCTGCGCTCAGGAAGGGTTTGACGCTTTCGGGCGTGCGGTACACGGAAGTCGGACGGATGGCTTCGTGCGCTTCTTGGGCGTTTTTGGATTTGGTTTTGTACTGCTTGGCCGAACTTGGCAGATATTCTTTGCCGATTTTGTTTTCGATGTAATGGCGGATTTCGGTTAACGCTTCATCGGCCAAATTCACGCTGTCGGTACGCATATAGGTAATCAGACCGATGGCGCCCTGCCCTACGTCTATACCTTCATAAAGTTGCTGAGCGGTACGCATGGTGCGGTCGGTGGTGAAGCCGAGTTTGCGCACGGCATCCTGCTGCATGGTAGATGTGGTGAACGGCGCGGCGGGATTGCGGCTGCGCTTTTTCTTTTCAATGGCGGTAACGACGGCCTCTTTGCCTTCGAGTTCTTTCAATACGTCGGCTTGCGCGGCTTCGTTCGGCAGGTCGAATTGTTCGAGTTTCGCGCCGTTGTATTGGGCGAGTTTGGCGGTAAACTTGCTGCGGCCTTTGTGGCTGTCGAGATGTACCGTCCAATATTCCTGCGCTTCAAACGCGCGGATTTCATTTTCGCGCTCGCAAATCAGGCGCAAAGCGGGACTTTGTACACGGCCTGCGCTCAAACCGCGTCGGATTTTTTTCCACAACAATGGCGAGAGGTTGAAACCGACCAAATAGTCCAAAGCTCGGCGGGCTTGTTGCGCATCGACCAAGTCCATTTCGATTTCGCGCGGATTGGCGACGGCGTCGAGCACGGCGTTTTTGGTGATTTCGTGGAACACGACACGCTGCGGCTTGATGTTTTTCAGGCCGCGTTTGGATTTGAGGATTTCATAAAGATGCCATGAGATGGCTTCGCCTTCCCTATCCGGGTCGGTTGCGAGGTAGATGTTTTCGGCTTCTTTGGCACCGGCGACGATGGCATCGACGTGTTTGCTGTTGCGGCTGATCAGCTGGTACTTCATGGCAAAGCCGTTGTCGGGATCTACTGCTCCGCTTTTGGGTACCAAGTCGCGGACATGACCGTAAGACGCCAAGATTTCAAAATCACCTCCCAGATATTTTTTCAGGGTTTTGGCTTTGGACGGGGATTCGACGATTAATAGGTTTTTCGCCATTGTTGTTCTCTTTTGGATGTATTGGGTTTATGTTTCAGACGGCCTTTATTATTAAGGCCGTCTGAAACAAGGTTTTAGTGCATCACGTTTTGTCCGGTCAACGCACTCATCAAGTCGTCGCCTATCAGGACGGATAGCTCGCTCTTGTGCATCCATAACACCAGCAATACCAACACTTTGGCGGTATCGAGGGTGATTTCGTCCGATGGAATGTGCATCAGGGCGTGAATGACGATTTCGCGTTGCTCATAAGTAATTGCGTGCTCGGCAACCAAATACTGCATCAAGCCCATGACTTCCTGCGGCAGGTTTTCAGCTTCTTCACGGCAGAATACGCGCAGGGAGTCGCTGTTAAACGGCTCGGCATAGAATTCGGACGTATTGAACAAGACTTCCATCATCATCAATGTATTGCCGATTTCCGTAGCATCAAAACCCGCATCTTCCAAGAGGCGACCCAAATCCTCCGGAGGCGGACAATTGTCGAAATCTTGGAAGTGTTCGATTAAATAGGCAATGACTTCGGTCATGCTGGTTCCTTAAATATAGATAATTTATGCTTTGACACGCTGATAACGGCCGCCCGGTAAGGCGGCAACAATACCGTCAAGTTCGTATTCCAAAAGCTGTGCGTACACGTCTGCCGCTGCCGTATTGGTTTGTTGCGCCAAAATATCGGGGTGTATCGGGTCGTAACCCATTGCTTCCAATAAAGCGCTTGTTGATGGGGCGGCAGATAGGTTTTCAGACGGCCTTTGCGGTTCATCCGCTATTGTTTTTTGTTGCAGATGTTTGGTTCGATCGTTTTTCAGTTTTACCGTCTTATTTATAGAATATGATGGAACAGGCGTATTTTGCAATAGCTGCGGACACTCATGGAGAATATCGTCCAGACATTCCACCAGTTTTGCCCCGTCTTTAATCAGCTTGTGACAGCCTTTGCTGTGCGGATTGTCTATCGAACCGGGCACCGCCATCACTTCGCGCCCCATCTCCGCCGCCAACTTGGCGGTAATCAATGAGCCGGATTCCAATGCCGCTTCAACCACCAAGGTCAGCTGCGATAACGCGGCAATCAGACGGTTGCGGCGCGGAAAGTTGCCTGCAAACGGACGCGTGTCCAAAGGGAACTCGCTGACAATCAATCCTTTTTCAGCAATTTCA
Organism: Neisseria sp. P0008.S004; assembly: GCF_051962755.1. Lineage (NCBI taxonomy): Bacteria > Pseudomonadati > Pseudomonadota > Betaproteobacteria > Neisseriales > Neisseriaceae > Neisseria > Neisseria sp. P0008.S004. Next base: position 126,703 of record NZ_JBQCUZ010000006.1, read on the forward strand.
TAAGCAAGGTTTTTATTGGACGGCGGATAAATGCGGTCTATACCGGTTCCCCAGACGGCGATGGTGCCGCCATCTGCCTGCAATGCCCCCTGATGGGCGGCGGTATCGATACCCGAAGCCATACCCGATACGACGGGAATGCCTTTTTCGCTCAACGCCCTGCCGAAATCTTTGGCAATCCGCATTGCCTGCGGCGTGGCATGGCGGCTGCCGACAATCGCGGCAGAAGATGTGTGCAACAACTCTGCATTGCCGCGTAAAAACAAAACCGGCGGCGCGGTAATACCTTGTGTCAGCATTTCGGGGAAATCATCATCTTGCAGCAGCAACAGACGGCAACCGTCCTGCATTTCCCATTTTAAAGCGGCTTCAGCTGACTGCTGCGCCAAAGCCCGTTTGTCTGCATTACGCCACGACTCGACTGCCTGTTTATGGCGCACCAACGCGGCAATTGTATCTGCCGGCGCATTCAAGGCAGCTTGTGCGCTACCGAATTGCTGCAACAGCACCAAAAAACTTTCTGCGCCGATATAGGGCGTAAATGCCAGTTGCAACCAAGCAAAACGCTCGTTTTCCGTCATCAATCTGTTCCCTTTTCGTAATGTTTTTTCAGACGGCCCGAAGTAAATAAAGGCCGTCTGAATATTTTATTAATATAAAGCTTTAGTTACCCATCACAGTAACTTTCTCAGAACATCATTTTTATCCAATATACGATTAATCAGATATTCATCATCAGGTTTTAAGTTATCCATTAGCTCATCTACAACGGCCATACGGCTACGTAGAAATTTCAAAAGCTCCGGATTTGGGTTTTCTTTATTGTATTCATCATAGCGAGCCTGAACTAAAGACTGCTGACTTTGGCCTAAAATCTCTAAAGCTACTTCATAATCAAAATGTCCTAACATTGGATAACTCCTTTTCAAAAGTACATCTTTACATTAAAGCATATTTACATCTTTATGTTTTAGCCATTACTGCTGCATTTCATTTTGAATTGCCTGAATGACAAAATCTTTCAAAGAAATACCATGTTGAGCACAATAATTTTTCAATTCTTGATGCATCGATTCAGACATAATCAATGTATAGTGTTTTTCCGACTCAGTTGTAATCTGAGCAGTTTTGCCGACTTTCGTATTCTTTCGGCTTAAAAGGCAAAATAACAATGCCGAGCCATATCATTATTTTTATAAAGTATTGCTTGCCTAAGCAAACCGTCAAATGACGATGCCGTCTGAAAAACCTGATGGCTTTCAGACGGCCTCTATTGTGTTTGAACCGATATTGCGCTTATTCTTCGGATTTGTCGGCGCTGCGGCGCGATACGCTGATACCGAGTTGTTTGAGTTTGCGGTAAAGGTGTGTACGCTCCAAACCGACCTTTTGCGCCACGCGGCTCATATTTTGGCCTTCTTGGGCGATGTGGTACTCAAAGTAGCGGCGCTCGACTTCTTCCCTCAATTCGCGCAAAGGCATATTGAAATTGAAGCCACCGATGATTTCTGTCGCCGTCGCGTTTTCCTTCTGACCCAAAGCCACGGCAACAGCCTGATCGTCCACTTCTTTGCCGTCCGATTCCAACATGATGTTTTTCACTGTTTCGGCAAGCTGGTCGTAATTGCCCGGCCAATCGTATTGGCGCAAAACCACCAACGCGCTATCGCTGAATTTTACCGGCTGGATTTTTTGACTTTCGGCCAAATCGGTCATGATGCGGTTGATTAAAAAGACGATATCGTCCGGTTGGCTGCGCAAAGAAGGAACATTGATGCACTCTTTCAACAGCTCCGCCAGTCGGCCGGCAACGACGTCATCAGCGCTCTCACCGCGTTTAAAGCCGCATGAAGCAATCACACGGACATTGTAGCGGTCGGCTTTTTCAAGCAAGAAAGCAATGCCGTTTTGGATATTTTTGCTGTAACGGGCAATATCGCCGACATACAAAATACCGCCCGATGCTTTTTGCAACAACTCCAACGGCGTATCGACAATGTGTTCGACACGGTCGGTTGCCACCCAAGGCGTACCGCTTTTGTGCAGATAGCGGGCGACAATTTCAAACGGCGAGCCTGCCTCACCGGCCAACAACAGCGGGCGATTGTGTTTGGCGGCCGCTTCAATGCTGCCGTTCATTTCTTGAATAACCGGGCTGTTGCCCAGTTTGTCCAAAGTCATGCCGGAGGCCGTCTGAACTTCGCCATGTTTCAAGGCGCGTTCTACCGCAGACAAGAGTTTTTGCAGGGCAATCGGTTTTTCCAGAAAATCGAGCGCGCCGATTTTAGTGGCTTCAACCGCGGTGTCAATGCTGGCATGACCGCTCATCATAACAACAGGCATATTGAGTTGGCCGTTTTTCGCCCACTCTTTCAACAAAGTGATGCCGTCGCAATCGGGCATCCAAATGTCCAGCAACACCATGGCCGGACGCGTTTGATAACGCAATTGGCGCGCTTCTTCGGCATTTTCGGCTAAAGTGACGGTATAGCCTTCGTCTTGAAGGATTTCGGAGAGCAGGTCGCGGATGCCTACTTCATCATCTACAATCAAAATATCACTGCTTCGCATAAGTTTCTGCCATTTCCGGTAAAGCTATTTTGACGCACGCGCCGCCGCTGTTCTGATTGCTCAGGCTGATACGGCCGCCATGCTCCTCAATAATTTTTTTCACAACGGGCAAGCCCAGCCCCGTTCCTGTCGGTTTGTCGGTAACGTACGGCTCAAAAGCATTGTGCAGCATTTCTTTGCTGAAACTTTTACCGTTATTGCAGACGGTCAGGAAAACCTGTCCGCCTTCGCGCCCTGTTTCGACGTTTACTTGAGGCGCTTCGTCCGACTCTGCCGCTTCTGCGGCATTCTTAAATAGGTTATGCAACACTTGGCGCATCGTCGTCGTATCGGCAACAATCGGCAGGGCATCGGCGCTGAGCCGTGCATTAAACTTGCACGCGTCGGCCTCATATAATACCAATACTTCCGACACCAAACCGTTTAAATCTTGTTTTTCTAAATTCAGCGACGGCGCACGTGCATAGTTGCGGAACGCTTCGACCATTTCTTTCAACGCGGCAACCTGTTTGACGATAGTATCGGTTGAACGGCTGAGGATTTGGGCGTCTTGTTCATCAAGTTTATCATGCAATTTCCATGCCAATCTCTCGGCGGAAAGCTGGATAGGCGTGAGCGGATTGCGGATTTCGTGCGCCAACCGTTTCGCCACTTCGCCCCATGCGGCCTCTTTTTGCGCCCGTATCAAGACGGTAATGTCATCAATCACCATCACCACGCCGTTATCGTTGTCTTCCGGCAGAATGGTGGCCTTACCCAACAAGATTCGGGCATCGTCAGGCGCGGCATATTCGACTTGGACGGGTTTGTCGCTGTCGGCGGTTTCATTGATGGCGGCAAACACATCGGCTAACAGGGTTTGCTGCGGCGATTTGCCGTGCCATTGATGCCAGTTGCTACCCCACAAAGACACCAGCGAAACGCCCAAAATCTGTTCGGCAGCCTTGTTAAAGGTTTTCAGACGGCCATCGGCATCCAAAGTAATCACGCCCGTGGTCAAACTTTCCAACACGCATTCCAAATAATGGCGGGCGGCTTCTTCGCGCAAACGGTTGCGCTCGTCCGCCTCTTTGGCAATCGATAATTGCTCGGTCATGTGGTTGAACAACTGGGTCAAACGTCCGAACTCGTCATTGCGGAATACCGGCCGGGTCTGGCTGAAGTCGCCCTGAGCCACCGCCCGCGCGCCCTCTGCCAACGACAATACCGGTGCCACAAAACGGCGGGCAAAATACAAAGCCATCACCAGCGCCAAAAAAATGGCCAACAATGTTGCGACCAACAACGTGGACAGGAAAAAGGTTTGCAGGCCTTTTTTGGTATAACTCAGCTCGGCGTATTTGGCGCGGGCCGCTTCAATCAGCGTCGCGTCTTGGGCAACATCTTTCGGAATCGGCTGCCGAAAAAACAACGCATAATCCTGATTTTTATGCGTACCGATCAGCATCCAGCCTTGAGCATACAGCACGCCGCCGATGTTTTCCAAGCTACGCACCGAGCCGGTCTGCTCCAGTTGCTCCCATCCTTCTTTGTTAAGCTCAGGTTGATTTAGTTTCAAGGGATTGATGCTTTTCTCGGCTTTATGGGTAGTCGCGTTATAAAGCGCCAGCTGGGCAAAGTCGGCAGTAAGCGCGGATTTTGCCAGCGCTTGCCCTAAGTTGCCGTCCAGCGAAGCGGCGCTGATTAAGTCGATCTGCACCGGCGTGGCGTTGCTGACAGCGTTGTCCACCGCCAAGTTCAGCGCGGATTTGCTCAAATTTAAGCTGCGCTCTAGAGCCTCATGGGTATCGTTGCCAAACCAAGAATTAATCGTACCGTTAATAAACTGGGCGGAAATACCGAACAGAAACACGCCCGGCAATACGGCAACCAAAGTAAACATCCCCGACAGCCGACGCGCAATCTGCGAGCCGAACACGCTTTTGCTGTTGTCGCGCATCAAAAGCACGACATAGCGTACCAACACCGCCGCCAACACCAGCAACAGCAAGCCACACAAAGCAACAATCCACCAGAAGTAATCGGACAATACGCTGCTGCTACCCGTTGCAACAGTCAAACCGTATAGCAAAACAACGGAAAATACGGCGGCAATCAGAAGAAAGCGGCGCATGGCTTACTCCTGCGAAACCGACAAGGACTTCCAACCGGAATCCAAATGCCAGTTTTTAGACGTCAGGGCATTGATTTGGAACGGTTTGGGCAGCTTGGCGGTTGTCAGCAGCAGGCGGATTTCAGCCTTCGTATCTTTGGCGGCCACATCACTCAGCGCGCCTTTGGACAAAACCTTCCAATTCGCGACCGCGCCCACTGCGCGCAAGGCAGTTTCAAGCGTGTCGTACTCGGTAGAAAACGTACCGACGGTAACGCGATAACGGTTGGTCAGCGGATGGAAGGACAATTTGTATTGAATCGTGCTGTCGTTGTTGAGCAGCTGGTCGAACTTGAATTTATAAGACGACATGGACGGCGCTGACAGCTGCCAACTCAAATTAAAATGCAGGGGGACGCCCTGTTTGAGTGCTTCTTTAAGCTGGTCGGGCAGGTCGGTGCGGAAACGGCTGCTGACAGAAAGCTGTCCGGCATGGGTCAGCTTTGCCTCGGCACGGGTCGCACTGATGCCCTCGCCCGCCGCATTCAACGACACGGCGAGCAAGAGCGGTACAATCAGCGTTTTACTGCTTTTTAATAAGCGCGTAATAAAAGCCATCTTGATGTTTGTTCGGTAAAAGCACATGCGATTCGATCAACTCGGCATCGGCATGGCGGTTAAGGAATTTTTGCAACTGACCGTCGTTTTCTTCGACAAAGACCGAGCAGGTAGCCAGCAACATCCTGCCGTTTTTCGTCAGGGTCTGCCACAGCGCGTCTAATAATGCTTCCTGTTGGCGTGCGGTTTTGACGGCATCGGTCGGTCGGCGCAGCCATTTGACGTCGGGGTTGCGGCGCGCCACGCCCGAAGCGGTACACGGCACATCGGCCAAAACAGCGTCAAAGGCCTTGCCATCATACCACGCTGTCAAGTCCTGCGCATCGGCACAAGTCAAAGAGGCCGTTTGAAAGCCTAAACGGTCAAGATTGCTCTTCACCCTGTTCAGACGGCCCTCATCTATATCCAAAGCGGTAACATGACAATCTGCCAGTTCCAAGATATGACCCGTCTTACCGCCCGGCGCTGCACAGGCATCGAGAATGCGTTCGCCGTCTTTCGGGTTCAATAAATAGGCAGCACGTTGCGCACCAAAATCCTGCACCGATACCAGGCCGTCTGAAAAACCGGGCAGGCGGCTTACCGGCACGGCTTCTTCCATCATCACGGCGTATTCGTCCAAAGCCCTGGCCGCAATACCTTCCGCAGCCAGTTTTTCCAAATAGCTTTCGGCATTGCCGTGTTGGCGGTTGACGCGCAAAGTCATCGGCGGATGAGATTGCAGCGCAGTGGTAATGTTGTGCCAATGTTTCGGATAATGGTTTCTCAAGTAAGCCACCCACCACAGAGGCAAATTGTGTTTCGCCACATCGTCTTTTTTGCAGGAAGCCGCGAGTTTGTCACGTTCACGTAAAAAGCGGCGCAAAATCGCGTTGGCAAACGAGCGGAACTGGCCGCGGCCGATTTTGGCAATACTTTCCACCGCCTCATTGACCACGGCATGAGGGGCATTACGCGTGTAATGTAGTTGGTACATCGCCGCCAAAAGCAGGCTTTCGAGCTGCGGATTGTCAATCGGCTTCTTCAGCATTTGACCAAGCATGTGCTTCAAACTGCCCAAATAACGTTGGCAACCGTAGGCAATATCCTGCAACGCGCCGTGTTCCTGCGCCGTCAGCTGCGGATGCGCCGCACGGATTTCCGCCAAAACATCCTGAAGATTGCGCCCTTCGGCAACTGCGGCAACGCTGTCGGCGGCCAGTTTTTGGGCGAGGGACATACTCATATTTTTGCTTTCTGATTTATATTTGATTTCAAGTGTTCGGCGGATTTCAGACGGCCTGTTCGGCAGCCAGCAATGCCCGATAATATTCGGCATCTTTTTTGGAAAAACAGCAGAAGATGATTTTTTCCACTGCCGGACATCGCGGCAGGGTTTGTTTCAAACTCTCCAAAGCGATACGCGCGGCGGCTTCGGCCGGGAAGCGGTACACACCGGTGCTGATGCACGGAAAGGCGATGCTGTGGAGATCGTGTTTCTGGGCAAGCAGCAAGGAATTGGCGTAGGATTGTGCCAATTTGGCCTCTTCATTTTGTTTTCCGCCAAACCATACCGGCCCGACCGTGTGGATGACAAAACGTGCAGGCAAACGGTAGCCTTTGGTTATTTTGGCTTCGCCTGTGCGGCAACCGCCCAAAGTGCGGCACTCGTCCAGCAGCTCTTTGCCCGCGGCGCGGTGTATTGCACCGTCTACGCCGCCACCGCCCAACAGCGATGAATTGGCGGCATTGACAATCACATCGACTGCCAATCGGGTAATATCGCCCTCGACCACTTCAAAAACAGCCATTGTCTTCTTTCCTCTACGTTGATTTCCAGACTGTTACAAAACCGTTCCGACTTCAATCGTCCGACCTGCCGCAAATGCCTGTATGCTCATGCGTTTGCTGCCGGAAGGCTGCAATTCGGTGATGTTCAGCGCATTTTCACCGCACGCCACCAGCAGGCCGTCTGAAGTGCAAGACAACACTTCGCCTGCCTCACCCTGTTTGACCACGACTTCTGCACGCCAGATTTTCATCGGTTTGCCTTGATACTCGACCCACGCGGCAGGTACAGGGTTAAAGGCGCGGATTTTGCGTTCGATAATGTCCGCGCTTTCGTTCCAATCGATACGCGCTTCTTCTTTGCTTAATTTTTGGGCGTAGGTAACGCCTTCTTCAGGCTGTTTGACCGCGTTCAGACGGCCTTCCGCCTGCAGACGCTGTAAGTCGGCAACAATCGCTTCGGCACCCAAACCCATCAGTGCGTCATGCACTTCGTTGGCGGTATCCGTAGGTTGAATGGCGTAGCGGTGTTCGCTGACCACATCGCCGGTATCCAAGCCGATGTCCATCTGCATGATGCACACGCCGGTTTCGGCATCGCCGGCTTCAATCGCACGTTGAATCGGCGCTGCGCCGCGCCAACGGGGCAACAACGAAGCGTGGATATTAAGGCAGCCGTATTTGGGCGTATCCAACACATCCTGCGGCAAAATCAAGCCATACGCGGCCACCACCATCACATCCGCGCCCGTATCTTTGAGCATTTGCAGGGCTTCGGCGTTATTGCGCAACTTTTCCGGCTGCGCCACGGTCAAACCCAATTCCAAGGCAGCCTGTTTGACCGGCGATGCGGTCAACTGCATGCCGCGGCCTTTTGGGCGGTCGGGCTGGGTCAACACCAGCGGAATTTCAAAACCTGCGGCGGCGATGGCTTTCAAGGCGGCGGCGGCAAAATCGGGTGTACCGGCAAAGATAACTTTCATGTTGTGTCCTTGTGGAAATGGTTTGAATGGGCGCGTTGGGCAAACTGTTTCAGCTGAAAAGGCCGTCTGAAAGATTGAAAACCGAAGTCTGCCTTCTGTTTTGTCTTTTCAGACGGCCTTTAAGCGATGCTTAGGTCAGATGGTGTGTTTCTGACGTTTTTTCAGTTTGGTTTTGATGCGGCCTTGTTTCAGCTGCGACAGGTGTTCGACAAACACGATGCCCATCAGGTGGTCCAATTCGTGCTGCACGCAGATTGCCAGCAGGCCGTCTGCTTCCAGCGTGAATTTCTCGCCTTTTTCGTTCAAAGCTTCAACTTTGACGCGCTCGGCACGGGTTACGGTATCGTAAATGCCCGGCACGGACAGACAGCCTTCTTCGTAAGTCGTCTCGCCGTCTTTTTCGACAATGACGGGATTGATGAACACGCGCGGCTCGCTGCGGTCTTCGGTTAAATCCATCACGACGATGCGCTCGTGTACGTCGACCTGAGTGGCCGCCAAGCCGATACCGCGTGCTTCGTACATGGTTTCAAACATATCGGCAACCAATGTCTGGATGCGCTCATCGATTTTTTCAACAGGTTTGGCGACCGTGTGCAACCGTTCGTCAGGGTATTGGAGGATGTTCAGTAAAGCCATAATATTCTCGTTTTATAAAGCTGATGTGTGATTTTCATACAGATTTGGTTTCCGCCGCCACAATCTCCTGTCATGACAGCAACATTCAATGCTAAAATAACGCCGAAAAATGTTAAGATAGCGCGACGAAGGCCGTTCGTTATCGTATTGATGAATGGGCGGCAGTCTCGCAAACTCCAGCCTTCTCTGTTTATCATCTGAAGACAAACCGAATCGATTTCAAGGGGAACGGTTATGCAACAACGTATTATAACCCTGCTTTGCATGGCAGGCATGGCTATTTCTGCCCACACTCAGGCAGCTTCTTTAAAAATCCGCCCCAATGCGCCGCAACGCTACGTCGTTAAAAACGGCGATACCTTGTGGGGTATTTCCGGCAAATATCTGTACAGCCCATGGCAATGGAACCGCCTTTGGGGCGCCAACCGCAACGCCATCCGCAATCCACATCTGATCTATCCGGGTCAGGTGTTGGTTTTACGCTACGTCAACGGCCAGCCGCGACTGGGTTTTGAACACACTCAAACCCGTTCAGACGGCATTCCCGTGATCAAACTGCATCCGCGCGTACGCGAAACTTCCGGCTACGGTATTCCGACCGTCAACGTCAATCTCTATCGCATGTTCATGAAACATCCGCAGATTATCGCTCCAGAAGAAACCGCCAACACGCCGCGCCTGATTGCAGGCCCCGACAACCGCGTCCTCTACACGCAAGGCAACCGCGTGTACGCATACGGCCTGACCGAACCCGGCCGCTACCTGACCTACCGCGTCAATAAAAACATCACCGACCCGGAAACCGGCAAATTCCTCGGCCAAGAAGTCGTGTTCAGCGGCATCGCCAACACGCTGCCTTACACCGACTCCGCCTTGGAACACCGTACCCGCGCTTCTGACGAAAAACTCAAAAGCAACGAGTATTACACCCAAGTCAACAAAGTCATGAAGCTGCGCACCCAGTCCGCGCAACCTTTGGTTATCGAAGAAGCCGTTTCCGAAATCCGCAAAGACGACTATCTGCTGAAACTGCCCGAAGGCCTCGACAGCTTCAACGTGATGCCTCACGCCCCTGCCCGTCCGATTCAGGCCAAAGTCGTTTCCATCTTCGACGGCGTGGGCGAAGCCGGCCAGTTCCAAACCATTACTTTGGATAAAGGTGAACTCGACGGCTTGGACAAAGGCACGGTGGTCAGCCTCTACAAACGCGGCCGCCAAGTCCGTGTCAATCTGTCCAACAACCTGATTCGCAAGCCGAAAGACAAAGATACGGTTGAATTGGTTTCCATTCCGGCGGAAGAAATCGGTTTGGCAATGGTGTACCGCACATCCGACCATCTGGCCTCCGCCATTATTTTGGAAAGCCTGAACAGCGTTTCCATCGGCGATACCGCCTCCGAACCCGGCCGCGATTTGGACAATATGGCCGATGAAAAAACCATGGACAAACCGGCCGAAGACGAACAGGAAAGAGAAATCGAACTGGAAGTCCGCAGCTGATTGGGCTTTTTTAGCAACGATTCGATAAATAAAGGCTGTCTGAAAACCTGTTTTTCAGACGGCCTTTTGATTGCTGCCCATTAAATAAAATTGGTAACACGTTACTTAAAGCGCAAACAACACCTCATGTCTTCAGCTATTTATCGGCTATCCCCTTTTCTATCGTCTTCCCGTTCTGCCATTCCAATCAGCAATATGGAAACCCTAACACGCTATTTATTGCCTATTGATTGTTCCATCTATTCCTGCCAATCAAAAAGGCCGTCTGAAATCTTCAGACGGCCTTTTTATCCACCACTCAAATCCGATTATTTGAATTTGTAAGTGTATTGCAAGCCCAAGATGTCCGCTTTGTTTTTAAAGCGGGCAGAGGATACACCGCGGCTATCCACGTCGTTGCCGCTGGCTTTGCCGGTGCGGTAAACCGTGTCATTGATGTGGATATGGCTGTACGCCGCATCGATCACATGGTTTTTACCCAGTTGATATTTGGCACCGACGGAGAACCAGATACGGTTACCGTCAGGCAGGCTGTTCATGCGGTCTTCGGCGCTTTTAACCGGCGATTTGTCGAAAGCGATACCGGCACGCAGTTGCAATGGTTCGGTAACTTGGTAAGAGCCACCGAATGCGACTTTATAAGTGTTGCGCCAGTTAGGCGTAATGACGGTACGGTCGGATTGGCCGTTGACAACTTTTTTGGTGTTTTCAAACACCAGCTCGGCTTTGTTGAAGCGGCTGTGGCGTGTCCAAGTCACATCGCCGAACAAATTGGTTTTGTCGGTGGCGCGGTACATACCGTGAACAGACAAAGACTCAGGCGTAACGATTTTTACGCTGGCTTTTTCGTTCGGCACATAACCGCGTGCAGCCATTGCACCCAAATCCCAAGCGCGTTTTGCATATGCGCCGTCCGCTTCCCAATCGGCAGTGCCTTTCAGCGTATGCGATACTTTGGAACGATAGTTCACACCCACGCGTGCGCGGTCATTAATGTCCCACATCCACGCCAGTTGATAGCCGAAGCCCCAATCGTGGCCTTTTACATCGGCATGACCGTCAGCTTTGCCGGTCGCATCGACAGCAACGGGACGGCCTGCTTGACGGGAAGCTAAGCCGCTGGCCAACTGGCTGATGGCGCCGGAAGCATCCCAGTCGGAGTATTTACGCAATTCGGCTTTGGAATATTGGGCAATCAAACCGGCACCAACAGCGTGCTGCTCATTCAGTTTCCATGCGACTACCGGCTCGATGGCGATGGTGGTCAAACCCAATTTGTTGATGTTGTGGCGCAACACGGAATCTTTTTCGTATTCGGTTGCAGAGCCGAAAGGAACGTACACGCCCAAACCCAAAGTTACATCGTCGCTGGCTTTGTACGCGCCATAAACGTGCGGAGCAACGGTGGTTTCGGTAATTTTGCCGCTGGTCGAGCCGCTGACATCGGCACCCGTGCGGAAGTGTTTCGCAGATTCCGCCTCATAATGAATGCTTGGGAAAACGATATTGGCGTTGACGGAAATTTGGCTGCTGTCGATTTTGCTCAAACCGGCCGGATTGTAGAAAATGGTTGAGGCATCGGCAGCTTCGGCGGCGGCGGCGTTGGCCGTGCCTTGTGCGTTAACGGATTGTGTGCCGAAGTGGTAGCCGGAGGCTTGGACGGCAGTAGATAACAGTGCTGCGCTTAAAATAAATGCTGTTTTTTTCAGATTGAAATGAATCATTTTGGTTTACCGTGAAAGTAGCGGACAAAGAAAAAGGCCGTCTGAAACGTCCTTTATTGATTTAGTATAGGCACTCAATTCTATACTACATCATTATTTTTGCCTAATCTTTTCTTTTTTTACACAAAAAAAGCAGGCTAAAACAGCCTGCTTTTCCAATCATCGGATCACTGCAATTATTTAACCTGCAACACTTCCAACGTATTGGTCGAACCGGATTCGCGCATTTGCGAACCGCTGGTGATGATGTATTGGTCGCCGCTTTGGAGGATTTTGTGTTCTACCAGCATGGCTTCCACTTCGTTCAGCGCGGTATCGTGATCGGTACTGGTTGCCAAAATCAACGGACGCACGCCGCGGTACATCGCCATGCGGCGTTGCGCTGAAACACTCGGCGTCAGGGCAAAAATCGGCAGGGTGATGTTGTGGCGGCTGACTTCGAAGGCGGTCGAACCGCTTTCAGTCAGGGCAACGATGGCTTTGGCGTGAACTGCTCGCGCCACGCTGACCGCACCGCCAGCAATCGCCAAGTTGGTGCTGACGGCTTCGGGATACTCGACCTGTTCGGCAACGCCGTTGAGCGAATCTTGTTCTTTTTCCGCAGCCGCACAAATAATCGCCATTTGGCTGACGGTTTCAAACGGATACGCACCGACGGCGGTTTCGGCGGAACACATCACCGCATCGGTACCGTCCAATACCGCGTTGGCCACGTCGCTGACTTCCGCGCGGGTTGGTACAGGGTTGGTAATCATGGATTCCATCATTTGAGTTGCGGTAATGCTGAAGCGGCGCAACTCACGGGCGCGGCGGATCATGCGTTTTTGTAGGGCAGGTACGGCGGCATGGCCGACTTCCACTGCCAAGTCGCCGCGGGCAACCATAATACCGTCGCTGGCAAGGATGATTTCGTCCAGATTTTCAATGGCTTCTACGCGCTCGATTTTGGAAACCAAACCGGGACGTACGGCTGTACTGCCTTTCATTTCTTCTTCGACTTTGGCGCGTGCGATGTGCAAATCTTCGGCAGATTTCACAAAGCTGATGGCCAAGTAGTCGCAACCAATGGCAATCGCCGTTTTCAGGTCGCGGAAGTCTTTTTCGGTCAACGCACCGGCAGACAGGCCACCGCCGCGTTTATTGATACCTTTGTTACTTTTCAGCACATGGCTGTTTTCTACCCTTGTAATAATCTTACTTCCTTCAACCGCCTCAACGGTCAAAGTCAACAGGCCGTCGTCCAGCCACAAAACATCGCCGGCAGCGACGTCATTCGGCAAATCACGGTAGTCCAAACCCACCGCTTCGCGTGTACCTTCGCCTTCAAGTGCGGCATCCAAAATCAAAGTTTCATCTTTATTCAGCTCGATGCTGCCGCCGGCAATTTTACCGACACGGATTTTAGGCCCTTGCAAGTCGGCAAGAATGGCGATTTCCTGACCCGCACGTTTCGCGGCTTCGCGTACGATACGGGCATTTTCTTCATGAAACTCCGGCGTACCGTGGCTGAAATTGAAACGGACGACATTAAGGCCGCCGACACGGATCATGTCTTCCAACAATTGTACATTGTTGCTGCCCGGACCCAGTGTGGCAACAATTTTGGTATTGTGGCTGATACGGGTTAAATCACGTTGCAATTGGCTCATGTAAACGTCCTTTCCTGTTGATTTCACGTTTGATAATGAAGAAGATTGTACTCTTAATGCAATAATGTTGGCGTAAAATTACATCATTTTCTGACTTAAACTAAATTTATTTTTGCATTAACCTACTTTCCTATCGGATACAATATACCCTCACGTCGTCATGTTTAATTTTTCAGACGGCCTCACTCATACTAATAGAATACTCAACTGATCCATGAAACGTTTTTTGACTCCGCTACCCATCGGCATCGTTTTGGCTGACCTGATCTACGGTTTCGTACTTAATGTCATGCAAGGCTTAAATTTGCAACAAACTGCCGCCAACCAGTCCGGTACAATTTCCGTTACGCCCGACATTGCCTTCAACAGCCTGCAAATCGTCGCCAACGGCGGCATGGTCTGCATTATCGGCTTCGGTTTGATTGTCTTGTTCCAACTCAACCGCGCCGTATTACGCCAACAAATCCTGCCCATCGGCATTTTCCGAACTCTCGGCCTGTTGGCTGTTTTGGCATTCAGCATTTCGTCTTTGTGGGAATGGTTGCATGCCGCTTTGTCGCTGCTTTCCGGGCACAATGTTTTAAACTTCAGCAACCCGCGTTATCTGGTTACCGCAGCCTGTATGCCCATCATCGCTTTCTTGTGCATCTTGCGCCTGTACAATTGGTATCGCCTGCATCGGACTGTTGCCACCGACGATACCTCCACTTCCCTCTAATCAAGCTGCAAAAAGGCCGTCTAAAACAGGAAAACCTATTTCAGACGGCCTTGTCATTATATATCTCAACGTTGATGGCTGGTTTCTACACCGGCCTTAATCTCGCCATACATTTGCGAGCTGCCTTGCCCGCTGCCTGATGCGCAGGCCGCCAAGTTCAGTGCCAAAACAGCCGCAGTCAAAATCTTCAACATGGGATTCCTTCTTTCCACAAAAATTATTTCGGATCGCAACGGAAATGGTAAGCGCAAATTTCAAATCCGTTTTTAAAGTAGAGACGATGCGCACCTGCACGGTCATGGTTAACATGGACATTCAGATGGATTTTAGTCGCGCCGGTTTCCGCACCGATTTTGCGCACTTCTTCCAACAAGCGTGAAGCATAACCTTTTTGGCGGCATTGCGGCATGGTTACGAGATCATCAATATGGATATGGTAACCACTGGCCAAGTTATGTGCAGTATGGAAACCGCATACGGCCACGGCATTTTGTTTGCCTTCTTCAAAAATACCCAGCAGGCGGTAGCCGGTTTTGCGCTGATGCTCGTTGATTTGCTCGACGAAACGGTGAATATCGGTCAAAGAAGAACGCAAAATGCTCAATGCCGCAAAAGCGGTTGCGGTTTCTTCCGGCGGAATTTCACGCAATACGCCAACCACAGGCGCGGCAGCTTGAGGCTCAGGCTGAGCATTAGCCGCTTCCGCACCCTCGGCTGCATGTTTTTCTTCAATCGCCTGCGCCAACAAAACGCGCTCGACCGGCACTTCGCCCTGCTGCTTGCTTTCCTGCTCTTTGAGTAAGGCTTTGCAGTCAATCACGCGCAAATCGTTATCCGCTGCAAAATCCATCAAAAAACGGAACATTTGCGGATTGTCTTCTTCCAGTTTTTTATCGACTGCCACACAACGGACATTGTCCACCAAAATCGGGCGCACCCAATTCGAATAGGAAAGGCGGTTGTCTTTGGTGAAGGAAGACAAAATACCGCACAGGCGCTCCGCCCAGTCGCTTGGTCGGAAAATCTTGCCTTTGCTGGTCGTACCATGGATCACAACTTCATAAGGATTACACACTAACATAAGCAGCTTCCTGAAAGTAAATGGCTGAAGGAATATTTCGCCAGTGCCAACATCAGAAAAAGTTCCGATACATAGCAACAGATGATTGAAAAAATATCAGTAAGGTTTTGAAATACGACAATGATGAGACGGCTTGCCAATCCTGACAATCCGTTTCGAATTCTTTGATTATTATACCCGATACGCCTCTTTTTCTTCAAAAATCATTTGAAAAATAACAACAGGCCGTCTGAAACCAAGTATTTCGGTTTCAGACGGCCTGCATATTTTGTATATCAATACAACAATTTCTTGCGGGGCTTTTGTTCGCCACCGGATTTAATTTCCGACAAGTTGAAATTCAGTATGCTCAAATCCAAAATGCTTTCTGAAGTGCATTGATCGCCAAAAGCATTTTCATAAGTGGCCTTCAGTTTCAACACGCCGCCAAATGTCTGGTCCGGCAATTCGGCAGCCAGCGCCAACATGCTTGCAAACACGCCGCCATACAATTCGCCCGATGCCAGCATATCCACACCGCCGGAAAACATCTCCAAGCGCATAACTGCATCGGCAACCAACTTGCTCGGCAAGTGATCCGGCAAAGGCTCTGCCTCAAAGCGTACATTCTTCGCCAAGCCCTTACCGCTATTGCGGACAACCAAAACCAATAAATCCGTTTGACCGTCAGAACGCTGCAACGTCGCATGCAAAACCGGATGAATGCTCTCTTTTTGAATCAGCTGCTCACGGTGCAACATCTTGCTTTTAGCTTTGGATCGCGCAGATACGACGGCCCAAATCAACCAAACCAATGCAACGGCAGAAATGGCTGTGACCAAAAGAGGAAGATTGGCCAAATAGGCTTGCTGATTAAACCAAACTTGTGCGGCTAAAAATCCGGCAAAGAAAATCAAGACGTATAAAATTGGGGCAAACCGGCTTTGTATGGATGAGTGCATAAGTTTTCCTACATTTCGTATCGCGTTATAAAAATAATGCCTTTTGAGCAAATGATGTCATTAACTCAGAAGGCATTATTTTAACGTAATTTTAACGCAATTTGCTTAATATCTTGCTTTTTATGAAACTGATGTATCAAGCAGACAACTCAAACCGCACAGCCGTGTTTTCAGACGGCCTGAGATTTTATCAGGCTTCGGCAACCGAATCACGCGAGAAGGTTTTTTCGCAATAATGGCATTTCAAACGTGTCTGACCATTATGTGAACGGACATAAAAGCGGCTGATGACCGGCTCGCCATGACTGGCACAATTGGTATTCGGGCAGCGGAATACTTCTGAAATTTCGTCCGGCAATGACAAATGCTGTTTGTCGATCACTTTAAACTGATCGATTTTGTTTACTACTGCTTCAGGGGCAAATAAAGCCAAACGGTTGGCCGCATTGGCATCCAACCATACGCCGCTGACTTTGATAATGTCTTTGCTTCCCTGCGTTTTGCTGGGCAAATTAAAGCCGACTGTAACCGCGCTGCCATAATGCAGCAGCTTAAACTGTCTTAAAATGGCCAAGCCTTTACCGGCAGGAATATGATCAATTACCGTACCTTGTTCAATCGCTTCAACGCTGAGTTTTGAGTTTTCCATCTCTCGCTCCTTAAACTTCTTCGTTCAATACCAAAGACAAAATCGCCATCCGTGCATACACGCCATTGGTTGCCTGTTCAAAATAATAGGCATGAGGTGTTTTATCCACGTCCGGATGAATTTCATCTACCCTCGGTAAAGGATGCAAGACGCGCAAATTGGGTTTAGCATTCGCCAACATTTGCGCATCAAGATTGAATTTACCCTGAATTTTGGCAAATTCCTGCTCATCAAAACGTTCGCGCTGAACGCGGGTCATGTACAAAATATCCGCCCATTCGACCGCTTCTTCCAATCCGGGCAAAATTTGATAAGGGCACCCGGCTTCTTCCAGCTCTTCAGTGATATAGTCCGGCATTGCCAAGCTGGGAGGGGAAACAAACGCAAATTCACAACCCCAACGCTTCAGCGCCTGACACAATGAATGTACCGTACGGCCATATTTCAAATCGCCGGCCATCGCAATCTTCAAATTGCTCAAACTGCCCTGTGTTTCATAAATCGTGACCAAATCCAAAAGCGTCTGACTCGGATGTTGGTTGGTACCATCGCCGGCATTAATCACGGGCACGCTCGAAAACTCGGCCGCCACACGGGCCGCACCGTCTTTCGGGTGTCGCTGAATAATCGCATCCGTATAGCTGGAAATAATCCTCGCAGTATCTGCGAGCGTTTCACCCTTTTTCGCGCTGGTATTTGCACCATCGGAAAAACCGATAACTTTCCCACCCAAACGCTGTACCGCCGTTTCAAAAGACAAACGAGTACGGGTGGACGGTTCAAAAAAGCACGAACCAATCAATTTGCCTTCAAGCAAATCTTCACGAGGCTGCTTTTTCAACTTCAAGGCCGTCTGAAGCAGCAATTCGAGCTGCTCTGTCGTCAAATCTGAAATTGAAATAATATGTTGCCGATAAAGCGGATTAGGCATGACCATTCCTTCCCATAAAAAAGCCCGCAACAGGCGGGCGTTTCAAGCAAACCGATTCCATTGTTGCCCAACATCATCCCAGTGGACAATCACAACCATGTTTCTACCACACCCATGAAATCTTCCGCATTATCGCATATTTAACAGACGGCTGCTTCTTTCAAGTTTTCAGATTCTTTCAAGTTTTCAGACGGCCTGATACCTTTGCAAAATAACCCTCGGTACTCCACAGCTGAAACCCAAGCACAGGGATTCGGTATTTTCAGTTATTGCCCCCATTGGTCCAAGTCTTCATTGCCACTGCCCATACAAAGCCGCCCATCAACCCGAACCGGCAAACGGTTCAGCCTCTGGGCGGCATATACGGCACAAACGTCCGTCAGGCTTATTTTTTCACGGCAGGCTGTGCGGCCTTAGGCGCGGCAGGAGAAACCGTCGCCTCCGCCTTCAATT
>NZ_JBQCUZ010000007.1:0-137913 GCF_051962755.1 Neisseria sp. P0008.S004
GCGCAAACCAAACGTAACCGATATTTGTCGAAGACCCGTTATGTGGTCGAACAAAGCTTCGGTACACTGCACCGTAAATTCCGCTATGCCCGGGCAGCCTATTTCGGTCTGCTCAAAGTAAGTGCGCAAAGCCATCTGAAGGCGATGTGTTTGAACCTGTTGAAAGCGGCTAACAGGCTAAATGTGCCTGTTGTTGCTTAAAAGGCGGCCCGGATGCCTGATTAATCAGGTATCCAAGGGGAATTAAGGGGATATTTGGGTAAAATCAGTGGATATTCGAAACAAAAACAGCCGAAAACCTGTGTTTAGGTTTCGGCTGTTGGGGGAAAGGAATTTTGCAAAGGTCTCAGACTCATTAAAAGCACAAAAAAGGCCGTCTGATTTTTTCAGACGGCCTCTATGGTTTAAAAAGATGATAAGGCTATTTCCCGGCTACTTCTTCATCTTTTATAAAATCCGATACGCCATGAACACAGCGGATTTTGCGTTCCGACAAGGTTGCCTCCAACAAGGCATCGTTTTGCGGCAAAGAATCGCGTTCTGCCTCATTGTGCCAGAGGTGGTACGCAATGCCGGCAAATTTCAAATTATGGCGTTTCATCCCGTTATGATAGCAACGGGCGACAAATTCGCTGTCTTCCCTGCCCCAACCGACAAAGCTATTGTCAAACCCATTGACGGCAAGCGCATCGCTGCGGAAAAAGCCCATATTGCAGGTTTTGATGCCTTTATGTTTGCGGTTGCCTTTTCGGCCTGCCAATTTGGCCAAACAACGGCAGCGCAGGGCGGAAAGCCGTTTTTCTATCCCTGAGCTGAACATAGACAAAGCAGGCAAATCGCCTTCATCCAAAATATCCTGCGTTTTATCCTCAGTCAAAATCACGCGGGAACCCTGTATCAAACGGCCTCTGCGGGCAATCTTCAAATGATCGGCGATAAAAGACGGATCCAAAACCATATCGCCGTCAATCAACACAATATAATCGCTTTTCGCCTGCGCCAACGCACGGTTGCGCGATTCGGCAGCACGAAAGCCTCTATCCGGCTGCCATGAATGCTTAACGGGAATACTTGTCCTGCGGCGGATAAAATCAACCACTTCGGCGGTTTCCTGCCTTGAGCCGTCATCCGCGACAATAATCTCATCCGGCAGACGGGTTTGCGATAAAGCCGATTTCAACACCAGCTCCAAAGCATCGGGGCGATTGTAAGTGGTGATGATGAGGGAGACGGTTATCGTGCGGTTGCGCTCGTAGAGTTTGACATATTTGTAATACGAACCTTGTGCGTTGGAAACTGAAATCGTCAGGCCGTCCGCACCATAAGCAAAACCGCGCTTGAGCAGGTAATTTTTCACAAACGATACGCCGCCATGCAACAAAGCCTTAAACGGCGAACTGTCTTTCTTGAAGCGGTTTTCTTCCGCATACAGTGAGCTATACTGCTGCATTTTCTGAATCAGCCCTTCGGCGTTTTCAAAAGAATAATGTTTCAGACGGCCATCGAGTTGTTTAACCTTGGCTTCCTGCGGCAACACCAAAGACTCATGCACCTGACGGTCGGAAAAACGGCTAAATCTGCGATGATAAAGGCGCGGAATAATATCCGGATACCAGCCGCAGCCTTTAATCAGTCTGCCGTGGTAATGGTTCAGACGGGAAAGCGAAAAAATATGTTCCTTCTCATTTTCCAAAACGGCCGCACGAATGGATTCGATTAAAGCCTCATCCGCCACTTCATCACTGTCTATGCTGAAAATCCAATCGTTTTGCGCCAGTCTGGCCGCCAGATTTTTCATCGGGCCAAACCCGATAAAGTCATGCTTGTAATAGCTGACATTGGGAAAGCCCTTAGCAATTTCAAAAGTACGGTCGGTCGAGCCGTTGTCCAACAGCAGGACTTCGTCAAAGTCTTTCAGCGCACTCAAAACTTCTGAAAGATAACGTTCTGAATTTTTTACCAACATGGCGGCGGTTGCCGGAATTGTGTGCATCATAAAAAGGCCGTCTGAAAAAGGAAGCTGTATTTTAACCGATATACCGCTACAATATGTCCTCCTTTTTTCAGACGGCCTGACCCATGCAGCTTATTCTTGCCCCCATGCAGGGTAATGCAATATTTTATTAAATTAATATATAAATCAAATATTTGAACAATTTTTACAAAAAAAAGGTGCAAAAAAGGTGCAAATGAAATAAAAATATTTTCAAAAAATATCTTGCATTACCGCATTATGTGCGGTAATATACACACATAGACAGACAACAAGTCTGACACCGCCACCTTGACGGAATCAAGGATAAATCGAAAGGAAATCAAAATGTTCAAACGCGTTATCATCTTCACATCTTTCAACGGCTTTGAAAAAGTTTCTCAAACTGAAAAACGCCGCCTTGCAAACATCATCAATTCTGAAGTTTCTATCATCAATGAACACTTGGCAGCCAAAGCAACCATCGAATCACTTGACGGCCAATACCGCGCTTTCTTGTTCAATGATGAAGCCCCTGCGATGGCTGAATTTGTTGAGAAACTGAAAGCATTTGCTGAAAGCTCAGACGGCGTTTCAATCCGCGCATGGGAAATTGAAGAAAGCAAATACAATAGCTTACCGTTGAAACAAAAAGACTTTTTGGCTACTGCAAACGGCAATAAAATTTTTGAAGCATAATAGACAGGCCGCCTGAAATATGGCGGCTTTTTTGAAAGCAAATCATGAGCAAGAATAATATTTTCAACCGATACCCTGCAATTATTCACGGCGAAGCACGCGCTGAAACAGACGAATTTGTCGTTCATACGCGATACCCTCGCTTCTTGGCACGGAAATCACTAGATGACAGATACACGGGAACAATACCGAAAAAGCCTGTCAACGGCGATATGGTCGAAGACAGCAAGACAGGCCGCCTCGCCTACCGCTCGAATATCGGTCTTTGGCTGTCGGACTTTATCTTTTTAGACAACAACCGCCCTGAAGTTACAGCGGAATGGCTAGACAGCCTGAAAAAAGTATGCGACCAAATCACGGCAGACGATTTGATGTTGTCAGAAGATGGGGATTTTTATGATTGAGAATTTCGAACTTGGCTACACGCCAAACAATCTAAAGGCATTACGCCGAAGATATGGGCTGACACAGCAACAAGTAGCCGACATTACAGCGTCAACATTAAAAACCGCACAAAAATGGGAAACAAGCCCAAATATGAGCAGTTTTGCGAATATGCCTCACACTAAATGGCTTAAACTGTTGGAATATTTGAAGAATAAATGAGAAAAAGGCCGCCTGAAATCTCAGACGGCCTTTGTTTACTTGAACGTATCAGATAACGCCTTGTGCCGCGCCTTGCAGTCATTGTACAAGCCGATGACTTGCAACGACCACGGCAACACATCCGCGCCCGTACCGCCCTCAAGTTTAGGCAGATTCGGGCATGGCTGCACAAGGTCAGCCGGCGGTTTAATTGCCGTCGGCAACGGCGGCGTTGATGACTGACACGCCGTCAGCATCGACGCACACATTGCGATAAACGACACGCTCAATAAGCTTCGGAACTTGCACATAACGCACCCTCTCTTTCTCTTCACGAACCGCTTTGTCGGCTTGATACATGGCAGACGATTCGCGGTCTTGCTTCGCTTTCTCGATAGCGGCATCTTTCAGACGGCCTGAAATTTCCGCCGCCATTGAATCACGTCCGCGCCGGTATTGGGCAACATGGTCGTATTGCCATGCAAAAACAATCGAAACACAAACAACCAAGGCCAACACAAACCGCCAGTTTTTCAACATCCCGGCAATCATACAGTCTCCTCTTTACCAAGCTTGGCACGCTCAATTTCGCGCATTTGCTGATAATTCTTAAGCTCTCGATCAGCGTGTTCAAAGCCCTTCAAATCCGCTTGCTCACTCGCCTGCTTGAGCTTGGCTTCCCATTCTTTAATTCGCGCATCACAAAATTCGATAGGACTCATAATCACGCCTCACTTGCACCATGCGCGGCGGTTGCTGTAACAGATGACAAAACATAACGTTCAGGCGTGGGGCTAGACGGCACCGGCTTACCATCAACCAATTTAGACGGCCAATAGTAACCGTCAATATCCGCCGCATTGAACGGCACGATAGACACAGTATTGCCTTGGTTGCCACCAAGTCCCAAAATCTGATCTTTTGCATTTTTGCCGACCACAAAGAACACATGGCCACCGCCTTTTCGGGATTTGACCGCAATGCAACCATAAGCAGGTTTTTCCAGCTTCGTTAGCCCAGCACTTGCCCACGCTTTGGCACGGTACCAATCCTTAATGACCGCGCGGCCACTCTTGCCTAAGCAATAACCAACAAACAAGCCACACCACGGCGTTTCATCTTCAAAGTACCAAGACTTTGCCGCGCCGGGAAATGTCACCATATCTTTCAACCATTGCACGATTGTTGGGTTATGCACTTTAGTGCCGACAATCTCTTTTAGTCCAATGTGTTTTTTTGCCTCTTTAATCCATTCCAACTCTTGCATTTTTCGTTCTCCAAATAAAAAAGGCCGTCTGAAAATCAGACGGCCACAAGACCTAAATTTTATAAAAAATGTGTCAACGGCTTATTTTCAATATTCGCCGGAGCGAAGCGCATTAATTCTTGCTTCACAGTCCTGCAAATTATGCCTGAATACCGTATTCGGTCATCAATGCAGATACTTTTTCGGCAACTTTGGACAGGTCGTTCTGCACGAATTCAACCCCCGCACCAACAACCATATTACGGGCAGTATTTCCGTGGGTGTTTGTACCTACGCGAATTCGGTCAAACGCCACACCTTTGAGCGTGATAACTGCGACATACCATTTGTCAAGCCGATAAGCCTCAGTCGGGACAATCTCTTTACCATTGATTGTCACGCCAGCGTAATGACGCAGTTTGAATCCACCACTCTCTTCAATAGCCGAAATCAAACCGATATTTTGAACCGCTGCTCCATTGAGAACAGACAGCGCATAAGCAGCGGCATTACCAGAACCACCTTCCAAATGTTTAAACGGAATAATAATCGCCGTATCACGACTGCCATCAGATGACAATCCTTCTGTCTCAATAAAGCGCGTACCCTTACCCTCCGAAAAAGAAGTGACCATCACTTTATGACCGCCATCCTCTTTAAATGCGCCAGCCCAACCGACAGGCTCACCCAAACGCTCGGAATTAATCACTGACTTCATCTTGGCTGATTCCTGACCAACCGCCGAAACAGCCGCCGCCGTCGCATCTACGCCGTCAAACGTGAATTTGACAGACGTTTCGGTCTTGGCCGCAGGCTGGCTTTGCGCCTGATCGCTATTTGCCGGCGTAGTCTGTATCGGAGCCACAGGTGTTGTCGGTTGTGCAGTAGCTGTACCGCCCTGATCGTTACTACTATCTGCTGCCAGTGGTTGTGCCTCCGTTGGCGTACCAGCAACTACTTGTCCATCACCACGACTCGAAGACTCAGAAGGTTTAGGAACCTCAGTTTTTTTACCCCCTGCCGCAATCAGATCCATCACGCGCAAAGATGCGTTTACACGGTCTGTCGGCGACAATGAAGTAGTGTAAAACTCTGCACCCTCAAAGAAATCGCCATCAACTTGACCATTGCCGTCAAATCTTGCACCAAACGAAATATAATTTACATTTGGTTCAAATGTGATTGCCATTGTGTAGATTTTTCCTAAAGTTAATTCAGAACCGTCATACATAACACCATCAATATGGAATCCTGTTTTAGTGAACTTGAATGTTTTGTCCGTAGTTCCTTTAACTACTACTGCCCCACCGCCGGCAATTTTATCCGGAGTCCCAGCAGTACCTGCACCAATAAAGTGGAGTCCGGTTGTTACACGAGTAGATGTACCCAAACTATTAATACGGAATGGGAACACCAAAGTGCTTCGACCTGCGGAATTGGTTGTACCTAAATCCCAGCGAGGATATACACCAGATGAGGCAGTAGGTGCGTAGAAACGTGCTTTAGCAAACTTAGGTGAGCTGGTCTTATCTACCAAGTGAGTCCAACCTGTTTTTGGAATATACTCACCAGCACGAACCAAACCACCTTCACCCACAGCATTCGGAACAGTATCATCAGTTGCTTTATCCCAATCCAACAAGACATTAGGCAACGGAGGTGTTCCGCTTGAGGTAGGTCGTTTGTAGTTTGCATCCCATCCACCTGATGTAGCAGGTTTGGTAGGAGCAGGTGTTGCAGTGTTTTCAGTAGGTTTAGGGTCTGTTGTAATAGTATTGGGGATAGTGAGGATAGCGCCTTTATCGTCAGTAACACGATTGTTGACCCATGTTACATTGGAACGAGACACATTAGTCTCATTTAACAGCAGTGCAGGCAACAGTTGCGAAGCAGACTGTTTAACCCAAATATTGTCTTTAACCAATATTTTAAACTTACTTGGAGCATCCCCGCCTGCCAAACGAATTTGACTTTTAGCGAAATCACCTACACGGATACTATTACCCACTATCTCATTAATCCCGGTTCGTACCTGTGCATCGAAACTAATGAGAGATACCCATCCACTTGGTTTAGTGATTTCAAAAATATTCCGGCGAACACGGATACTTTGAGTAATTTCACCAACTTTGCTTTCTTCATCAAAATACAATGGCACGTCAGTAACTTCTTCGAAATAACATTCGTTATCTTCAAACAAGATTTCACCAACACCATTAACGGCAGTATCATACCCTTTAGCAAAGAGAATGTTAGTAACTCGTTTGCCTTTGATAATGTTTTTGCTGATGTTTGTTTTAATCACAGAACCATTGTCATCTTCGCGGCTTGCCACGATAAATGCTTGATGCGCGCCCCGACCATCCCACGAAATACCGCTAATGTAGTTCTCTGTTGCCTGCAAATCAACCACATCAGGTACTTTATAAGTTTGGATAGCCGCTTGAGGGTTAACCTCAAAACGTACAGCACACCATCGGTAGTAATCGGAGTTTTTTGAATCTGTCCAAGCAGTATGGTCATCATCCACAGACAATCGGAAGTCAGGGTCTTGGATAAATACATTCCGAGTAATATAGCATTTAGACAGAGGATACCCACGACCTTCGATTGCAATACCGAAGAAGCGATTACCACGAGAAGTGTTATTGCGGAACTCGCTGGTATATGCGTCATGTACATCCAAACCCTTACGGTAGTTACGTTCCACCAAGTTTTCAGTAATTACACAATCTACGTTAACTGAACCACTAGCAAGAACAACCCCATACCCAGTACCACCATCCTTTTCGTGTCCGTTATAGTGGGCAGAGTTGTTAAATACCTGCATATCAACTTGGTTTTGACCCATGATACCGGCAACACGGTTATGGTGAGAGAAACAGTTTTTGACAACGTTTCCGCGACCATGTGCAGTCAGACCGTCTTTAGTAATTTCGCCTTTATACCATTTAGCGTTTTGTTTATTGATTTCATCCCCTGTTGCGGAACAGATAATGCCGCAACGGTTCGCGCCCAATACCTCCACGCCGTCGATTACGCTGTTAGTTGTAGCGTCGTACATTAAGCCGTGAACCGAGCCAAAATAACTTGTAAAGATATTGCCAGGGTAGTCTTTCGGACTCCAGTAGAAAGTACCTTTGTACCAAATGGTACAATCTTTGGTAACGAAACCGTCTTTCTCTTCGGCAACAATAACGGATTGCGGGCGTGCATCAGTCAGGTTGGTATTCGCATTCCAACGCTCTGATTGCTCGTACTCCGCAATGAATACGGTTCTGCCCATACCATCCCCCTCAATCCCTTTTACATTTGGGAAAGAGGTGGAGTTAAATCGAATACCTTTATTTAGCTTGAAAACACCGGCAGGGAATTTGGCTACCCCTTTTGCAGCATTAGCCTCATCTAAGATTTTAACTACATCTGCATGGGTATATTCTTTCAAATTAGAGACATCAACGAATGGCTTTGTCTCTTTATGGGATTTACGGAAACCAACTCCCATATTGGCACCGATAATATTCCCACCCACGAGGATATTTTCCATTGCATAAATATCCTTAGATGCATTGACTTTACCTTTATCAACAACCTGAACAGGCGCAGTATTGCCCTGTTCAGCAGGCTTTGTAGTCGCATTACCGCCTTGCTCGATAGGCGGTTTCCCATTTTTATTACCCAATCCAAGACGAATAAATTCCGCCGATACTGCCGCCGCTACTTTTTTATCTACCTCATCATCGGTTACCCCGACTGACAGCATATCCAAAAACTGTTTAAAGGTCGTTGAGGCAGGAAGGGTGCCGTTTTTCAAACCTTCTTCGTAAATGCTTTTTTGACCATCAATTACAATAGGTAGGTTTTGCACCACCGCGCCGATAATCGTTCCACCCGTCTTAATCGTCATATCAAACTCCTAAATCAGCCGCCAATTTCAGACGGCCTTCAAAAATTACTTTAATTACCCCGTGCACATTGACCTTGACCTCATAATCGGCAACCGACCATGTAAGCATTTTGGTATCAGATGGTTTCAAAATCACCGACAGACCATCATCTGTAACATCCAAATTAAAGCTCATCGGCAATCCATAAATCGGTCGGATATTCAAAACCGCCGACTCAATAACGGAAAGCTTTAAAATCTTTCCCGACGCATCCACAGGGCGAAATAAAAGCGGCTCATGAGTGCCGCGTTTCAAATCAAAATCAACCTTAACAATATTCATAAAACACCCAAAAAAAAGCCGTCTAAATTTCAGACGGCCGTGTGTTTACTATGCCAAAATTTCCACTTCCGGCTTCGCCAAGTGCGTTGACCGAAATACAAGCAAATTCCGATATCCAAGAATTGCTTGCCCATCATCGGGTACATCCCGACCGAACATGCCTTATAAAACGTCCAAATCGACCCGCCCAAAATAAACAAAAAAGCCCAGCCTTCAAAATCCCAAATGCCGCGCTTTCTTTCGTTTAATCGGCAAATCATCATGTACGCGACCAAGGCCGCAGGGGCAACTGACAAAACCAACATCATTTCTTCTTCCTCCGCGTCAGACGGACGCTCAAAATCCAATCGACAATTTCGTCGGCGTGTTTCTCAAACGACGGCCACAACACCCGCATCACCTTCAAAACCAACTGCCAGCACAAACCGACCATGACCGGAGCGGCGACATGCGCCAATGGCGTTTTTTGTTCCGCCAACTCCGGCATTCCAGCCGCCGCCTTACCAAGCACGATATGCACCAACACAGGCGCGAGCGCACCGCCCAACAAGCCGCCGATAACGGTATAAGATACCGCCATCCATCGGCTTTGAGGCGCACTGACCATCGTTACCGCCGCCGAAGCCATCGCCCCAAGGACAACAGCGTCAATCGGCATACCTAAAAAATGACCTGCCGCGACCGTACCCCCTAAAGTATACATAGCGACAGGCGTGACCAATGGTTCGGACATTTCCCCACTCCCGTTATTTACCTTCAATAAGCTCTGCCCCTGCATAAGGGCTGTTTGTATTTTCCGCCGATGCGACAGACGTCAGCGCCCAGTCAATAAAATCAACCCCGCGCGGGGGCGCGCCGTTCAACGTCAACTGCAATGAACTGACTGCACGCTTATCTTGCTCAAAGCAAGGCTTGTTATACCAACTTCCGATTGTTACCGAATAAATTTTATAGGCGTAATCTAAAGACATAGACGTAACCGTATGAAATTCGACCGGCACTCCGGTTTGTTCGTCTGCCATGCTCTTTTGAATTCCAACCAACTGTTTTTCAGCCATAGGGATCTCCTAAAAAAATACCGCCTAAACCATTTAGACGGCAATACGTTAAAAATTAGGCGACTGGCACATCACCCAATTCTCAGGTGCAGGTTCGCGGCTCATATCTCCATGATTGGCTGCCTGCGGAATTAAAATTTCTAACGAATGATCGGAATGTCGGTATCCGCAACCACCCCAAAAAACAGCTTCACCATATCGGCTGGTATTGTAGTTCAACAGATTTCCCAACTGATTCATCAATGCAAAAGCGTTTTTGAACTCATTTTCCTGTCGCTGCGCCCATTCATTTCCCATTTGCTCATACCATGCGCCAGCCGCATTACTTCTTGCCAAAGATTCAGTTTGCAACTCTTTAGCCAAAGCATCTTCAGCCTTCTGAATATGTTCCTGATAATACTGAGTCTCAGACACAGGGTTCGCTTTACTGTAAAAAACAATATCGCCGGCGCGGACGACCTTTGAAATTTCGAGCATCTTATTATATTGACGATAAGATGCCGCCAAATTTTCCGACATCCGCGCATTAAATGCCGACAACAGCCCAACCTTGAACGACTGCCATTTCGATAAATTAAAACGCGGATCACCATCCCATGCGTCTTTTAAATAATCGGAATATTTGTAATTCAAAATCGGCTGATACCGAGGGATATTATCCAAATTCCAACGAAATACCTCATCAGGAGTAGGCGACGGGGTGCGGATTCCATGAGCCTGCCAAAGACTATGAACACCCGCGCTCATACCCGGTTTAATTTTCTGACCAAGCAAAGCGTCCACAGACTCAAAGCCCATTATCCCAACAGGCTGACAGACACGGTTGAACAAATAACCACCAGTAACAACATATTTGTATCCGCCACCGGACTCAATCTTCTGAATTGCACTCATTGCGGGATTCACATTCCCCAACAACTTTAAAGGCTTCATACTGCTGTTGTACTGCTCATACTTCAGATCGGCATCAGGACTGCCCTCCAAATAAGCCGCCAACTTTTGGCGCAAAGATACATCCTCGCCGCTTGTCAGTGTGCCAATCATATTAAATACACTATCGCGCGGCTCATTTTTATTGATGTGCGAAGTAAAAAACCACCTTGCCCGCTCAATCTGACCCGTTATCAAATCAGATGGTCGGGCAGGCAGTCCAAAAGCCTCTGCCGTTGCCGCCGAATCCCCCTTTGCCATCACATAATTGAGCAAAGGCGGCGAAGGGTTATACATATCAAGCCCAAATTCATCGTATTGCATTACCGTCGAGCAACGGCACAAATACTGGTATGGCAAGCCGGCTGTTTCATAAAAAAATATCTCCAATTCCGTACCGCCGGTCATCTCAATCATCAAATATCCGGCACCCAGCGAAACATTGCTATATCCGCTATGCTCATGGACGACAGTTGCCTTACTGCGAAAAGACATGGTAACCGGCAGCCCGGAAACAGCATTCTGCCGCAACTTTGATTCTCTCAATACAAAATTTCGCTTTTCATCATCAGATAACTGACCCCGAATATGCCTTCTCAACAATGCCGCATTTTGAATATCCCCGCCAGACTTCAAAGCATGGCACATCAATTCCGCCATCTCCCATTTTTCAGCATCATACCCGCTGCCCCATCCGTGAATAACTGACGGGATAATACCTTTCGCATTACGCAATAAACCCACACCGCCATACAAAGGCAATAAAAATCTAATGCCCTGATTGAGCGAGTTATAAAATCCCGAAGACACAACCGCGCCGGTAGGGAGGTCAAACCGAATCGGCTCAATCGCCCCCAAATGCGCCGCAAACGGCAGATTTTTACTACCGTCCCCAATGGTTAATTCTTGACCATCTTCGGCAACAACCCTAAGCAAAGATGGATGGACACCCTGATTAAATGGGTAACGCAATTTCAGACGACCTATATATCTCGGTACAAACACACCGTAATTACATAAATCAACCCCGCTGTCGTTATAAATCGACAACCCCCAGTCATCAGTTGAAATAGCCATAAAGTAAATTCCGTCCAGCAAACGCACCGCCGCCAAAATACATATCAGGCCAGTTGCGAGAGTGATAAAAATTATGCGCCCAGCAAAGCATCCCGTTTTTGATATAAACAGGCGACAAATGCTCGACATCCGCAGGGCCATTTGAATGAGACTGCGGCATTAAAAAGATACCTTTAAAAAAATGGCGGCGAGGGAAAAGCATATCGATAGGAACCATCCCTGTCTCAGCATTGCCAAGATACAGGATACCTTCCACAACTAAAGACGATTCCAAATTCAAATCAATCTGATTACCCCCGCTATCGAAGCAAAATAACCCATAGTCAGTCATAAACTACCTTAATCCGGGTCGATACCCTAAAAGAATACGCAACCCGCCCGTACTGTCTCGCGCGACAAACCCATGTTGATTCAGGACGACGCTACCGCCGCCCGCAGAGACGGAAGACTGAAATCCGCCGTCAGGATTGACGGCAAAAGTCCCCATCCGCAACGTACCCGCAACAATCGTCGGCGACTGAATCGTCTGACTTGCCGCGATATGCCGACCGTGAATTGTACCGTCTGCAATCAAATCGCCATTCAGACCAAGCGTTGACCGTCCGTTTTTCACTTCAACAACCATCGCAGGCACGATCTGATTGCTGTTCGGATCAACAAACATAACCTTATCGGCCATCATCATGATATGACCTTCGGCTGTCTTGCTGTTCGCACCTACCGCAATACCGGAAATCGCCCGACGACCATTGCCGAATGCTTGAGTCTGTAACGAATACAGGCTCTTCATATTGCCTTCCAAGTCACTGACGACCTTTTTAACTTCGGTTACGACGGCCGTGTCAATTTTCAGCGTCTTGACTTCCTGCTTGACCTGCTCGGAAATTGCCCGACGGTCTGCCTCGCCCAAACCTTTCGGCTGATTGACCAAAGCAAACAAATCACGCGACAGCTCGTCTTGAGTGATGCGACCACGCATTTGCGCCAAAATCGGAGCAGGGTCAGGATCAGAACGACCCGACACAGCGGCGGAAAACTCCCCCGCATTACCGGCATTATCGACAATACGCACCCAAAAATAAAAAGCGTCCGTTACCGAAACACCTGCAAGCGTGTAGGTCGTTTGCGGATACGCAACCGTCGCCAATTTTGTTGCGACTTCAAAATTATTTTCCCGCGCATACCAAATTTCAGACGACACATTCTTCATGACCGTATCGGGCAGATACCAGTCAAGCTGCACCGCGTTCATCTTCGCCGTTGCCCGAACACCGCTTACCGTGTAATCAACACTCCAACCTTTCTCAATCGGAGAAGACAACACCCCGCGCGCATTCCGCCCGCGAATTTCCGCGCGATACTGACCATTTGGCAGGTTTTCCAGCGAAAGATCAGCCGTCTGAGCATCAGGAATATGACGGTACAGCTTATTATTGCGGTAAATCTTAATATCATAAGATAAAACGCCGCCGTCAGCCGCTAAGTTATCCCACGAAATTAACAACTTATCTCCGTCCGACTTCACATCAGGCAAAGACAGTTTTGGTATAGCTCCGTGAAGCGTCGTAACATCTGTATCAAACCGCGCGCGGTTATCCACAGCCTTGTATTTTTTCGGGTCGTGCAAAATACCCGAAACCTCAAAAGTACCGTCGGCGGCGTTTTCTTTCGTCCCGATAACCCGATACAGGCGCGGTTTGACGCGTCCAATTAATACCCAAACGCCGCCAGCCGCCGCATCGACAACCTCAGCAAGCTCTAAGCGGTTTTTAGCAGGCTGAGCCATCACTTTCAGCGACTTGATACCCGCCGCCGTTTCGACAGACAACTGCTTACCGACCGCATCATCGACATCGCGGTCAAGCGTTACCGACAAGCCCGAAACATCAACCAAACGACCCGATACTTCCGCGCCCGCATAATCGTTGTCCATGATTTGAACAACGTCATACGGCAAATGGCGCAAACCCTCACGACCAACGGTAAACTTGATTGCCGACTGTTGCCGCAACTCCGTTTCCAGCATCCACGCGCCGTATCGCGCCGCCTGACCGCGAGAATCGCAGCCAAACGCCGTGATTTGCTTGATGTTCAGACCATACCGCTTGATTGCCTGATGGTCTTCGACGTATTCCGTTTTTGTTCGGTATCCGTCATATTTGTCCACATACTGCACGATGACCGCAGTCGTAATCGACTTGTACGGAACGCCCGAATACGCAAACAGCCCGTCTTTGACATTGCTGTTGTTGTACATGGCAACAGGATCGGAATCAGCGTCCATCACCAAAGAAAAACGGCTACCATCCCAAACAGGCAGCCCTCGGAACACACTCGCCAAATCCAGCAAGAACTCCCCCGCCTGACGGCGATTGGTAATGTAGGCATTACAAACAAAACGCGGTTCTTTGCCACCGAAGCCGTCATCGACCAACTCATCGCAGTATTTGCCGACTTGGTACAGCGTCCATTTATCAATGTCCATCGATTTCAGACGGCGCGCCAAAGTCGAGTAGCGCGGCTGCGTCAACACATCATAAAAGACCCAAGCCGGATTGTTCGTCCAAGCCTTTTTAAACGAGCCGTCCCAAACCGTCCCCGAATACGTCCGAGTTTCAGGGTTATAGTTAGACGGCACATTGACCAACATCCCGTCAATCAGATAATTTCGGCGTGGGTTATTGCTGCCGAACTGGTCGGAATCCATCGCCAACGCAGCCAATGCCGTATGCGGATAGCTCAATTTCGCATCGATAATTTCGACATAGCTGGCGAAATACGTTTTATTGACTACCTTGTCAGTATTACTATCAGGCGTAGCCCGGGATACACGGATATTGAACGGGGCAGGCGGCAGATTTTCAAACAACACATCCTGATAATATATGCCGCTTGATTTTTCAGTAAATTCAACCGTCTTAGACGCATGAACACCCTTATTGTCAATAACTTCGACAACCATTGCCGTTTGAGCCGGATTCGTATCGCCGTTGTCCTCAACGCGGTAATTGCGCTCGACGCCGACCGTTACCCGAAGGCGGCTGACCAACTCATCAGACACCGCACGCACCACCTGCGCGCGGTTTTTGACCTCGACCGACACAGGCACTGCACGCTCCGAAGCATCAAAGCCCGGAATATAAGTTTGATCAGGCGTACCGCGCTGGAAAAAGCCGACCACGCCCTTAAAATTAAAAGACCCGTCAGGATTCTGAACAGGCGTATCATCAAAATAAACAGACTTCCACGGCTTATCGTTGCCATTGGCGAAACCCCTGATTTCGCCCTCACAAATCGCGTCGATAATCCGCAAAGACTGCGCCGAATTCAACGTATTCGGAGCCTCATACGGCGTAGATGCGCCGCCACCTGATTTACCGCCCATTCCAAAATCCTCAATCTACCGTATAAACCGCCTCGTAATTCATCGCGCGGACGGAGTCGTTTTCAAAATCAGTGTTATATTTCTGACCGTTCGGCGCCGTTGCCGCAACGCCAGTAACAAAAGTTTTCTTCATGCCCAAAGTCAAATCAACCGCCATCGGGTCGGAATTACCATTAGGATTCTTAATTTTCGCCGCATCAAAAACCATACGGACGACACTGTTGCCGTTTGCCGCCGTATTGTTGCCCTCAATCCGCCGAGATTCGATACCCTGCGACACCACGCGGCTGCCGCAATAAATACGACCATACGCAAGCGGCATCGACTGCCCTTGAGCCGCCGTATTGCTCAGATTGGAAAACGAACTGTTCCGGCTGCTTTCAACGCCTTTTCCCTGTTCAAATTTCGGCGGTTTCGTCAGCATTTGCGCCACACCGCCCGCAACCATACCGACACCCGCAACAACAAGGCTCGCACCACCCGACCAACTCGTCAGCGCGCCGACAACAATCAGCGCCGCGCCTAAAACCGTCTGAATGATTCCGCCGTTTTTGCCCGCGCCTTGAACGCGCGGCACAATATGCAGCACACCCTCGGCAGGCTGACCGAATCCGCTTTTCAATTCGCCCTCAGACCAATCGCGCCGACCGAAACGCACCTGATAAAATCCCTGCCGCAGCTTTTGCCGCAAAGCAGGAATCTGAACAGTCAGTGCATGAACCGCTTCAGCAGGGCTGGCAACCTGCAAATCAAAACGGCGGCCGCATTCGCGCAAACCGCCGTACAAACACACCGTAATCATAAATCCACCGCATGAAGCAAATCGTTTTCAACCGCCTGCAACATTTCAGGCTCAAATTCAGGGAGCCGCCAAACGCTATCAATCCGCTCAGACCACCACTGATTGAACGGCTCTCGCCGGCTCAACTGATTATAAGCATGATGCAGGATTTGCCCATCGCCCAAATACAAAGCCGCGTGGTTCGCGTGACCGCCATAACTGGTCAAAATCACATCCCCACCGCGCAGGCCGTCTGAAACACGGACAAACCCAACACGCTCGAAATGCTTACGCAAATACTCATACTCAGCGTCATCATCAATATCGCCGCGCTTGTGATCGGGCAAATCAACACCCATCAACATAAACGCATCACGAATCAATGCCCCGCAATCAGCCTTTCCGTACTCAAACACACGGCCGCGCAAATGAGGGCAACAGCGGAACTGTTTCAGACGGCCTCCAACCGCCAAAATCCACGGCAAGCCCGTCTGAATCTGCATCTGACGGTCAGCACCAGACAAAAACGGTTCGCCGTTCGGATGAGAATGGACGACGGAAACGATATTTCCATACTCCTCAGCACGCACCCAATCTTCCAGTCCAATCTCAAACGTTTCTTCACACCCTCTCATGCGGGAGATATTCGACAACCTCAAAAAACGCCGACCAAAATCAGGCATATCAATAATCACACCGCAGATTTCAAATGGAGCATTCTCGTTTACCCAACTTAAAACAGCCTCCGTAATCCTTTCCGGAATCTCAATCACGACATCACCTTATCTGCACTTGGGAAGCCACCGAACGGCAAAACCGCCGTCGCACCAAACCGCGCCCGACAGCCCGTCAACGTCCCGCTGCAAGCATCCTTTTTAATATCATCCGTCGGCATATCCAAACGGTCGGCAACCGCCCGCCCCGCATAACCGCAGCCCTCGCCGCGATACTGCCAGATACAGGTATTCGCCATCATAATCCGCGACGGAATGACCGAGCCGTCCGATTCAGACGGCGCAGCAAGTTCAAAGACCGCCCGTTCCGCCGTCAGGCTCGTCATCTGCTCAATGACGTACTTCCCAATAATTTCCTGATTCGGGTCGGCGGTCGGATTGCCGTCTTTAAAGTTTGCCGCATCCAAAAACTTCGCATACGTCAAACGACGGACGACATCCACCCCGACAAATTGGTTATATTGGTCAGCCGCCCCGGTCACAAACCCGAGCAGGTTTGAAACCGTCAACGTCGGACGGTTGCCAGCACCCTGCGAAGTCATCTCAAACCCCTCAGCCGAAATAGGACAAGGCGTATATTCCTGCCCCTTCCAAACGACTGCCTGATTCAATTCGTTAAACTGATTGCAGAAACGGAAGACCTCCCCGCCCAAAGCGCGGAAATCAACTTCCCACATCTCAACCAACACATCCTGCTGCGTAGCCGACAACGCTTTGAGCATCGTTCCAGACATCGCCTTTATTCGCGCATTCATGCCATTACCTCTTCAAACTCAGCGGAAATCTCATACACCTTACCGCCCTTCGGAGTTTCCGTGTACTCGACAACCTTGACCAACAAACGCTCACGACCCGGCGGAGTCCAGTAAAACGGCTCCACACCGCCGCAGGAATCAAAAAAGCCCTTGATTTCCTCAATCAAAGGCTTCATTCCCACAATACGGATTTGCCAAGTCTGCATTTTCGGTTTCAGCGTCAATTTCTGCCGCTGCTCATACCCATTGCCGAACTTGACCGTTCGAACATTAAACGAGTGTTTCGCCGTACTTTCCGACGTGACCTGCCACTTAAAAACCTTAGCCATAAAACCTCTTAGACCGAATCAACGGCTGCCGTGATAACGACCGCCGACCCGAACCACATTATTGACAAACCAATTTTCAATCATCGCAGGCAATGCCGCGCCCAGTTGTTTCCCCATCTCAACATCGCCGTCAACCGACGAATCAGACGACCCGTCGCGGTTAATCGTAATATTGACCGTCATGCCCCCAGTACCGCCGCCCAAAGCAGCGACCTGCGGCGCAACGCCGACCACCCCGCCCGAAGCGTAGCGGTTTTTGTTGATAGCCTCCAACAAAGCACGATGCCGGCGCGTTGACGCCGCATTGATGACAAACTCGCCATTAGACAACATAGCAGGGATACTGTCGCTCGTCGCCGTACCAGCCCCCCAAACAGCACCGCCGTTGGAAAATTGCTGCACCATGCCGCCATCTTTGAAGCCGCCGCCACCCCAAGCACTCATCGCCGCCTTCATTGCGTTAAACAACGCCATCTTAATCAGCATCTTAGACAAATCTTGCAGAATAGAAACAGCCAAACTGCGAAAATCAGCCTTGCCGGTTGCCACGAAATCAGCCAACGCATCGGACATCTTACCGAGCGACCCCGACACGACATCCGCCATACCCTCACGCATCGACTGGAAGGAATCAGCATAATTCCTCATGCCGTCTGAAATACCGGCCAGCCAATCGTTACCGAAAGCCTCTTTGGTTTCCTTAGCCAAGCGTAATTGCTCTTGCAGACGGCCATCGTTGTCAAGCTTCGCAGTCTGCAAGCTCTTAATGACATCAGCACTAGCACCCGAAGCACTAGCCTCAGCAATCAGCTTGTCGTACTTCCGCGCAGCAGTCAGTCGCTCGACTTCCTTGCGCGTTTTGCCAAGCAACGACAGCTCAAACAGCTGATCGTCAAAATCACGCTGCCCTGCCGACTCAAGCTCACGCAGCGCATCCGCGTATTTCTTCGCCTCTTTCGTCAAATCTGCCTGATTGTCGGCTTTAACCGCCAAATCCATAGCCGCCTGACGCTCCGACGCCGACCATTTCTCAAAGGTCGGGTCAGACAGCAACCGAAGCTGCTCCGCATAAATCTTATTGACATTGGCGGCGGACAAAGAAAGCTCCGCGTTTACCGCAAGCTGCCGTTTATTGAAATCCTCCTGCCATTTCTGATAGTCGGTAAGTTCAGGCTTACTTTTAGAAGCGGAAGGGCGGTAAAACTCACGACGCGGATCATCAACAATTTCGCCACGCCCGCCGTTCAACCAGTTTTGCCGCGCCAACACCTCCGGCGCATACTTCCTGCCAATAGGACCGATACGCCCCTTATTTACATTACCTTCGCCGCTATGATAAGCAGTCAACGCTTTGACAATATTGTTGTCATACCGTTTCAGCAAATCCCGCAAATAACGAGCCGCGCCATCAGCAGAAGACGCAACACTACGAACATCAACACCGTACTGCTTCGCCGTACCAGGCATAAACTGCATCGTACCGCGCGCGCCGACTGACGAAATTGCATTCACATTGCCGCGCGACTCCTGCATCGACAATGCAGCCAGCAGGTTTTTAGGCAATCCGTAGCGTTTTTCAAGTCCGGCATAATCATATTTCGCAGCCTGCTCCAAGACAGTACGGTTTACGGTATATTTTTCCTTGTTTTGCTTGGATGCTCGCTGCGACCGCTTCGCGCCGCGAGCCGCCTCAGCCGCCAATTCCTCTTTGTGCTGCTGACGCAACCGAGCAAGCGCCTTTTCAGCATCAGCAATCTGTTGATTACTGCCATGCTTTTTAAGTGCATTAAGCTTTTCCTGCCATTGTCGCTCTTCACGCGCAAATTTCTCGGCCTTACTTTGGGTCTGATCTCTCAGACGGTCAAAATCAGCCGCAAACCGAACCGAATCAGCTTGCCCTTTCCGGATATTCGCCGCTTGCTTCTGAGCCTCATCGCGCATCTTGATTTGCTTTTCCAGCAAATCAATTTCACGCTTCGCCACATCAATCTGTGGCTGCGTATACGGACTTTCAGGAATTTGAAGCAAGAATTTTCGCTTTTCAGCCAACCGGCTTTCCAACGTGGCATCACGGCCAATCTCTTTCAGCCCCTCCCACGCTTCAGCAGCAGTATCTTTAATTGCCTTCCAGCCGCGCTCAATCGCTCCCAAATTCTCAAGCACACGCTCGGTCATTTGTTGCGATTCGTCAGAGTATTTACCCTGAACAAGCGCAACAGCTTCCTGCTGTCTGCCCTGCTCAATCAACGCACGCGCCTGCTCATACACATCCGCATTCAGCGTTTGGTAAACACGCGAAAACTTGACGACGGCCTTCAACGGATCGTCTGCGATTTCCTCATAAACACGCGCCAAATCCTCCACGCTCTTGCCAGTCGCTTTTGACTGCAAAACGACAGATTCAGCAAATCGGCCATAATTTTCGGAGGCTACCGCGCCCGACTGCACAAACAGCAAGATCGCCTCACGCGCATCTGACCAGCTACCCGTTGCCCGACCGACAGAATCGGCAACCGACAACAGCTTACCGGCCGCCGCGCCTGCGCTACCACCGGCAAGAATAACAGCCGCAGAAAACCGTTGGGATTCCTCCGAGCCGTCGTAATACGCCTTACCGACCGCTCCCAATCCGGCAACCAAGCCGCCAAGAGCCACCGTTGCAGGATTGATACTCGACGCCAATCCCTTAAACATATTACCGAAGCCGCCGAACGAATCACGAAGCTGACCGCCTTGCTGCAAGGCAACCATAAACGGATTCTGACCGCCGGCCAACTGCGTAATAATATCCGTGAACTGCGCCGGAACCATACGCATTGCGCTGTTGTATTGCCCAACAGTAATATTGTTCAGCTTAAGCTGATTCTCCTGTTGCTTCAGAGATTTCGTTACTTCACGGATTTTTGCCACATCCGCGCCGCGTTGCCGCGCCAAAGTCTCATAATAAGCCGCCGTACCACGCCCACCGGCCTCTCGTACCGCGATTTCGCGTTGCACAGAATTAATAATCGACTGAGTCGCACGCTCCTGCTTCTTGGTCAGCCGCTCGGCCTCTTTGCCAGCCTTATCATACCCTGCCGCTACCGCCGCCGCGCCTGCCGCCGATTCCTTACCGGCTTCCTTTGCCGCCTTGCCGATATTGCGCAGCGCGACCCCTGCCTTCTTCGCACCATACTCAATTTCGGTGACATCCAACCCGGCCTTAATCGTATTTTCAGCCATCTTTCTTTTCACCCATTATCGACAAAGCCTCGCGTTCCATCACGCGCAGAAAACCAAACAATTTTTTGCGGCGGCGTTTTTTGACACCCATCATATCCATAGCAACATCAACGGCGTTGTAATCCAACGCGTAGGCTCCCGCCATGCTGACTCGCCACTGACCTGATACCGCCAAAAACAACTGCACCGCATCCCAATTGTTCGGCCACACTTCCACCTCATCAGACAAGACATCGGAATCGTCGAACCCGAAAAGGCTTAACGCAGACACCGTCTTCTCATCGTCCGAAAACATCGCACGGACGGCGGCAATTAGTTTTTTTCGCGTGCGCCGTCATAAGACAAATAATAGGCATCGATAATCGCACCACCCGAGCGAGGATATTCATCCAAGAGGTAGGCAACATTCTCAGCATTCAGCTCATCATCGAAGCCCCAAGACTTGACGATGTCCAAAACAATTTCAGAATCGCTGACAGAACCGTCATTGAGTTTGTCGCCCAATTCCGCCAACGCAGGGCGGTTTTTCCACACAAACTCAAATTCGACAGCCAAAGGCTCGCCGGCAGGAACAGGGATTTTCACTTCAGTTTTAAACGTAGCGGCATGAGCCAATTTCAATTTAGACATTACTTTTTTCCTATAAAAAAAGCCGTCCGAAAACGGACGGCAAACACTCAACCCAAAGAGAAAGAAACCATAAAATCAAGAGTAGCGGTTGAACAAACCTGCCAACGAATACGTCATATTCGCCGTCATGATTTCGTTACGCACCACGGTCGGCATAGCGTTCATGCTCACATAGCCGTTGTAAACGACCACGGATTTATTCTTCAGCACAATGCGCATCGGAGTCAGCTTGCCGCTGTCGCTCGCCGCTTTCGCAGCCTTATAGCCGGGCAAGTTCGGGTCGTCGGCAATTTTGAAAGTCATCGAACTGGCAGACTGAGTTGTCGGAATCTTACGGTCGAAGTCTTCTTCCAAGAAGCCGTACTCGTAAAATTGCTGCTCACCGCCCTCAGACGACAGCTCCATAATCTGCGTAATTTGTTGCCAAGAGCTAACCTTTTGGCAAGAGCCTGCGCCCGAGCCGGCAGGATATTTATTCAAATCGCGCGTATCAATACCATCGAGCTTGAAACTGTTTGCATCAACGCTTGTCACACGGAACACGCGCTCATTCAAACCGCCCCAACCCGAAATAATGACGACATAGTCGCCATTCACCAAACCATGTGCGGCACAAGTAGCCACAGCCTCTTCCGCATTGGAAATTGCCGTGATTTTCTTCTCCGCTGCCAGCCCGGTTGCAATCTGCACAATCGAGCCATTCGCCAAAGTAACAGCCATAATAAAACCTCAAAAATACCAAATAAAAAAGGCCGTCTGAAACAGACGGCCGCCGTCAAACCGCAACCTAAGCGGTAATCACAAAATCTTGAACCATACCGCGCCGGTCATCATCCAAAACAACCGACTCAGCCGCCGACACAGCATAAGCCTCAAGCGAAGACAAGACCGACTT
The DNA here is from genome assembly GCF_051962755.1 of Neisseria sp. P0008.S004. Classification (NCBI taxonomy): domain Bacteria; kingdom Pseudomonadati; phylum Pseudomonadota; class Betaproteobacteria; order Neisseriales; family Neisseriaceae; genus Neisseria; species Neisseria sp. P0008.S004. The sequence goes on from NZ_JBQCUZ010000007.1 coordinate 22,528, forward strand.
TTCAATCTCGATACTCTTCGCAACCGCACCCAGCCTGTCAACATCCCACACCGAAACAGAAAACCGCACCTGATAGCCGTCTTCCTCCAGCGGATCGATAAACAAATTACCGGCACCGCCAACGCGTTGCACAATCACCAACGGAAATTCAGCTTCTTCCGGCGCGAAGTCATGGTACACATCAACATCAGGCACAGCCTGATTAATGGCCCTAATCAGCAAGCTGTCCATTGACCACCTCCAAAACCGCATTCAGCATCGCCGCCTCCATCTTCGCCTCCTGAATCTGCAACGCAATCGATACAAACGGACGACCGGCAATAGACTTACCGTTTTTCCGGCGAACGCCGTTATGCACCATATAGCCGTAGGGGACAGCCTTCAGCGAACCGCCCTCATACCGTCCACGACTGCCCTCTCTATCACGCCAACCGACCTGATACACAGCACGACGGCCGTCAACCGATTCCGACTTATCGTAAAAAGCAAAAACCGAGCCTCTCAAATCGCCCGGCTCAAAAACATAACGCCTTTTGCTTCCATCCGCATTTCGGCTGCCCTTACTGTAAAAATAATGGCGTTTGTGACTGCGTGGAGCCTGAATCTTGACCTCATCACGCAACAATTCCACGCCCTTAAACGCCGCCCAGCGCAGTTTCTCGCCTACTGCTTCCGGCAAACTGTCAAACCGCGCAATCGCATCGGAAAAATCCGCATCAATTTCCACTTTCATCAGGCAGGCTCTCACACGTCAAATCCAAAAATTCACGCCGGCGCAAATCAGGAATGACCGCGCGAATCACATAAATTCCATTCTCAGTCTTGACGCGCATATCCGCAGAAATACCCGTTCGCCAGCGAATCCGCACAGAAGCGCGTACCGAAGCCGTCAAAACATCATTCCGCATCGTCTCCGAACCTGACACATGGCGCACATCAGCCCACAATTTAGCAAAAGGCCGCCAAACAGACACCGTCGCACCCGACTTGTCCTTTTCTTTCACCCGTTGGAGAATTTCCACACGGTGACGCAACTGCCCAGCATTCATACACACCTCAAACAAAAGGCCGTCTGAAATTCAGACGGCCTCTTCAAAAAACACAATCAAAACCCTTTGTCTTTACAATTTAGTTCCCATTTTTCAGCAAACCGCTGATTTTCCGCTTCTGACGCCAACTCGCTGTCAAACAACACCTCGAAATCACTCAACACAACAAACCGATGCGCGCCTGTAAAAGCACCAAAACTGTTTTTCGCATTGACAATTCCACACCGCCCGTCGATTTTCCGAAAATCCGCAGAATCAGGGTCTTTCAAATGCGCCCTGACAATACGCTCTGTCTGTCGCTCAAAATCGCGGCCGTCGTCTGAACAGGCGCACAACCCAACCAACAAAGCAGACCATACCAAAATCTTCATATCCGAATCTCAACATAAAAATAAATCGGATATTACCCCTTCCCACATCCGCTTAACAAGCCTTAAAACAAAACACCCTTCACCAGCCCTCTTCACGCCTACTCTTTAACTTCCACAGGATAAAACACCGAAATACCACGGTAAAAACGCTCGCTGACCAAACCCTCATCGCAAAGCACACCAATATCGTTTCGCGCAAAAATCCAACCGCTCCAACGCCATTTACCAAACACCTCATTGGCAACAGCCGTCGCCGTGCAACCCGGATTGTTTCGGATATAGGCCAAAACCGCTTTCTTATTTGAAGTTTCCATAATATGTAATGTGTAAAATCAAAAAACCGCCCGAAATCTGCCGTTCGGACGGTTTTTTATCTTGGCTCACACTCAAACACGGCAGCCGTAAGCCTTAGCTGCACTCGAAGAAGTCGGGAAACGCCGTATTAATCCCTAGTCAGAATAAAAAGCAGAAGAGCGTTTTTTGGCGGCACGGTTTACGCTTAACCGTCAGGGGAAATCTAAACACCCATCAACCTATATGGCTGGATCAAATGTCTAAACGCAGCAGGAACACCCGAATCCTGAGAAACAGACTCACGCTCGGCATACCATGAAGCAATCAGAATCAACATCGCCTGATTGACAGCAGCCGTATAGTGCATCCCTCTAGGGTCATCGGCAGGAATATCGACACCCGCCTCATACCAATTTCGCCCCGTGTACACCTTCAAAGTTTCAGCGGCGGCAAATCGGTATTGTTCCAGTAGCTCGTCCTCTTCATCGCCATCAACGCGGCATTGAAGCCGGATTTGCTCAATCGTTACCATTTTCAGACTGACCGTCTAATTCGTTTTGAACAACCTCTTCAGGCTGAACAACCTCTTCAGGCTGAACAACCTCTTCAGGCTGAACAACCTCTTCAGGCTGAACAACAGCTTCAGACGGATTCACATCATCCGCCTTATTCTTAGGCGCATTGCCCTTAGCCTTACGACCGGTTTTCTTCTCAGGTTCAGGATTATTGTCATCTTCCGAAGATTCCGCTTCAGCAATCAGACCAAGCTCAATCAAACGCGCCGCGTCAGCCTCCAACATCTCGCGCTTGTCGCCGGCCCAATACTGCTTATCGCCGTAATGCTGCTCCAAAACAACATAGCTTTTCATATCGACCTCCAAATAAAAAAGGCCGTCTGAAATTCAGACGACCTTGCCCAAAATTACACCTTAGCCGCCAAGGTGCCTTTAATAAAGGCTTCAGGACGGTAAACAGCCAAAGCCAAACGCTCGTAGCATCGGAATGTAACCAGATTTTTTTCAAAATCATCTTTATTTTCAAATGCCACCTCGACGCCAACTTCCTCGCGGTCAAACAATTGCGCGGCCATCTTAAACGCACCGGCGAGGAAAGTACCAGCCGCCAGCGCAGTCGTTTCCACAACCGGCAAACGCCACAGCATCGGCGTCGCGCCATTCTGCGGATTACCAATCAACATACGGCCGGTAGTATCTTTTTCCAGTTCAATCTTCGTCCAATCAATTGGATTCAACACGATACCCGTAGCTGGGTATTCAGCAAGCGCCGCTTGAAGCATGGCAAGTCGCAATTGGTCGATAATTGTATATTTCGCCAAACTCGCAGGGTCAGCAAAAGCCGACGCCTGCGGTAAAATACCATGCAGATTATTGCCGGAACCGTCACCATTGAGCAATTGACGGTCTTCCACGTCTTGCAAGCCGTAAACCAAACGTTTATTGACGAAAGATTCCAATTGCGGCGCATCGGCGAGAATGTTTTTACTCGCTTTCATCAAATGACCAATGGTTCGGACAGTTGTGTGGACTTCATCGAATTTCAAATCGGAATAATCGAATGCCGCGCCTTCGGCTTTCGATGCCGCCGCATTGGTGAAACCTGTTTCGCGCACATAAGACACCGCATTACTGGAAGTTTTACCTGGAGCCAACAAATCACGAATCGACAAACGACGCTCAGGCATTGCTCGAATACCACCGCGACGATCAGGCGAAACCAGCGCACCCGCGCTACCTGCCGCATCAGTCGTCAGGCTGGTGATTGTTGCCTTTATGTCTACACGGGCAGTATGTCTGGAGCTTGTAGCTTCCAACATCGATTTGATAGATTCATCAGAAGAGAGCACCGAACCAAGAGTCTTGACCTCATCCGGTGCGCCATCACCCTGACGGGCGTTTTTCTGTTCAAGCTCGGAAAGACGGGCAGACATCTCGTTCATCTTGATCAACGCTTCGTCTGCCTGCTCCTTAACGGACGCGAATTGAGTTTCGCCTTTTTCCATGCGGCCTTTGATTTCCTCACCCAACGCCTGAACGTCGTCTTTAGCTTTGGCAAATTCCGCCACCAATTCTTTCAAATTTTCACTCATTACTTGCTACCTTTCAAAATATTCAAAGCAGATTCAATTTCTTTTGCTTCAGTATCATCCGCATCGCGCAGAAGTTGACGCAAACCGTGCGAAGCAATGGCGACAGATTGCGATTTTGAAAACCCTGCATCACGCAGGAACTTTTCGAATTCAGGAAGCGTAGGAAGCCCGCCACCGGAAAGGGCCGATTTCACACTATCGACCGTAGCCTCCTCATTCGCGGGGAACGTGACGACCGAAACCTCCCACAAATCCAATTCAAGAAGGTTAGTGACCTTCTCGACATGGTCTTGCTCAATTAAAATTTCACGATAACCGATGGACATCCCGCCCAACACCTTTTCCTTCAGCAGCGCATAAGCCGCGCGCGCCTGCGGAATATCGTCAATCAACAGACGGCCTTCCACAAACAACCCCTTTTCGTCCTCCACCATCTTAGTGAAGACCCCAATCGGTTCACGGCGGTCGTGCTGCCACAACAACGGCGGCAGACGGCCCTTTTTCGCCCATTCCGCCAGCGACTTTTTAAACGCGCCTGGACGGACGACATCGCCAACGCTGTCTTCATTGTGAAAAACGCTGCCATATCCCGAGAACACCCCCGTCTCAGAAACCGACTTGATTTCAAGCGGGATTTGCAGATTCTTAATTTTCATTATTACTTCCTACCTTATCCAAAGTGGTCATATTGACCTGTACCGTCAGCACATCGCCGCCATCAACCGGCGGCAAATTCTCCAACCGTCTGACCTCGTTCCGGCTCATCACACCGTTTTGCAGCATTTGGTTATAAAACGCCGCCCGAGCAGCACTATCCGCACGAAGCAAACCCTCAACACTGAATTTCGGGCGGTAAAGCGACCGCTCGGCAGGCTTCAAGAGCTTCCGGGTAATCGTCTGCTCATACCGTACCAACATCGGATTGACCGCATACGTCAGAAACCCCATATTGATGGATTCCATGCTGCTTGCCCAACTGCTCGCCTTATTCGTATGCCCGATAAGCGGCGGCGGCGTACTGAATGCCCGACAAATCTCCTCAATACCAAAATATCGGGATTCCAACAGCTGCGCATCGGCAGGATTAATGCGTACCGAACTGCCCGCAACATCCATTCCCGCCTCCAATACCATCATCTTCCCGGCATTCTCAGGCTGACTAAACTCAAACAGCCCCGCCTTCAGGTCGGCGCGTTGCTTTTCAGTCAACACCCGCTCGCCGGTCTTCAAGAATCCGCCCGCCTTCAGCCCGTTTTTAAATTCACGCGCCGCCGACGAATTGGCATCCATCTGACCGCCCAAAGTATCCGCCGCATAACGTATAGGACTTAACCCGACCAAGCCGTCCAAAGAGAAACCCTTAAAATGCAGGATTTCCGCCTCGTCGTATTTGGTTGTCTTACCGCCTTTGCAATAACGATACTGCAATGCCCCATTTCCCAAGCGGGCAACCGTCATACTTTCCGAATCCATCGGTTCTAGCGCAATCACATTCCCAATCGAATTACGGAATATCCGCGCATATGCATTGCCCCACAAATCCTGAGATACCGTCATCGCCTGCCAAAACTCGACCGCGCTCATATCAGCATTCGGGAAATCGTGCAAAATGGCATACAACGGATGATCCGACGCAATATTGCCGTCCCCGTCCCGAAGATGTAGCGGCAGCGTAGAAATAGTTTCCGCCCGAAGACGGACACACGCCCACACAGCCGACAGCTTCAATGCCTTTTCCGCAGTAACCGCTGTCCCCGAAGGCGTAGAATCGCCCCTGAACGGAGCCGCGCTGCTGCCCTTATCCAAATGATGACGACCAGTCAGCCGCGACAACATCCGCGCCCAAAAACCAGCATCCTGTAAATCCGCCATAACCTTTCCAATCAAAAGGCCGTCTGAAAATCAGACGGCCTAAGCAATAATAATATCGTTTAAAAAATCATCGACACTACCTTTCGCCACAGGATTCAGCGACAAAAGCGACACCGCGTCAAACATCGCCATCAACGGGTCAATCTTCGCCGAGCCGCTCGCCTGCTTGGTAATCAAAATACCATTGGCGCGAGGCTCGACGCGGGCATTACCAACCACCCAATTCATCATCGCACTGCCGCTATGGATAAAACAGCCCTCCGCCAGCTTGCGCTCCGCCGTCTTAATCGCCGCGCCCAACTTCCAGCCCTGCGACACACCGACGACCGCATCTTCCGGAACGCCATATTCCAACATCGCATCCAAAATCGCACCGACCCCGTGTGGGTCAAGCCCACATTTATCCAGCAAACCGCTCTGATAAACACGAGCCACCAAACCCGCCACCTCATCGCTGTCATCTCCGATGCGGTGAACAATCGTCAAATCCCCCTGCTTGGCAAAATCCAAAAGCACTGGCGCGATTTCCTTGCGCCGCTCCAATACCGACGGATGCGCCCAAGCATGAAACCACGCCGCCCACATTCGCGGATTGTCTTTCAGACGGCCAACGACAGAAATCCCCAGCAAGTCATCCAACCCACCGCCGTCCACACCAATATCGATGACTTCACAGTGTTCCAGCATCCAATCCAAGTCGATTTCGGGACGATTTCCATTTTCCTCCCAAAATTCTGCACCCGCCCATCGGTCATTTCTCAAATTCATGCCGACTTCGACATTCAGATGCTTGGCGTAAAACTCCATCAACGCTTCGCCGCCCTTGCTTTTAGCTTTGGCAAGCATCCCCGTTAATGTCTGCGTATCGACGGAAGCGCCCAAATTAGGATTGGTAATGTAGAAATTCTCGGGGTTTTCGTAAGCCTTACTTTCCAACATCGCCTTCGGGAACTCATACAGCACAGGCATATATTGCGGGTTGATGATTTTCCCGTCCCGAACATCACGCGCCAAATCCAATTCAGCCTTAAACACACCCGCCGGCGGCTCGGTTGACTGCGTAGAAAGCTTAATCACAAACCCATCGATACGGGATAACAGACCGCCTGTCGCCTCGGCAATCATCGATTCCGCGCCAGCAACCTTACCGAACAAGTGAAGCTCGTCGATCAGGACGCCGGTTGCCTTCTTACCGCCGACAGTCTTATCGTCAGCCGCCACCACCTTCAACGTTGCGCCAGTTACCGTGTTCGTAATGGTTCGGGTGTGCTGTTGGACGTGGTATGTTGCCGACAGATACGGGTCAAGCGTAATCATGTCCCGACACGGAATAAAGCTGTTGTCTGCCACCTCCTTAGTCGGCGCGAGAATCAAATATTCCGAACTTTCGCGCTCATCCAGTTCGATAGCTGTCATCATCATCGCAGCGGCTATTGTTGACTTCGTGTTCTTTTTCGCAATCAACAAGAAAAAATCGTTGATATCCCGCCGATACGTCGTCGGGTTTTGCGCGCCAAACATCGCACCGGCAAAGTCATACACCCAATCACGGGTCACTTCCCCGATGGTCGGCTGACCCAACACATCACGAAGCCGCAACCGCTCCATAAACGCAACGGCGCGATTCGCCATCTCAGGATAAAGCGGCTTGACCGGAACAATACTTTCACCGGCAATAATGCGACGTTCCCAATCGGGAAGGGCAGTCGTCCATTTCGGGTGGGATACGCTTAATTCCATCGTTTACCCCCACCAACCGGCACATGACCATGCCCTTGAATTTCATCCATCGGGAAAAAATCCCCCACCGCATTCCCTTGACGTCGTCGCTCTCTCAAAGATAACGCCTGTTCGCGGGCGGCATCCTTTTTATTAACCGACGCAGGCTTGGCTTTCGTGTATTTTGCCTTTTCCGACGCCGCCGCGTGTTTATCCTTTGGTGTTGCCCACGGGTCCATCATGACACCTTCCCAATATTCCACAGGGTCAATCGATACCCGCAATTTGTCGCAAACAGCCTTAACAATGGCGCAAAATTCAGAATCTTCCGTATCCATAGAAGCAATCCACGCAGATACGCCGTCAGCAGTAAAAACAGCCGCATTCCCACGCCCCATCTTCGCAATAGAAGCCGCAATTTCAGATACAGACTCACAGTCCGCATCACTTTCCAGCCACTCGGCAACCGCGCGCGAACAAAAAAGCGGCAGTTCGTTTTGCTGTCGAACTACCGCCTGATTCCCTTCTTCCTTTGCCTCCGGCTGGAAATCATCGCCGAAATAATCAGGCCAAAACGACCGGATATAATCCTTTACCCTAGGGTCAGCCATACAACGCGACCCAGTAGCCGATGCGCTGCCCTCGCTACACCCAATAACCAAAGCCGCATCCCTATTACTGATTTTGACAGGTTTCGCCGAAACAATAGCTTCAGCAAACCTCAGCTTTTGCCCCTTCAACCTAGCCATAATCAAATCCTAAAAGTATCACCGCAAACAGCCTGAAACCCAAGCCATTAAACAATTCTTAAACAATTTGCCTTTAACAAAAACACCAAAAAACCAATAAAATATACGCATGGGAGGGCGGGGGGTTTCCGCTGCTAATCCCTATGAACTTTTGATACCCCCTACCCTACCAGCGACGATTTCGCCGGCGATTTTCTGAAACAGATTTTTCTAAGTGGCAGTCTTTGCAAAGCGTTTGCAAGTTTTCCACTTCATCCGCGCCACCATCAGCGAGCGGAACAATATGGTCACACTCAGCATCACTTGGCAGCACCACCCGACCACACTGCCGGCACTGATACTGGTCACGCAGTAGCACGGACTCACGCAGAGCCTGCCAGCCACGACCGCGCATACGCTTTTCAGCCGTCCTAATCGGTTGCTTCACGGCGATTCTGTTTTGCTCAACAGGTCGGAGCCGTGAAGCAACTTGTTTTAATCGACCCATAAAATTCTTTCCAAACGCAAAAGGCCGTCTGAAAAATCAGACGGCCTTGCCACGCTTTTTTTGACTGAAAATAAAAAAGCCGCGTTTCCTGCTCACACAGTAAAACACAGCTTGACATAATTTAAACAGATTTCCCCCAAAGGGTCAATAGGCTTTTAACAACTTTTTAACAGATAAATCCGCCACCAAGTTAAGCCTAGCATTTGAAAGCCGCCGCTCATAAGCCTTTCGCGTAATTCCCAATGCCTTCGCTTTTGCTTCTTGAGTACCTATTCGCCGGTATTCAACCATAATTACCTGTCGGCGATTAGGATTAAGACGGCAGATTGCTTGGTCAACCAAACTCCCTATTCCATCTCCGTCAACGCCATAAGGCAACAATGCCCGGAAATCATCACGCGGCGGAAGCTCGCCCGCCGCCATCAAACGATTAAAACGGCTGCAACCGAAGCCCAAGCCGTTATCCTCTCTCTTGGCAGACCAATCAGCCCACCATTCCAACAATGTTTCAAGTTCAAATTTCATTTTCAGTCAGTCTTTGTTTCACGCTGACCATCCCTAGCCGCCGTCGGAATCCGCAGGGCTTTATTTTTGAAGGGATATTATATCAAAATTTGAATAGAAAAATTCAAAATGAAATTATTTTTTACGATGAAAACCTGCAAGCCAATAACAATATGGGCTTGTGCCATAAATTTTAAAAACCTGTGCCATTGTGCCATGCACTGTGCCATATTTTAAATCGCTGAAAGCCTTATGGGATATGGCTCTGTGCCATAGTTCCATAAAATTTTTAAAAAATCTCGCATAAGAAAAAAAAATTATCCAGCCATAAAAAAATATGACACGTTGTATATATACCGTGTCATATTTTGAAAACCTATAAATTTTTTTCTCGCGTAAAGCAAAAATCGCTGAAATTTATGGAACTATGGCACAGAGCCATATCCCATAAGGCTTTCAGCGATTTAAAATATGGCACAGTGCATGGCACAATGGCACAGAGGATGGCACAGACGCTGTCCCATAAAACCACAAAACGCGAACGGCAAACTTGCCGACCGCGTCTTGATACTGATATTACATACAACCTCTAAAATAGTCAAACAACTTCTGCGCCGCGATACTTCCAACCTGCCGATCTAAACTCTATAACTTCATTTCCGATGGATTCCGACTCAGACAATCCGTCTTTAGGCTTCCAATTTGGTATCTTGAAAATCCAGTTTTGGTGCGAAGTTTCGCCGTCTTTTGTTGACGACCGCCACCGACGTTTTGCACGCGGCATCTTCTCGGAAATATGTTGTAAGAACTTGGTTTTCCCCATTTCTCGCTCACCGTTTTGCCGGCACCATTCCTTGTACACCAACCACAAATCATCAGTAATACAACAACAAAACGGCAGATCCTTAATACCACCACTCGACCACTCATAATAAAACGTTTGCCATGCATAACGGCCATACGAAATAACATTCCGCTTTGCCGATGTCATCGGAGGTTGCGTGTTTGGGTCAAATCGTACAGGCTCTGCTAATTTTATTATCTCATATCCTTTTTCATTTTCAGCCTCCTGTTGTCCATACGTCATGTAGAAATTCCAACACAAAAGGAAGCTATAAAATATTCTAACGCCATCATTGCCGACACAATCTAAAACTTCATCGCGCAATTTTTCATCCAACTTATTCTCAGGCCAAACGACAAAGTAACGGCGGTCGTTTTCTTCAATTTTAAATGGCTGAGATTCATTGCTCAAAAATACGCAATTCATATAGTTCGCCTCTTCATAGGCATCTTGGAATTTTCGTTCAATCCGCATCGTTTTGCCGGTGATCATGTGCTTTTGGCTGCCTGTTTTATTGTATTTTTGTTGATTAGTATAGACCTCTTCAAAAATACCAAACATCTTGCCTGAGCGGTTTGCCGTATAGTTACTTTCTAAGTCCTCTTGGCCGTATGTCGCGCCGTATTCGCCGTACATCGGTTTGACGATTTCCTCGAAGAAAAACGATTTACCCGCGCCATGAATATGACCATGCATAACAACAGCAGTAGTCAGCTTTGAACCTAAATTCTGCAAAGGATATGCCAGCCAATTCAGCAAGTATTCGACCTGTTGCAAATCTCCATTACATAAATAATTTATAAGATTCAAAATCGGCTTGATTTCCGGAAATAGTCGATACAATTCCTGATTGGTTTTAGGCATATCCTCTTTGGGAATCGGGAATTTTGGTTCAAGCGGCATTCCTCGAAAAATATTAATATAGTCGTCAGACAACTTTCTTCCAGGCTCGAAAACCAACCTATCAAACCGCTTAACAAGACGATTCTGGCTACTGATCCATGTTTTAAAACCATCCGGAGTCATTGCCAACCGAGCCGCTTTTTCCGGAATGACACACCATAATGTGTTATCCCAAATTGAGGCCGAACCATCCAAGTAGATGTATCTTTCCATCATTTCTTTGGCTTCTTCATCCTTGACCGCCTGAATCAACGCATAGTCTTTTTTCAGCCGATTGATTTCGTACATAGTCAACACGGGCGCACGACCCCACTCATACCACGCATCGACAACATCTTTGCCGAAATGGACAGTCATGGCTTTTCGGGTATATGTAACCCCTGTTTTTCTGTTCACACCGTGGTCTTTGCCCTCAACCAGTCCGAAATCAGACTTCAGTTTTTGCAATTTTGACAAAAATTCTTCATCCATACCCCCCGCACCCCCTTGACTGCCTGTTGCTTCAAGAGATTCAGGTAACGTCTCGGATTCAGGCCCCATATCCTGAATGGGTGCGGGAAAGTTTTCAGACGGCCTTTCCGCCTCCGGCACATACTCAACCAACCAATCCGCCGCGCCCATTTTACTCAAAACTTCGGACGGATTGACGATGCGACCGCCGTCGGCAATGGCATCCGCAATATCGAAACCATGAGGCCATCTCCCCGGAGCAGGAATATTGACCAACCAAACGCGGCAATTCTGCTTTGTCAGTACCTCAGCAATACCCAACATCGCCTTCATTCCGCCCTGCTCATTGCGCGGCAGAAACGGTTTAGATTCAGGGTCAACGCCGGCATCACGCTCTTTTTTTGTCAGCTTTTGGCGTAGCGAATCGCAATCCGGCCACAAGACAACATCACGATCAACGACCGCCGACCAATCCGACTTATCCCAGTTATTGCAGCCGCCATGCCATGTCAGGACGGCATAGTTATAACCCTGAGCATCAGCCGCATTCTTGCATTTCTCGCCCTCGACAACCAAAACCGGTAATGATGGGTCAGCCGCCAAAGAATCAAGGCCGTACAATGGGCGCGGATTATCCCAACAACGCCAACGCCACATCTTCTCGCCTGTTTTCTTATGCTCACAAAACGTATAAGGCAGATCGATTTTTCCGCCGTCTGATTTTTTAAATCGGGCAACGCCCCCCAAAACCGCGCCGGAGCTATCGCGGAAAACAGATTTAAAAATAAGGTCGTCTGATTTTCTAAATCCATTCCTAAAGCTCATAGATTTCAGAGCATATTCAGGCACAGGAATGATGGGCCTCCACAAATCTCGCTCTTCCTCCTTTACTGGAGCAGGAGGCGGCAAAGGTTTCGGAGCCTTATCTACCAAATCCCCATGCGCCAAACCAAGCAAGGAGGCAACTTTATCTCTAGCCTCGTTAAAACTGTATCCGCACACATCCATCAGCAAATCAAACGGACTGCCGCCATCCGGCTTGCACTGGTTACAAATCCAAACACCACTACCGCGACTGGAGCCGCTGCCATCGGTAAACCTGAATCGGTCAGTACCGCCACATGACGGACATGGATGATGATTTTTGTCCAAAATCTCAGAAGGAATCCCGCAAGCCTCCAAAACCTCACGCCACCGGCCATGAGCGGCGGCATTAATTTCGGCTTTTGTTGCATATTTTTTATTCATTTTCAGTCATCCTTTACGTTTTTTAGGCGTAAAAAAGGCCTGCCCACCACCTCTAGTGGGCAGGCTAAATTACCAATCGCGTGTTAATCGGTAACGGGAGTAATCGTCTCAGGTGCCGTATTCAAAAGGGCCTCAAGCCTCTGATACACCTCATAATCACACCGCTGAACCTTGCCTGTTGACGCTCGATGCACCCATGATTGAGATTTCCCAACCAGCTCTGCCAAGCGAGCCTGATTCAGACGGTGCTTATACAAAACCTTTTGCACCAATTCCTGCAATTTCATAATTCAAATTTCCTGCTTTGTTATTCGTTTGTGAATATTCTAATTCAAATTTTGAAGATGTCAAGGAATTATTCAAATTTTTTCGTAAATAATTTATGCAAAAATGAATTTTCTAAAGATAATCCGCACTAATAAAAAAATGGAGGTCTTATGAAATACCTATCTGACAACTACGCATACCTGCTTCGCACCCACGGACTCAATTCCCGTCAATTATCAGATCGTCTAGGTGGCAAGCCATCCCAACCAACGCTGAGCCGTCTCGAGAAAACACCCGGCAAGAACCCGCGCCTTGAAAATATCCAAATCATTGCTGATTTTTTTGAAGTCCCAATCGAAGACTTGATGAATAAGCCGCTTTGGATGGATTCCGCGCAAACTCAAGAAATTACACAAAAAATACAAGAGCCAAAAACATCTTATACAAGTACAAGCACCGGCAAGATCCACAAGAAAACTATTCCCCTACTCGAGATTGAACAGGCAGTTAAATACATCAGCCAACGAAGTCAAGTTGATATAAAAAACGGCGAAAGAGTGGCAACGACCATGCCTCATTCAGACCTCGCCTTTGCCGTGCGGATGTTTGATAACAGCATGAAAGCAGAGGAAAACACTGAAGAATCAATAAGCAAAGGCGAAATACTTATTGTCGAACCAAAAATTCCGCCGCGCCACGAAGACATTGTTGTCGTCAATTTGAATCCCGAAAAACAAATCGGGATGGTTGCAAAACTTGAAATCGACCCTTTCGGCAAACGCCGACTGCGCAGAACCGGCATCAATGTTGCCGGTGAGAATCTAATAGACTTGCCGGAAGGAGCTTTTATTTGTGGCGTTGTCATTGAGATTAAACGCCGAACCATCAGTTTTAGCGAAGTGGAAAAACGAATAAAAAATGAATACAACCCAATGGAATCAACACAGAAATAGCACAACACATTGATTTAAAAAAGTTAAACTAAAGACCGCAACATCATGCGGTCTTTTTTTTGTATTTTTTATTCAAAAAATTTACATTATATTCAAACATTTGAATAAAAATGCCTCAAATTATTCAAATATTGCTTGAATAAATTTATTCATTTGCGCATAATACACCCATCAAAACAAACAACCCACGAAAGGGCAACAGATGGAAACCAAAAAATCAATCAGACAACACTTGTCTCAAATGCTCCGGAAACTGAAACCGGCAACTCCAAGAAAACAAGTCATGGTAGCAACGGGATTTTTTATCGAAGAAACCGAGGAAGCGTGCAAAACAGAACTTGAACGCATCAAAAAACACATCAAAACCGCTTTCGACAATCAAGTTGCCCACCTCATTAAAGACTTCAATATGTCAAAAGAAGAGGCAGAGAAAATCGCACTTGAACACGCTCAATTCCGAATTGACAGCCTGAATAGCTCATACAACTTATAAACAAAAGGCCGCCTGAATATTCAGACGGCCACACAAAGGGTAAACAATGAAAATTCGTTATATCTTAATTGCCATATTAATAGCAACAGCAGGCTACATGACAGGCAAAGCGACAGCCAAAGAAACAATTACCGTCAACATCGAATGCCCACAGGAAGGCTGCGGTTTTATCGATTTTGATAAAAATCCCGAACTAATCGGAGGCGGTCTCGTTCTCGAACCAACAGACCCGAAATAACCATGCCGACAATAATAATCTTAGCCCTACTAATCATTCAGATTACCGTCGAACGAATCACAGGCATCAGATTCCCAAAATGGATAGACGGCACACCACGGAAATAAAACATGGCAACCAACAAACGCCCACGAAAAAAATACTGCAAAAAACGTCTGTACTTAATTGATACCGCCCGGCAATCACACGTTAACCCAATACAGCTCGTAGCACACGCAACAAGCAACAGGCCATTATCGGAAGAAACAGTTAATGCCGTTTTGACCGGATACACAAATTTCCTTGATCTAGTCAAATCCGGAAAAGCAACAGGTCAAAATTTCTTCCAGATGTGTGAATGTCATTATTTATATGTCGCCCTATTGGAAGTAATGAAACGCGCCAAAGTCAATTTTGACAATGCCGACGACCATATGCAATTCAAACTGCGACTGTCTATCCTACTCGACATCGCAATCGATAGCACAACAGACGTCCTCGAAGGGATAGCTACACGCGAAAAGAAAACCAACAAATTTATTTTGACTGGAAACGAGATCAAACACATTGAGCAGTCAATATCAGATTTCAAATGGCTCCTCGAAATTGCAAGCTGGCAGCATTACATTGCCGCCCTGAAAGAATCAGAGCCAATCCTGAACCAAGAAGCACACCGTCAACGCAAAAGAAAAAGACTGGAGGCCATGCAATGAAATATTTAGCACTTTTATTAATTTTTTTTTCAGCAGGATTAATCGCCTGCTCAATCATCTACTACATAAAAATGCAAACAACCAAAAACAATGACGACTGGCACGGCGGACACTGGCCGCACTAGCAAGGAGAAAGACATGAGCCGCCAATACCCAAACATTGCCGTTAAACGAAGCCCAAAAAACACATGGATTATTGTCGAATACGTCGGAACTTTTTACGACAAAAAACACTGGTCAATAAACGGCCATTTTAAGCGGAAAGCGAAAACCATCGCAGAATATAAAACATTCGAGGAAGCGGCAGAGAAAGCCGAATACATCCGAACCAACAAAAGCAAAGGAAATTAAAAATGGCAAACAGTGTACCAGTTCAAATCGCAGTACAGGAAGCGGAGGCCGTCTGAAAATGCGCTACGGCAGCCTGTGCAGCGGCATTGAAGCCGCATCCGTGGCGTGGGAACCGTTGGGCTGGCAGCCCGCATGGTTTGCCGAAATAGAGCCGTTCCCCTGCGCCGTTTTAAACCACCACTGGCCGCACGTCCCCAACTACGGCGACATGACGCGACTAGTCGGCAAAATACTCAGCGGGACGGTCGAAGCCCCCGATATTTTGGTCGGCGGCACCCCCTGCCAAGCCTTTTCCGTTGCCGGGTTGCGCGGCAGCTTGGACGACGAACGCGGCAATTTAACCCTTGTCTTAATCAGGATTTTAGATGCAATTGACTTTATTCGCGCCCGAAACGGGCAGCCGCCATGCATCCTTGTCTGGGAAAACGTGCCGGGCGTACTCAGCACCAAAGACAACGCCTTCGGATGTTTTTTGGGCAGACTGGCCGGAGAAGATATGCCGCTCGTCCCGGCAGGGAAGAGATGGACGAACGCAGGTTATGTGCTTGGACACAAACGCCGCATCGCGTGGCGTATCCTTGACGCGCAATATTTCGGAGTGGCCCAACGCCGCCGTCGCGTGTTCGTTGTCGCAAGTGCTGGAAGCGAAGACCCCGCAGAAATACTTTTTGAGCGTCAGGGCGAAGCAGGGGATTTTGAAGCGGGCGCGGAAACGCGGGAAGACCTTGCCACCTTTATTGAAGGCAGCTTTGGAACATACCGAAAATCTGATATTGGAGGCACAGTAAAAAGGAGGGGCGGTGCTTTATCTGGAGGGAGTGAAACACTTATTGTCAATATTGGGGCGACATTAAGTACAGGATTCGGCGGCCGCGGCGTTGATTCAGACCAAATCCGCAACGGCAATTGCGTTATCAATTTTCCCAAAGTACGCAAACTAACCCCCATCGAATGCGAAAGGCTCCAAGGATTCCCTGATAATTACACCCGAATTGCCTGGAGAAACAAACCATCTGAACAATGCCCGGACATGCCACGATACAGGGCAATAGGCAACAGCATGGCAGTTCCAGTTATTCGGTGGATTGGAGAAAGGATATGCCGAATATGAAACACAATTGCCGCAATCCTGATCGCCGCATGTTGAACACGCGCCAAGCCGTAAAAAAAGCAGAAACTCAGACAAATCAGAATCAACCAAGGACAGAAAAATGTCAAAAATGCCAACAGAAACTAGGCTGATGCTAATCCACGGAAACACTCACATTCCACTCGAAACAGTGGCAAAAGAATATTTAAACCTCAGCCCCGAAGTAGCACGCCGGAAAGCAAATGCGCAAAGCTTGCCATGGCCGGTAATATCAGCAGATGGAAACAAAAAAAGCCCAAAGTTTGTAAGCGTATCAGCCCTGGCTGAGTGGCTAGACCAAATCGAAAGTAAGGCAAAGGACGAATGGGCAAGAGTACGAAATTAAAAATCAAGCAGAGCAACAAAATGCCGTCTGAAGAACTTTCAGACGACATTTTTTTACACGGCAGGAGTCCCCCGCCTTTAAGCAGGAGAGGATGTCAAGGATGCCGGTTTTTTTAAATTACCCCTTGAAAGAATGGGCACATAACCTTAATATACGAATACCGACAAACAAAGTTACAACTATTAAGGAAATACGATGAAATACAAAAATGAGGGTTTTAATGGCTGGTAAGGTGCGGAAACAAATAAAACAAGGAGGTTGGTTGTCAGTAATTGCCCTAACCTCCTTGTTTGTATCTGTATTCACTTTATTTTACATATTCAGGCACAGTGTACAGTTTAACCTATGGGGGACGGCCGAATGGCTGATGTTCTGGCAACTGGCCGTTGTTTCAGTAACCGCCGTCATTGCACTGGGGACAATATTCATCAATAAGAAAACTTCAAAGCAAAAGGCGACATTAGATGTTATTTTGAATGATTACCAAGATGCACAACTTGTAGAAGCCGACAATCATATTTCTCCTTATATTCGCGGTACGGCAGTTGACAACAACAACGTGCGGATCGACCTGTATGAAATTTATCAAAATAAGGGCGGACAATGGGAAAAAGAGAGAGGGCATTTACTTACCGTAATCAATCGGCACGAGTTTTATGCGTGCGCAATCAACTCGGGAGTATTGGATGAGGATTTGTTTAAACGGCTGCATTACACCAACTTCATAAAATTGTGGAATGCAGTTTCGCCTCTTGTTATGAAAATACGCGAAGAAGAACGCAAAGACACAATATTTAGAGAGTTGGAAATTTTGGTTGCATTATGGAAAGCAAACCCCCTAAAGGCATCTGATTTGTGAATAAACCGTCAAGACTGCCCTGAAATATGGGCAGCCGCGCATGGGCGACAGGCGATGACAAGCCGTCCGTGTGTGTGATGGGGCGCGGAATGCGCCCCTTGTCGTATCCGAAAATCGGTTTGAATCAAGCAAGGCTCAACTCAATCCGTTGCCCGAAATCCGCAACCTGTCGGCGGTTTGATGCAGTAGGGAATACAAATGCCGTCTGAATCTTCAGACGGCCTTTTTTTCAGGCGAAAAAAGAGCGGTCAGGCTGCTCCGCCCTAACAATCTCATCAGCCTCTTGCAGGGCATCCATCATCTCCAACACCGGCGGTCTTGCTCGAAGATTGGTATATCGCCTCATACTCTCCCAATCCCCATGAAGCGTAAACTGCTGCATCACCGGAATCGACAAACCCTTTTCAGCCAACCTTGTTGCCCCCTCATGACGCAAATCATGAAACCGTAGATCCTCAATCTTCAGCTCACGACACGCACGCTGCCACAAAGAGCCGACACTCCTGCCCTTATAACCACCAAGCAACAAATCGCCATTCTGCACATTCATTTGCCGCGCAATCTCAGGAGAGCGCATCAAATTAATCACAGCCATTGCCTCATTCGATACCATAAAAGCCTTGTCGTTACCCTTGCTCCCTCTTGGATTTTTCAAATCCCTCACCAGCCAAAGACGGTTTGCCTCATCAAAATCAGACCAGCGTAATCGGGCAATCTCATCAAGACGGCGGCAGGTATAAATCGCAAACCACATAATTAAGTGCATCGGCAGACGTTTCGGATTTACAACCACGCGCCGCCACGCCCTCAAGAAATATAACGTTAATTTCAAAAGCTCATCGTTATCAGGCAACCGATCACGCCGGCGCGCCTTGCCGATGACCCGCGCCCTGCGCAAACCCTCCATCGCAACATCAAGCTCAGCCCATGATACATCAAGTCCCCAAACGAAATGCGCGTGCTTAATAATCGAGCGCATATACTGCAAATCGCCGTTAATCGTAGAGGCAACCACCGGCTTAATACCAAGCTCAGGACAACCCTTCTGCCGGGCAAAGGCAAAAGCAGAGTAATCAGACCGAGTTAACCTATCCAGCCGCTTATTGGCTATATCAAAATTTAAAATAAAATTGATAACCCCAAGCTTCGTCTCACTGTAATTCGTCCGAACTTCGTCCACATACCGCTTTGCAGCCTCCCTGAGCGTAGGGCATAATTCACGCTTGCCATCGTTAAAAAGCAGGTCAGGATTTGACTCAATCTCAAATTCACGCCGCTTTGCCCACTCAGTCGCAAGAGATTTTTTAGAAAAAGTCCGGCTTTCCGAATATGGAGGATAGCCCTCCCTTTTCACACGCACCTGCGCCCTGTAAACAACAGCCCCCGACGGGTTTGTCCTTTTTGTTATAGTAGCCATTTTTTGCACCATGCAGAATAAATATTTAATGGTGCAAGTATGGTACAACAAAAGAACAGATAAAGCACAAAATAAACAGATAAAAACAGATAAAATACAAAAGAGAATTTTATAAAAATTATTACAAAACAGATAAATGACTAATTTAAAAGAAAATACTAGATTGATACTTGCCCCCATGCAGGGGCTGGTGGACGATGTGATGCGCGACCTGTTGACGCGCATTGGCGGATTTGACGAATGCGTCAGCGAATTTGTCCGCATTACGCACACGGTCCACTCACGCGCCACTTGGCTTAAATATGTTCCCGAAATCGCCCATGCCAACCGCACGCCGGCCGGCACGCCCTGTACTGTCCAACTTTTGGGCAGCGATGCGGAAAACATGGCCGTCAATGCTTTAGAAGCCGTGCGTTTCGGGGCGGACAAAATCGACCTCAACTTCGGCTGCCCCGCACCGACGGTCAACAAACACAAAGGCGGCGCGGTCTTGCTCAAAGAGCCCGACTTGATTTACCACATCGTCCACACCCTGCGCCAACGCCTTCCGCAACACATTCCGCTGACTGCCAAGATGCGGCTCGGTTATGAAGATAAAAGTCTGGCATTGGAATGTGCTTCCGCGATTGAAAACGGCGGCGCATGTGCATTAACCGTCCATGCGCGCACCAAAGTCGAAGGCTACGAACCGCCGGCACATTGGGAATGGGTGCGCAAAATCCGCGATGCAGTCAGTATTCCCGTTACTGCCAACGGCGATGTATTCAGCCTTCAAGACTATCTCGACATTAAAACCGTCAGCGGATGCGACAGCGTGATGCTCGGGCGCGGCGCAGTTATCCGTCCCGACTTGGCGCGGCAAATCAAGCAATATGAAAACGGCGAAACAGTCAAAGATACCGACTTTGCCGAAGTCTCCTCATGGATAGTCCAATTCTTCGACTTATGCCTTGCCAAAGAAGCCAACAACAAATATCCGGTTGCCCGCTTGAAACAGTGGCTGGGCATGATGAAAAAAGAGTTTGAACAGGCGCAGGTATTGTTTGACCGTATCCGCGCCGTTAAAGAAGCGGATGAAGTAAAACAGATTCTGCTGTCATTTGAACAAGAGATGCATTCATGATTCAAAAAGGCCGTCTGAATTTCAGACGGCCTTTAATATGATTACTGACAGATATAATCAGCCAACAGTCTGCCTTTTTCTGCACTGGCTGCATTAGCCATATTCACCTGTCTGGTCTCAGGGCCATTCTTGGATTTCAGGGCTTCACCATATTTTCTGGCAAACTCTTTATTGGCACTGGTCACCCTTGACTCAGTGGAATCCAATATAAAACCGTCTTGCTCATATTTGCCTTGCGCAGTAATAATCAAGATATTTTCAGGCGAAGGATAATCCGGAAAATTAACATAGTTGGTAACCAGCTTGTAGGAAACGCCTTTGCCGTGTTTCATATCCTGACAGATGCCGTTAGGCGCGGTAAAGACTGCATGGCCGATCCGACTACGTCCGAAATCGTAAAAATCGACTCTCTTAGCAGTAGCCAACAGTTTTCTATCATTGTCGTCATTAATATTTAATGACTTGCCGTTTACCAAAAACAGGGTTGGCAACAAGGGGCTGCCATAAGATGCTTCCAAATTATATGCTTCGCCCAACAGCTTGCCCTGACGATACACTGTCAAGACAGGCTTTTTCAGACCATTTTCCGGATTACCGGTTTTCTTAAAAGAAATCTTCTGAAGTACATTGCCAAATTCATAATAAGGCCGCGACTGCACGCCTGTTTTCGCATCCTGCAGGGCGCTCCAGTCTCCGTCCGTCGTTTGGGCGCATGCAGTCACAGCAGCAAACAGAATACCCGATAGTAAAACTTTAGAATGTTTCATTCATAAACTCCTTCTCAAGTAAACAAAAGAACGGATGTGTGCCTTTACTGCCTAATTTTGTTTCTTTCTTTATTAAAATTTTAGAACTATTGCACTAACTTAGCAAGGGATTAAAGAACAGGCCGTCTGAACATTCAGACGGCCTTGATTAAGCTCAAATTTTAAGAAGCCAAAACGCGGTGGAACAAAATCTCATTTTCCAAATGGATATGGTCTTTCAAATCATCCACCATCTCTTTGGCCAAAGTATACAAACGGGTCCAGCTGCCGCAAGCGCCTTCGGGAAGTTCAAAATTATTGGTCAATTCTTCCAGACGCGCGATGGCTTGGTCGTGTTCTTCATGCTCGTGCATCATCACGCTGATGGGCATTGCCGCGCCGCGACCCACGCCCTGATTAATCATCGGGAACAACATGCGCTCCTCTTTCATCATGTGCATCAACAGCTCGTTTTGCATATAGGCCAACAAATCAGGAACTTCGGCAGGGAAAGTATCAGCATGAACCTGCGCCACTTTTTGCGCCAGCGGAACCAACTCTTCAAACTGGGCGCGGTGGACATTGTGGTAACGCTGCAAAATATGGTCAATGGTGGAATTGAAAGGTGCGGTTTCCCAAAGGGTAAAGTCGGTCATGGCTGTGTTCCTTTAAAGATTGATATTGGATGAATGTTAGACATAAGGATACACGCTGCAAACGGCTTTGTATAGTTTTTTAATTGCTTAATTAATTGATAATAAAAGTTATTTTCAAAATTAAAATACCAAACAGGCCATCTGAAACATAAAGTCAAAGTTTCAGACGGCCTGCCCTTTTCTTAAATAATCCAACGATATAACGCAATCATTACCGGCATGGTTACCACACAAAGCAAGGTCGTCAACCCATAAATCGCGCTGGCTTTTTGGGCATTTTTGCCGTAAACAACCGCCATTTGGGTAACCGTCGCTGCGGCAGGCGAAGTCGTTGCCAAAAAGCTGATTAAAACAACCGTATCCGCATGCGCATCATGATGGGCAAAACCGCAGGCTTTAACGGCGAAAAGCAATAATACCGGAATCAAAATCAGCCTTAAAAAAGCAACGAGATAAAGCCTCGGCGTCCACATAATCGAGCGTAACGGCAGAGAAGCCAAAAGCATGCCCGCCACCAACATGGCAACCGGGCCAATCATGCCGCCCACCGTCGCCAAAGTATTATCGACAATATGCGGCAGCTTGATTTGAAAGGTAAACATTAGCAGCCCGACCAACATGGATAAGATGTTGATATTGGTAAAAATGGTTTTCCAAGCCACATTGCCTCGGCCGCAAATCAACAGGCGCAGATGCGTCCAAAACAAAAACGTCTGCACCAAGATAAAACCAGTGGTATAAATCACCCATTCCGCACCAAATACCGACATCACCAAAGGGATAATCAAGTTGCCCGAATTACTGTACACCGTCGCCGCGTGTTCGAGCCCATCGAGTTTGAACAAGTGTTTAAACACCCTGCCCAAAACAATCAACACCACATGGAAAAACACCGCCAGCATGACGGAAAGCTTCAGCCCTTCGATAATCTGCGGCGTATTGTCCATCTGAAAGGCATGAATCATGACGGACGGGCTGATCAGGTAAAGCGCGATAACGGAGAGCGTGTAGCTGTTTTCCGATTTCAACAGCCCGGCTTTTACCAAGGCCACGCCCATCAAAACAATCAGCGTCAGCTCGGTAATTTTTCCGGCAAGCAGGAAAGAGGTTTCCATGATAAAAAAGCGGCAAAAACGTTGATTTTACGCTTCTACCGCTTCGCATGCCAAATTCAGACGGCCTCAACATTCAAGACTATCTGAAATTTTCTACCACAGATAGGTTACGCTGGCTCCACCGCCTGCACCACCCTTAGATGCGCCGACAGCAGAACCTTTCACCAGCCATTTGCCGCTGGCGGATACTTTCGATACTCCGACAGCAAAACCGGCCTTTCCGCGCCAAACGCCGCTGCCAATGGATACCGCACCCTGTCCCGGCTGGTAAGCCTGTCCCAGATTACCCACCGCAATCGCAGCGGCAGAGCCGGCATCCGCACGGTCTTCCAGTTTTTTCATTTCTACGCGTGTTTCAGCTCGTATCTGATTGATTTGAGCAGCCACCGCCGACTCTTTTTGCTGACTATCGGCCTGCCATCTTTCCGCAAGCCTTTTAACCTGAGCCACATTTACCGCATCCGTATCCTGAGTACCGGCAGCCACATGGGTAATTTGACGGCTGTCCTTTTCATTGCCAACTGAAACCGCGCCCAATGTCGATTTCCATGTCTTGTCTTCAGATTGACTTGCCGACTGTGTCGCAAAATCATAGCCTGCCTGACCTGCAGCCAAATCTGCGATGCTTTGCGCACCCAGAGCCACCCCTTTCTCGGCTTTACCTTTGGCTTGGAAACCGAGTGCCAAAGATTTCTCTTCCAAAGCCGATGCACCGCCGCCGACTGCCGTACCACCTTCTTTACGCACACTGGAGCTGGTGCCGACAGCCAGACCGTTCAAGGCTGTAGCGGAAGACTCGACACCCAAAGCTACACTGTTTACGGCATTCGATACCGCACGCGTACCAACCGCCACTGCTTGATAACCTTCTGCTTCAGCAGCCGATGCCAGCGCAAGTGATTGAGTTCCACGTGCTTTAGCTCGATCACCTAAGGCCGTCGCGCTGAGCGCATCCGCCTCACTATCTCTGCCGATAGCTACTGCATCAATATTACTTGCCTGAGCGCCATTACCTACCGCAACGGCACGCAAAGCCGAAGCCTTGGACAGCAGACCGACTGCAACGGATTGACCGCCAGAAGCAGCCGCTGCGCCACCGACTGCTACATCATTTGTTCCCTTGGCATGGGCCCGAAAGCCAACCGCCACCGACCGCAATGCCTCCGCTTTGGATTCGCCACCCAAAGCAGTTGCGCTCAAACCGGAAGCGGCAGAATCATAACCCAAAGCCATCGCCTTATAGCCATTTGCTTTAGCCTTGTCGCCAACTGCAGCGGCATTTTCGCCCGATACGGATTCCTTACCGACAGCCAAAGAACCCGTCTTGTGCATGGTTCCAGCAACAATACCTCCGTCCGCATACGCAGTACCGAAAAAAAGCGCTAAAGCCAAACACAAAGGACTGAGCGATACATTCAGTTTCATCTTTATATTCTCCATTTTTTAAATATTAAAAATATCTCGTTCAATCAAATTAATACTTTTGAACTAGTTATATTGTATATATTTTTATTCTTATATTAAATAGTTTGGATAAATATTTTGATTTGTGTCATAAATTTCAAACATCCTGGCAAATGTTCCTGGCCATCTTTCTAAACAACCATCAGTTTCAGACGGCCTGAAGCCTTTTTCCAACAACCCGATATAATTTGCCCTGCCGCAAAGCAAATCAATATAAATCTGCCCGTATATCCGCTATAATCAGCCATTTTCTTCAAACAGGAAACATCATGTCCCCCAGCCGTTTCAATCAAACGGGCCCCAAAATCGGCCTGAGCGTACGCCTTGCAGAAACCCAAGCTGAAATCGAAGCCGCCCAAAGATTGCGCTATCAGGTTTTTGCCCAAGAACTGGGGGCGGAAATCGAAAGCGATGACGGCCGCGATGTCGATCCTTATGATGAACATTGCCACCACCTGCTCGCGTTTGACGATGCAACTGGCGAAGTTATCGGCTGCTACCGCCTGATTACAGAAGAAACCGCAAAAAAAGTCGGCGGCTGGTACAGCGAGCATGAATTCGACCTTGAGCCTTTGAAAGACATTCTGCCGCAAACCGTAGAACTCGGCCGCGCCTGTACCCACCCGGACTACCGCAACGGCGGCTTGGTCATGCTGTTGTGGACCGGTTTGGTCAAATTCATGAAAGACGAAAACCTGCGCTTTATGATTGGTTGCGGCAGTATCGAAATGCGTGACGGCGGCAACGATGCGGCCGGCCTGTATCATGCTTTGAAAGACAAATACCTTGCTCCGGCACAATGGTGTGTCAAACCGCTCAACCCGCTCAAATGGGACAGCATCACGCCGTCTGAAAATCCGCCTGTACCCGCCCTGATCAAAGGCTATCTCAAAGCAGGCGCGTGGTTCTGCGGCGAGCCTTGCGTCGATGAAGCATTCAACTGCGCGGATGTGCTGATCATGATGGACATCAACCACCTTTCCGACCGCTACTTGCAGCGTTTTGCCCCTAAAACCGATTCATAATAAAAGGCCGTCTGAAACTTCAGACGGCCTACCTAATCTTTATAAAAACACACACAATGACCGCCAAAATCCGTTTTATCTTCCGTCTTTTCTGTATTGCCGGCTGCCTTTTGTACGGCATGGCCGAAATGTTTTTTCTGTTTCCCTTTTACAGCAGCAAACGCAAACTGCGCGCAATCCAATTATGGTCGCTGCGCGTGCTCGCTTCCTGCGGCATGAAACTGCAAACTTTCGGCACGCCGCCGCAAGAAGGCCGCGGCCAGATGCTTATCAGTAACCATATTTCATGGTTGGACATTATGGCGGTTAACGGCGCATTCCCCGGCCGTTTTGTGGCTAAAGACGATGTGGCCAAATGGCCTGTGGTCGGTTATCTCGCCACACAGGCGCAAACGGTTTATGTCTCGCGCAACCGCGGCATCAAAGGTAATTCTGCCAAAATCGCCGGCGTAACCGAAGCGCTGAAAAACGGCGATACCGTTACCATTTTCCCCGAAGGAACCAGTACCGAAGGCCGTGAAATCCTGCCGTTCAAACCCAGCTTTTTTCAGACGGCCTATGATGCAGGTGTACCAATTATTCCGGCACTCTGCCGCTATCCGAATCCGGACGGCAGCAGCCCCAATCCGCATACTGCCTACTACGGCGACATCAGCCTCTGGCAATCCATCTGCATGGTCATCAGCCAGCCTTCCAGTACGGTTGAGCTGCATTTCCTCGACCCGATTGAAGCGGGAGAAGACCGCTACGCTACCGCGCTTCAAGTACACGCCCTGTTGAGCGAAAAGCAAAAACAGTTGGGCTGATCAAACAAAAGGCCGTCTGAATGTTCAGACGGCCTTTTCCATTATCTTATGTCTTAAGATGAATATTGCACTGAATCGCTACCGCTTTTCTTTTGAATAAATTCAATTTTGTAGCCGTCCGGATCTTCAACAAACGCAATCACAGTCGTGCCGTGTTTCATCGGACCGGCTTCGCGTACCACTTTGCCGCCCATCTCTT
The DNA here is from genome assembly GCF_051962755.1 of Neisseria sp. P0008.S004. Classification (NCBI taxonomy): domain Bacteria; kingdom Pseudomonadati; phylum Pseudomonadota; class Betaproteobacteria; order Neisseriales; family Neisseriaceae; genus Neisseria; species Neisseria sp. P0008.S004. The sequence continues at coordinate 49,004 of NZ_JBQCUZ010000007.1, forward strand.
TGACACGTTCACACGCCGCATAAGCATCATCGACTTCAATCGCGATATGGCCGTAAGCATCGCCCAAGTCGTAAGACTCGGTATCCCAGTTGTGGGTCAGTTCCAAAACAGTATGGTCCGCTTCATCGCCATAACCAACAAAAGCCAAAGTAAAACGGCCTTCAGGATAATCGCGGCGGCGCAGCAGTTGCATATTCAATACGTTTTGATAGAAATCCAAAGAGCGTTCGAGATTGCCGACACGCAGCATAGTATGAAGCAAGCGCATGATTTTGTTCCTTTCTAAATTATGTTTGGTCATGGATTATAACACATCGGGCATTTACCCCCCTCATCTTAGAAAATGCCGATACATACACCGTGTAGAAATGAAGCGTATCCTCTATCGCCATTTGAATTTCATGTATTAACAAGCACACCGACTGACTAAATTGCTATAATCGCCACACTTACAACACAACACTTCAAACCGTCATGAAAACCTTTGTTCTTCCAGATACCCGCCCTTATCCGCAGAGCCCTATCAAAAACTACCTTCTTCTCAATGCCTATCAGCTGGCGCACAACTCCTCCTCCGCATCGCGCAAGCTTTCCGCCGGCCAACTGCAAACCGAAATCCGCACCATGCTCAGCCAAAACCATTACATCAACCTTTCATTGGCGATGACCATGGCCCCCGATGTCGGCACTTACACCAGCCTGATTCAAAGCGTGGGCGAAGTCCTGAAGGCAGAAAACGATAACGAAGCCCAATGGTTTGCCCTGCCTGTCGTTTTGGTCGCCGGTTGCAAAAAAGAACAAACCCTGCCGCTCACGCTGCCTACCGAAGCCCTCTTCGCCTGCCTGCAAAACTACCCTAATCTGCGCGCCCTCACGCAAAACACGCAATGGCTGCCCTACCTCGTCCAATCTACCGATTTGAGCAGCGTTACCCCGGGCGAATGGTTCCAAGCCAAGCAAAACGATGAAGCGGCAGGCGCATTCCTGCAAAAATTCGAATACAAACCATTGACGCTGCCCGAAGGTCAATCCGTCCATGTTGTTTACGCGCTGGGCTACGGCAATAAAGACATTCAGACGGCTTTGGGACTCAACCTGCAACAGGCAGGCCTGCCATTGATGCAGGTTTGGCAAGAGCATCTCGCCCTCGACGGCGTTACCCTCTTTACTAACCCGCTCTCGCCCAATACGCCGCTTGACGCGCTTACCGACGGCAGCCACACCCGCCAACGCATGGCCATGGACGTTTTTGCCACCAACGCCATCCGCGCCATCCGTATGCAAAGCCCGCGCGTCGGCGTTGTTGCCGCTGCAAAAGCGGACGGCAAACTCCAGTTCAGCTTCAACGCGACCGACAGCGCGTTTGAAATCGTTCCGCAGACCTTCACTTGGGAGCTGGCATCAACCGACAATATCGCTATCGTTCAGCAAAACTTCCTCGACCTGATGGCCGAATGCCGAATCGAGCACCTCTACCTGCTGCACGACCCATTGGGCGAAAACGAGAACATCCCTACTTATGCCCAAGCGTTGAAACTAGAAGGCCATAATCCTTTCTTCAGCAATGTAAACTAAATTGAAAATGCAACACGCCAAGGCCGTCTGAAAACGGTTTAGCGTGTTGCATTGATTTTCAAACCTTACCGCTCATTTTCACAAACATGAAAACCCACAAAATCCTTTTCGTCTGCCTCGGCAACATCTGCCGCTCCCCCATGGCCGAATACGTCCTGCGCCATCGCGCCCGCGAAGCAGGCATGGGCAATGCTGTCATTACTGCCAGCGTAGGCACATCAGGTTGGCACGACGGAGAAGACATGCACGAAGGCACGCGCCGCGCACTCAAGCAACACGGCATCGACCCGTCAGGCTTTACCAGCAGCAAAATCAAACCCAGCGATGCCGAGCATTTCGACTACATCATCGTGATGGACGACAACAACCTCAGAGAAACTGAAAAACAGCTCGGTTTTCACCCCGGCAAAATCTTCAAACTGACCGACCTTATCCCCGACTCAGGCTACAACCATGTTCCTGATCCGTGGTACACAGGCGACTTTGACGAAACCTACCGTCTGGTCGATGCCGGCAGTTTGGCCTTGTTGGAAAAATTGAAACAGGCTTAAACCGGCTGGAACAATAAAAGGCCGTCTGAACAGATATTTGCAAAAGCCATGCTTTCGTGATGACCTGTTCAGACGGCCTTTATTGATTGCCGTATCAACCCACGCGGTAAAACGCCAGGCTGCCCAATAAATTCGGCAGATGTTTGACCTGTCGGTTGCCCGTCATGACCGCACGCTCAAGCACACGGATTTTGTTTTTGGCACACAGTAAATCAAAATCTTTGAGGGTACACCAATGGATATTGGGCGTATCGTACCAATGATACGGCATCCGCTCGGAAACCGGCATATGGCCACCGACGGCGATTTGAAAGCGGTTGCGCCAGTAGCCGAAGTTAGGGAAGCTGACGATGGCCTGTTTGGCCACGCGCATCAGGCAGCGCAGGATTTTTTCCGTGTTCTGCATGGCTTGAATGGTTTGGCTCAAGACAATCACATCAAAACTTTGATCGCCAAATGCCGCCAAACCCTCTTCCAAGTCGGCCTGAATGACGTTTACACCGCGGGTCATGGCGGCAATCACGCTGTCGGTATCGATTTCAATGCCATAACCGGCACAGTTTTTATGCGCTACCAACGCGGCCAGTAGCTCGCCGTCGCCGCAACCTAAATCGAGTACGCGGCTGCCTTCGGGTATCCAATCGTAAATGAGTTGCAAATCGTCGCGCAGATTCATTGTTGGCAGTCCTTGTAAACGTTGTTCATGTAAGCGGTAACCGCGCGGATATAGGCTTCGTCTTCCATCAAGAAGGCATCGTGGCCGTGATTGGATTTGACTTCGATGTACTGCACGGATTTTTGCGCAGCGATTAATGCCTTGACCAATTCATGCGAACGTTGCGGCGAGAAGCGCCAGTCGGTGCTAAAGCTCGCGACAAAAAATTTGGCCTGCACATTCTCCACGGCTCGCGTGAGGTTGTGGCCATAATCGGCGGCCGGGTCGAAGTAGTCGAGTGCCTTGGTCATCAGCAGATAAGTGTTGGCATCAAAACGGCCGACAAACTTGTCGCCTTGATAGCGCAGATAAGATTCCACTTCAAATTCAACGCCGTAGCCGTACTGATAGCCGTCTGATTTTAAAATGCGGCCGAATTTTTTACCCAAACCGTCTTCGGCAAGATAGGTAATGTGCCCCATCATGCGCGCGATACGCAAACCGCGTGAAGGAACGGTATGATGGCTGCGGTAATTACCTTCGTGGAAATCGGGATCGGTCAAAATCGCCTGACGGGCAACATCGTTAAACGCGATGTTTTGGGTGGAAAGTTTGGGCGCAGAAGCGATAACGAGCGCGTGGGCAACGCGTTCGGGCAAAGAAATCGTCCATTGCAATGCCTGCATGCCGCCCAAGCTGCCGCCGACAACGGCCGCCCATTTTTGAATGCCGAGATAATCGGCAAGCATGGCTTGGGACTTCACCCAGTCTTTGACGGTTACAACCGGAAAATCCGCACCATATTCGCGGCCGGTTTCAGGATTCTCGGACAAAGGGCCGGTGCTGCCGTCGCAGCCGCCCAAGTTGTTCAAACCGACCACAAAAAAGCGTTCGGTATCGATAGGTTTGCCGGGGCCGACCATATTGTCCCACCAACCGGCGTATTTATCCTCCGCACTGTGCTTGCCGGCAACATGATGATTGCCTGATAAGGCGTGGCAGATAAGGACGGCATTGCTTTTGTCGGCATTGAGCGTGCCGTAGGTTTCAATCATCAGGTCGAAACGAGGTAAGGTTTTGCCGTTTTCCAGAGCAAGCGGTGTGTCAAACGGAATTTTCCGGGGCGTTACAATGCCCACTGAGGCATTTGTTGTCATTTGTAATTTCCAAGTGATGCGGCAAAAGGGGTATTATAACGTTTCGTTTTTGTTTTGTGCATGAGGCTTCAGACGGCCTGCCCTAATTAGAGGCAATATTTTTGGGAGGATGTGGAATGATAGGCAGGCTTTTGCGATTTTTTTTCTTTTGCGCCATCGCGGCATTGATTGTGAACCGTCTGTTCAGCCGCCAACAAAAGCGCACCATTCGGGAAATCGCCAAAATCAGCGCGTGGGTATTGCTGGGGGCGGCGGCGGCTACGCTGTTTTGGTATCTGATAATGCTGTTTTTCAAGCATATTCCCAATTCTTATTGAAATAAAATATAAAAGGCCGTCTGAAAACCTTAATCCAGCGTTTTCAGACGGCCTTTTGATGTTCAAATTTAAAACAACTCTTCCGGAATCTTGCAAACCGGAATCGGATTGACTTTGTGCTGCATGGCTTTGTGCAATCGGGTATAGATTGCCAAAACTTCGCGCTGCCTGCCTTCAAAATCTTCAGGCTTGTGGCTTTCGTACACGCTCATCGCCCATTCCAGTTCGGGATAAGACGCGCCCATTTGCTCTTCATCGGTACGCTCGGTATCCCAAAGGCCGTCTGTCGGTACGGCTTTTTGAATGTCTTCCGATACGTCCAACTCGGCTGCCAGCGCGTACACTTGAGTTTTGGTCAAATCGGCAATCGGGCTGATGTCCACGCCGCCGTCGCCGTATTTGGTGAAGAAACCGACGCCGAAATCTTCAATTTTGTTGCCCGTCCCCGCCACCAGCAAACCATGCAGCTGGCCGTAATAATAAAGCGTCGTCATGCGAAGGCGGCTGCGTGCATTGGCCAGTGCCAGCTGTTTGTTGGGAAATTCGGTTTCGCTGACGTCAACGGTATCGGCAAACGTATCGAACGCCGGAGTCAAATCAACGCTTTGCGCTTTTACGTTAGGATAACGCTGTTTCAGACGGCCCATGTGTCCTTGTGCGCGGTTGACTTGGTCGGATTTCTGACGAATCGGCATTTCCAACAACAAAACCGACAAACCGGTTTGCGCGGCAAGTGTGGAAACCACGGCAGAATCGATGCCGCCGGATACGCCGACGACAAAACCTTTGGCACGCGCCTGCTCGGCGTAATCTTTGAGCCATTGAACGATATGGCGGATGATGGCTTGGGTTTGCATAGGGATAAATGTTCGCTTCAAATAAACCGAATGATAGCCTGATTTGCACTTGTCTGAAAGACGACAGGGTATAATGCTTCTTTTATTTCTTGCACACACACCATGTCCAAACCCATTCTTTTGCGCTGGCTCGCCGTCTGCCTGATTCCGCTTGCCACCCTTTTGTGGTTTGCCCTCAACCCGCCCGAAGACAAAACGCAACACCTCATCAACGGCATCATCCTTGCCTGCGAAGCCACGTTCCTATTCAAATTCGTCCTCTTTGACGTCATCAAACACCACCTCAAACAAGAGCCCGAATTGAAACGGCAAAGCATATGGATGTTTATCCCGATTGTTTTGCTGATTGTTTATTTGTTCCACTATTTCGGCGCATTCTGATGTTTTCAGACGGCCTTGGGCATATTTTCCCATGAACACTCCCCTACCTTATACCTGCTGGATTTTCTGCAACGTCATCGACAACTTCGGTGACATCGGCGTTTCATGGCGGCTGGCGCGTATTTTGCAACGCGAACTCGGCTGTCAAGTGCATTTGTGGACAGACGATTTCCCGTCCCTTCAAGCACTTTGTCCTGATTTGGCCTCGATTCCCAATATTCATCAAGGCATCGGCATTCACGCTTGGCAAGCCGACCATGCCGAAGATACCGATACAGCCCCTACCCCCGACATTGTCATCGAAACCTTCGCCTGCGAACTGCCCGACAACGTTCAATCCATCATCCGCCGACACCGACCGCTTTGGCTCAACTGGGAATACCTCAGCGCGGAAGACAGCAACGAGAGGCTGCACTTAATGCCCTCGCCCCAAGCCGGCGGCATACAGAAATACTTTTGGTTTATGGGTTTCAGCGAAAAAAGCGGCGGCCTGCTGCGCGAACGCAATTACGCCGAATTTGCCCGCTTTGATACGGAAACCTTACGCCGACAACTCAAACTTCCCGCAAAAAACACGCTCGAATGGCTGCTTTTCGGCTATCAAAGCGATATTTGGGCAAAATGGCTGACCATGTGGCAACAGGCCGGCCAACCCATTACCTTGCTGCTTGCAGGTACACAAATCATCGCCAGCCTGAAAAACAGCGGCCTAGTGCCGCAAAACACCATGCTTGAAGACGGCGATGTATATCAGAGCGGACACGTTACCCTGATCAAAATCCCTTTCGTTGCCCAACAAGATTTCGACAAACTGCTCAACCTTGCCGACGGCGCCGTCATACGCGGCGAAGACAGCTTTGTTCGCGCCCAGCTCGCCGGAAAACCTTTCTTTTGGCACATCTATCCGCAAGAAGAAAATATCCATCTCGACAAGCTGCACGCTTTTTGGGACAAAGCGCATCAAGTTTACCCGGATGTTGTCGCCACGGCACACCGCCGCCTTTCCAACGAACTCAACAACGGCGAAGCACTCAGCGACAGCCAGCGCCTGCAAGCATGGCAAACCCTGACGGCACACCAAAACGAATGGCGGCAAAGCGCGGCAAAATGGCGGGACGGACTTTTTGCCCAAAAAAGTGCCGTCGAAAAACTTGCCGCCTTTATTTCAAAGCACAAAAAAATACGCTAAAATAGCGCGTTTTATTACAACCGATTTGATTGGAAAACCACAATGAAAACAGCACAAGAACTGCGCGCCGGCAACGTATTCATGGTCGGCAACGATCCTATGGTCGTTCAAAAAACCGAATACATCAAAGGCGGCCGCTCTTCCGCCAAAGTCAGCATGAAACTGAAAAACCTGCTGACCGGTGCCGCTACTGAAACCATTTACAAAGCCGACGACAAATTCGACGTCGTGATCCTGTCCCGCAAAAACTGTACTTACAGCTACTTTGCCGACCCAATGTACGTCTTCATGGACGAAGAATTCAACCAATACGAAATCGAAGCCGACAACATCGGCGACGCGTTGAAATTCATCGTTGACGGCATGGAAGACCAATGCGAAGTCACTTTCTACGAAGGCAACCCAATCTCCGTAGAATTGCCTACCATCATCGTTCGCGAAGTTGAATACACCGAGCCTGCCGTTAAAGGCGATACTTCCGGCAAAGTGATGAAAACCGCACGTCTGGTCGGCGGCACTGAAATCCAAGTGATGTCTTACATCGAAAACGGCGACAAAATCGAAATCGATACCCGTACCGGCGAATTCCGCAAACGCGCCTAATCAGCCCGTAATACAAAAAGGCCGTCTGAAACAAGTTTCAGACGGCCTTTTATCAATCTGCCTTATTGTTTCTTCAAGCCCTTGGCTTCGACAGTGGCAATCGTACCGTCAATGCCTTTGCTCTTAATCAGCTCGCCAAATTGATTGCGGTATACCGTTACCAAGCTGGTACCGTCCACGCGGATGTTGTAAATCTTATACACACCGCCGCTTTGGTAAAGTTGGTAAGCCACCTCATACTTCGTACCTTTTTTGGTTTGAATTTCCGAGAAAACGTCAAACTTATTGCCGTTTGCCGTCATCTTCGGCAACAGGCGCACATTTGCATCCGCCGCGCCAATTAACGCGGAATGCGAGTACATCGCAATGACCATATCTTTGAATGCACGGATAAAATCGGTTTTCTGCTTGGCAGAAAATTCACGCCATGGCGCACCGACCGCCAAAGCCGAAATACGCTCATAATCCAAATAACGGTTGGCATACTGCTCAACCTGTTTCACGCGTTGCGCCTCTGTCAAAGACGTATTGCGTGCAATTTTCAACACGGCATCAATGTTCTGCTGCATCTGCTTTTGTGCCGGATGCGTTTCCGCCGCCACATAAGGCGCGGCAATTACCATCGGCGCGGCCACAATCAAAGTCTGAAAAAAACGGTTCATGACAATATCCATCCAAAATAAAACCGCATTGTAAAAACAATCTATTCCAAAAAACTTAATTCTTTGTAAAAGCAGGCATGAGCAATGAAAAATCCTGCAATTAAATTTCAGACGGCCTGATAAAAATAAGATAACATATAAACGTTATTTTCAAAGGAGGAAGCCATGCCCTACGTCAACATCAAAGTAACCGGCGGCAACGAAGCCCCGAGCGCGGAGCAAAAAGCCGAATTGATCCGCGGCGTCACCGAATTACTCTCACGCGTTCTCAACAAAAACCCTGAGACAACCGTCGTCGTCATCGACGAAATCGATATGGACAACTGGGGCATAGGCGGTAAAAGCGTGACGGTTCGCCGTGCCGAAGCGCGCAATAAGTAAGCCTTGGCCGTCTGAAACCCTTTTAATTTACCCGCAAAAAGAGTACATTTATCCCATTGTTAACAATTTTACGGAACACACATCATGGAGAAATTTCCCAAATCATCCAAACTGGACCACGTTTGCTACGACATCCGCGGCCCGGTTCACAAAAAAGCCCTGCAACTGGAAGAAGAAGGCAACAAAATCCTCAAGCTCAATATCGGCAATCCGGCTCCGTTCGGCTTTGAAGCGCCTGACGAAATCTTGGTTGACGTCATCCGCAACCTGCCGACTTCGCAAGGCTACTGCGACTCCAAAGGCCTTTACTCCGCACGCAAAGCCATCGTCCACTACTACCAAACCAAAGGACTGCTCGACGTTACAGTCAACGACGTTTACATCGGCAACGGCGTCTCCGAATTGATTACCATGTCCATGCAGGCGCTGCTCAACGACGGCGACGAAATCCTGATTCCCGCACCGGACTATCCTTTGTGGACCGCCGCCGCGACACTGGCAGGCGGCACCGTCCGCCATTATCTATGCGACGAAGAAAACAACTGGTTTCCCAACCTGGCCGACATAGAAGCCAAAATTACGCCTAAAACCAAAGCCATCGTCGTCATCAACCCCAACAACCCGACAGGCGCGGTGTACAGCAAAGAAATCCTGCTCGAAATCGCCGAATTAGCGCGCAAACACGGCCTGATTATTTTTGCCGACGAAATTTACGACAAAATCCTCTACGACGACGCAGTACACCACCATATCGCCGCGCTCGCCCCCGACCTCCTGACCGTGACATTCAACGGCCTCTCGAAAGCCTACCGCGTTGCCGGTTTCCGTCAAGGCTGGATGATACTCAACGGTCCGAAACATCATGCAAAAGGCTATATCGAAGGCTTGGACATGCTCTCGTCTATGCGCCTTTGTGCCACCACACCCATGCAACACGCCATTCAGACGGCCTTGGGCGGATACCAAAGCATCAACGAATTCCTCCTCCCAGGCGGCCGCCTGCTCGAGCAACGCAACAAAGCATGGGAACTGGTCAACCAGATTCCCGGCATATCCTGCGTCAAACCCATGGGCGCATTGTATATGTTCCCTAAAATCGATACCGAAATGTACAGCATCCACGACGACATGAAATTCATCTACGACTTACTCGTACGTGAAAAAGTCCTGTTCGTCCAAGGCACAGGCTTCAACTGGATACGCCCCGACCACTTCCGTATCGTTACCTTGCCGCCCGTTCATCAAATTGAAGAGGCCATGGGCAAACTCGAACGCTTCCTGCAAAACTACCGTCAATAAACCTAAACAAAGAGGCCGTCTGAAAAAGCAAACCGCTGTTCAGACGGCCTTTTTAATCAAACAGCAACTTGGCAAAGCCCGCCGACATGCGTATAATCGACTTTCCCTATCTGGGGGCGATCTTGGTTTCGACGGGGGTTGCAAAGCAGATGCGGGCATACCGGGGTCTCAGATTTCCCGTTAAACACTGAATCAAAATAGTCGCAAACGACGAAACTTACGCACTGGCCGCTTAAGGCCTGCCGTTGCAGCAGTTGGTCAATGGGCTGTGTAGCGCAAGCTACCGCAACGTCATTCTACATTGACTGGTTTTCTGTCGGGTTACTTGGCAGGAAACGAGATTTAAGGTAACTGGTTCCCTGAAGGCCTGTTGGTCGGCATGATGGGGACGAGATTCTAAATAGACACAACTAAGTATGTAGAACGCTCTGTAGAGGACTTTCGGACGGGGGTTCGATTCCCCCCGCCTCCACCATACCCAATTTTCAGCAGTATCCTGTAATACGCATAAAGCCTTGAGCCATAACGGTTTCAAGGCTTTTTTATTGCCTCAAATATGCTGGCGTATGCTTGAGTTTTCATCATTTATAGGGTAACTTTTAGGGTAACTTTTCAGGAATTACCCAAAAAACAAGCCCGAAAAGTGGGCAAATTAGCCCTATTTTTTTAAACAAGTTACCCCAAAAACCCATAAAACCAATTATTAACAATGGCTTAATGAGTTTTTAAAAGTTACCCCAAACTGGATTAAAAATGCCTAAACAGACGCTACCGCTTACAGATAGCCAATGCAAAAAACTACAACCGCCGAATCAATTATCAGACGGCGGAGGGTTATATCTTCAAGCAAAGGGAAACGGCAAATACTGGCGTTTTCGTTACTACCGGCCAAGCGACAACAAACGCGATAAAATGCGACTGGGTGTCTATCCTGAAATCAGCTTAAAAGAAGCAAGAGAAAAGCGCGAAGAATTACGCATGCTGATAGCAAAAGGGATAGACCCTAAGCTACACCAGCAAGACAAAGCACAGAGGCAGACAGAACAGCTAAAAAAACATTTGAGGCTATCGCGCGCAAATGGCACAGCGACCAAGTAGCAAAGCCGAATAAATGGAAGCCCGACCATGCACAAAGAGTTATCCGCAGCCTTGAGCTTCATATTTTCCCTGACCTTGCAACACGCAAAATAGACGAAATCATGCCGCTTGAGGTTTTAGGACTGTTACAGAGGCTGGAATCGGCGGGGAAATATGACACGGCACAAAAAATTTATGACGTAGTAAACCAAGTTTTCAAATATGCCGTGAAACTTCGCTTGAGCCTATTCAATCCCGCCGCCGAATTGCGGGGAGAGCTGGCAAAGGTGGAACAGAAACATTACCGCTTCATTAAAGACCCGCAAAGGATAGGCGAGATGTTACGAGCTTTTGACGGTTACGCTGGCTTTCCGCAAACACGCGCCCTATTACAGCTTTCCCCTTATGTATTTGCCCGCCCTTCCGAATTACGTTTATTGCGCTGGTGTGAAATTGATTGGGAGGAGCAGCAATACTATAAAGACGGCGTAAACATGAAGAACAAGATAGACCATATTGTCCCCTTGAGCCGCCAAGCCTTAGCAATACTGGACGGCTTGAAACCAGTAACCGGGCATTATGAATATGTATTTTGTAACACCAGCAAAAAACAGCCCTTGAGCGAGGGAGCAATACGAAAAGCATTAGACCGTCTGGGATTCTTGGAAGAAACCACACAGCACGGCTTTAGGCATACAGCCAGCACGATATTGAATGAGATGGGCTATAACGCCGATTGGGTAGAGCGACAACTAGCCCACAAAGACCCCAACACGACAAGGGCAGCCTATAACCATGCGGAATATTTAGAACAGCGCGCCGATATGGTTCAAAAATGGGCTGATTATCTTGATGAATTGAAAGCACATTCAGGCATATTGCAGGAAACGGCAGAATAAACTATCATCTTAAGCATTACGAAAGAAAACCATGCGGATATTTAGAAACCAGTGGATAACGAAATTTGCCAAGAAGCACAAAATCAGCGATTCCGAGCTGATAGAAGCGGTAGAGCGGGCAGATAAAGGAGTGATAGACGCAGATTTAGGCGGCGGCGTTATCAAGCAACGCATAGCAAGGCAAGGACAAGGCAGAAGCGGCGGTTATCGTAGTCTGATATTTTTCAGACGTGGGGAACGGGCGTTTTTCATGACTGCCTTTGCCAAGAACGACCGCGAAAACATCACGGACAAAGAACTTGCAGAATTAAAGAAAGCCGCCGCCATCATCTTGGCAATGACGGAAACCGACATAGAACAAGCCAAATCAAACGGCACTTTCACGGAGATACAGCCATGAAATACAAAAGCGAGATTTTTGCAGCAATACATGAAACCATGCAGGGATTGCACGACATTGGCATTATCGACAAAAAAACCATGCGCGATTTTGACAAATCATGCCTGACCGAAATCAAACCATTGAGCGGCGAAGACATCAAGGCAATCAGAGAGCGCGAAGCATTATCACAAGCCGCTTTTGCCATGTATCTGAACATTGGTAAAAACCAAGTTTCCGAATGGGAGCGGGGTATTAAAAAGCCGAGCGGCGCGGCTTTGAAGCTGCTTACTATCGTCAAGAACAAGGGAATTGAGGCGATTGCCTGATACCGGAAACAAAGCTAAAAATGAATACTCATGATTATTGTCCTAAATGGTTTGATATTTCCAAGTATGAAGAGACCTACCAATGGGGGCGGGAAGATTGGGCAATCGCTTTTGAACATAAAATTTACCACTACAATGAGAATTTAAAATATGACCGTAATCCAGATTTAGGTTATGACATCTGCAATGATTGTATAAACTCTTGGCAATCATTGTTTTTGGGTAATACTGATATTCCAAGAGATTCTAGAGGGATTCCATTAGGCAAGAATCTAATTTCTGATGATATGTACAAAATACCATTTGAAGACTTAGAGAAAACATTCCCCGATGAGAAAACATTCCCCGATTCTTCCTTTTTCTCTTGCTTTAATGGATTGCTGGCAAAACACGGGGCTGATATTGTCGATTCTGACGGGGAAAAAATGCCTATTGATGAAATTTCTACCGTAGGGATTCAATTACCCAAACTAGGCCAATTCAGATATGAAAAAAAAGCAGGGGCATATAATTGTTTCACGCCGGTGCTGATTAATTTCCAAGAACATACCGATGATGAGCTGAAAGAAATGTTTGAGTATTTCTTAAGGCAATACAGAGCATTTCAACTTTACGGCGGCCATATCCATATAAGCAAAAAATACGACATGACAAGAACATTTAGTGATTCAGAAATAGAAAGCCTAAACCGTTTCAGAGTATTGCCATGCCTAGATTTGCTGATTTGGGAGGTATACACCGGCCAACACTTCACGCATGAAGAACTGTTATTCTTACTCTTTGGCGATGGTACAGAAACCGTTATCAACCCAAAAACAGGGGAAGAATGGTTTCCCGATAAGTCCACAATCAAAGACAGCGTATTACCAAAAGCTATCCTATTATTGGAAGCAGTGGCAAACCCTTTCATGCATAGATATGATATTAAATGCAAAGAAATAAATGAGGTAATAGAATTTGAAGATGATTTTATAGATATGTATCAATTACATATGAAAAAGAAACAAAAATAACCTAAGTAAATTTTGAAATTAAAAGAGAGTTTTTTCTCATTTTTTTCTCTCTCGAAAGCCGCCCATTGAGGCGGCTATATTTATGCCTATCGAAACGCCAGCAACACGCAGGCGTGATTAACCAACCGGAGGCAATAAATGCACATTATCAATATCGACTGCTTACCTGATACCGCGCAATTAACTATTGCAGAACTTGAGACAAGCCAAGCAAAAGGACGGCGCGGAATCACTCGCTTGAGTAGCAGCCAAATCAGACGACTGGAGGCAGCAGGACAATTCCCGCAATCACGCCAAATCACAGGCACGCGCAGCCGCTTTTATGTAGCAGGAGAAGTGAAGAAATGGCTTACAGAACAGGCAAGCTAATGAAAGGAGAACAGGAGTTTTCGTAACAGTACGCGCCCGCGCGCGCGATTGTAACTCAAGACCTGATTTTTAAAAAATAAGACCGCCTGAACGGACATTCAGACGGTAGAAAGAAGAGTAGATTATGAAACTTGATTGTATCAATAACAAGCCCAAAACGCCAAGCCAAAGAGAGCGCATTTTAGCCCGATTGAGAAAAGGGAGCGTTACATCATGGGAGCTGGCACAGATGGGCATACTTGGCTATAACTCACGCATTATGGAACTTCGCAGAGCGGGGCATGAAATCATAACCGTGATGGAAGAAGTGCAAAACCAATTCGGGGCGACCGTGAAACGCGGGCGGTTTTCTTTGCTGGTGTCGGGAAAGAGTAAGCATAACGCCATCTAACCCCGTAAAAAACCATTTGACAGATTGAGCTTTGAGAAGCAGAATTAAGTTTCTCTCTTAAATTAACTAGCCCAAATCAGCAGGGTAAACGCTGATTTTTTATCGCCATTTTCTCTTATGGCGTTTGAAGCCTATTCACAGGCTTTGGACGGCATATCAAAGTTTATGGCGGTGTGTGGTAACGGCAACGTCCACGCCTGACTAGTTACAGGAGAGAGCACCGCCCCCTTATTTCGGGCATTTCTCAAATCTCAATTTAACTAGGAGCATTTCAAATGCAATCTTGCACTTCTACCCAAATCCAAACCATTCAAAATCAAGCCCAAACGGTAACCATCCCCTTAGAGCTGGCAAACCGCATTATGGACGCGCTGTACTACGGCGGCGAATTTATCGCCAATACGGGCGCAATTATCGACACCATTTGCGACAACATGGCCGCCCATCCCGTCCACAACACCCCCATAAGTGCGATCAGAAGCACGGCACGCCTTGCCACAGTCATTCAAACCCTAGTCCCCCATGCGGAAAACTTGGAATCTTTCGATTTGTCATCCGAGCTTGAGGGATATATTCAAAACCGACCCCATCCCGCGCCCTGACGATTCAGACGGCGGCGGCTACATCTGTAACCAATGCACCCCCAAAGGCGGCAGCGGTTTTGACCTGCTGGCGCTGGTGTTTGGTTACAGCTTTACGGAATCTGTAAATCAGGTTTCCGCCCTGCTGGAGCTTTCAGACGACCTGAAAGAATGGGCTGTTTACAGCGTAACCAAAGCAGATTAAGCCCACCTATTCCCTGAAATTTACCCGCCTTTATGCCGCCTATTTCAGACGGCATAGGGCAAACTTCGCCCTAGTGTTTTCATAACTAATTGATTTTATTAGGTTCATGTTTTGAAACACTGGAGGCAGAGCAAAGGATAAAACCATGAAACAGACCAATAAATCCGACCGTTTCCGCCGGTATCTTAACCGCGCCTTGCTGGTGTTTTGGGTGTTGCTTTTGGCTTTGGTAGTCCGAGCCTGTAACCAGCCCGCCCACGCTGACACGGAGCAACTAGAGCAAGAAACGCCCGCAATATGGGAAACCGACCCAACAGCAGGAATTGTTTTAGAGCCAGTATCAGAGGAGGCAGAGCAATGAAAACCATCACGGAGAAACTGGCAAACCAACTAAACAGCAAAGAAAAGGCAATCGCAGCGGCGGACGTTGTAAGCACTATCTTGCTGATTGTGAATGACGGAGCAAGCCAAAAAGAGGCGATTCATACCGTATCAGCCATAGCCCGCGAATCTATGGACAGATTCGAGGAGGTAGGAAAATGAAACCGACATGCAAAGAAATCAGAGCAGCCGCGCAATACCGCTGGCCGGAAATACACGCGGCATTAGGCATAGACCAGCGATACCTGAAAAACAAACACCAGCCCTGCCCCGCGTGTGGAGGGAAAGACCGTTTCAGATATGACGACAAGGACGGAAACGGCACATTCATTTGCAACCATTACAACAACGGCGCGGGTGATGGTTTCGGCTTGGTAATGCACTTTTTCGGGTGTGATTTTCAGACGGCCTTAAAGCAGGTTGCTGGCATTTTAGACATGGACAATGCAAACCCTTTGCCGATACCGCCCAAACGCCCACAAGCGCAGCCACGCCCCGAAAAAGACCAAATCGAGAAACTGGCCGCATTGTGGAGAAGCACAGAACCTATCCGCCCCGATTCCCCTGTTATCCAGTATTTGAGATCACGCGGTTTGGAGATGGCGCATTTACCCGAAAACGTCCGTTTCCTACCTGAAAAAGACTATTGGACAACAGTCGAAGATAAGCCGCTTTTGCTTGGCCGTTTCCCCTGTATGGTTTGCGCTATCCGCGATATGGACGAAGAGCTACAAGGCTTACACCTAACCTATTTACAGCCTAGCTATGACAAGCCATGCGGGGAGGACGGACTACACGCCCCGCGCTATCAGAAACTGGCAATCAAAGACCCTGTAACAGGCGAAGCATTACCGGCCAAGAAAATGCGAAACCGTAAGCAAGGCAGCATTTCAGGGCAAGCCGTCCACTTGTTCCCGATTCCTGAAAATGGCCGTCTTGTCATTGCAGAGGGAATAGAAACCGCCCTTGCCGCCCGTGAATTGTACAAGGCTTACGATTGGGGCTTATACGCGGCCTTGAGCGCAAACAGCATGGCAAATTTTCAGTTTTTGAACGGTATAAAAGAAATTGCGATTATTGCCGATAACGACACGCCCCGCCCCGTTGGTTACAGAGCTGCTTATGACTTGGCAATGCGAGCCATTAAGCAGGGAATCAAGGCGAGCATATGGCAAAGCAAAACGCCGGGCTATGACGCACTGGACGAACTGAACGAGAAAAAGCAATCAGACAATCATTTCGGAGGACAGACAGCATGAAAAATACCGAAACAGCGAAGCAGGAAAGCCCCAACGACTACAACCTTGAGAATATCGAGCCATTCCGCCCGCGCCCTCACTTTGAAATCGACAATCGGGGCGTATGGTGGGTAAACGTTAGAACCGATAAAGACGGCGATATTATCGAAGCAGAGCCGCTATTGCTTTCCGACCCTATCGACATCATTGGCACAGGGCAAGACAATGACGGCGCGTATTATCGGATTATCAAGTTTAAAGACAAAATCACACGCCAACAAAAGACCGCCGCCATACCACAAGCAGAAATCGGCACAGTCCAAGGCTGGCAGCGTTTGCAGAATTTCGGCCTAGTCATCATGAGCGGGCGGGCAAAAAGGGAAAGACTAGCAGACTATTTGCAGAAAGAGGGAAGCCCGGCGGCCTTTACCATTACCGACCGCGCAGGCTGGCACGAAGACAGCTACATTATGCCCAGTGGGGAAACCATCACAGCGACCGACAAAGACCCCGCCATTATCTACAACGGCGACACCAGCCAAGCAAAGGCATATCAGCCAAACGGAGAGCTTACCGACTGGCAACAAAACATAGCCCGATATGCAGTAGGAAATAGCCGTTTGTGCCTTGCTTTGGGAGCTTCATTTGCCGCCCCGTTGCTTTCCCTATTAAACGAAGAATCGGGGGGCTTCCACTTGATGGGCGATTCTTCAGACGGCAAAACCACAGCCGCAAAAGTAGCCTTGAGCGTATGGGGCAAACCATCAGGAAGCCTGTTGTCTTGGAGCGGTACGAAAATAGGCTTTTCCAACACAGCCGCCGCCCGCAATGATGGCTTGCTGGTGTTGGACGAAATAGGACAGGCAAGCCCGCACGTTATCGGCGATACTGTTTATAGCGTTATGAACGGTATCAACAAAGTGCAAGGCGCAAAACAAGGCGGAAACCGCGCTTTAAGCCGCTGGAAAGTGATGATGTTTTCCACCGGCGAAAAGACCCCCGATTCCATCTTGAAGCACCATAAGGGCGATTGGAACGCAGGACAAGCCGCCCGCCTGCCTAGTATCAGAGCCGCCGCGCAATACGGCATTTATGACACATTGCACGGATTTGAAGATGGCGCATTGTTGAGTGAGCATATCGCCCAATCAGCAGAAAAATATCACGGAACGGCAGGAAGACTATTTATCCGACAGCTTTTAGACAACCTAGAACAAGCCAAACAGCAGGCAACGGAGCGCATGGCCGCATTTATGGCAACCATTCCCGAATTATCAGGGCAGGCGCGAAGAGTAGCAAAACGCTTTGCTATCGCCGCCTCCGCTTTGGAACTTGCCGCCCCTGTTACCGGCTTGCCCGTAGGTGTAGGCATGGCAGGCGTGAAAAAATGCTTTGATGAATGGCTGGAAGCCAACGGAGCAGGAAAACACGAAGACCGCCGAATCATTGAGCAGGCAGAGGATTTTATCGCCCAGCACGCATTAGGCACGCGGTTTATGGAATGGAGCGATAAAAGCACCAATAAAGACCATGCAGGATATAGGAAACAGGAGGGGGAAAAATTGGAATTGTGGGTAATCCGCCGTGTCTTTGCCGATGAAATCGCCCAAAGTTTCGATGAAGCGAAAGTTTGCCGCGTATTAGCAGATAATGGATTGTTGAAATATAACCACAAAAACAGAGGCTACCAACACCAGCGGAAAGGTAACGGCTGGTTTCATGTTTTAGCTACAAATATAGAACTGGACGACTAATCATTTACATGGGGTTAATTCCAAAATCCTAACCAAGCCCGCCGGGATCAACACAGGCGGGCTTTTTTACGTCTAAACATTCAGGCAGACCAACCAAGAAAGCATAAAATTAACAGGAAGCCCCTAAATCTCAAAAATTAGGACTGTTTGACCCTTTCCCTATACCTACCCTACCAAAACAAAGAAACGCGCTTACAGCGCGATTTTAGCCTATTTACGCTATGACCAACAAAGACAGACGAGGGATAAATAATTTCGACACCAATACGCGCGCGCGCGAGAAAAGCAGCCCTTGAATTTTTGGAGCCCATAAAAAGGAAAGAAGACCAAGACACGCGAAAAGATAAAACCATATGCGCGAGGCAAAATCACTTGTTACCTTTGTTACCACAAAATTTAACACTTATAACTATATGAATATAAATATAAAAACACAGAAAAAACGGTAACAAATGAACATAAATTTACTTGTTACCGATTTGTTACCACTTGTTACCCTTTTATATTCAAATGGTTACGCTTAAAAAATAGGAGCGGTAACAAATGGTAACAAGGTTAAAATATGTGTTTTGTTACCATGTAAGCCATGACTGGCAAGGCTTTCAGCCATTGGTAACAAGGTAACAAACGATTTTTGCGTTTTTTTGTATATATACGCTTTTTTTGTTTGGGCGCATGACTGACAGAGCCGATACAAACAAAAGCCGCCCGAGAGACAATATCGGACGACTGGAAGAAGAAAGCAGAGAACACCCCACAAGCGCGGATAATTTCCAGTGTTACAATTCAACCATGTTTACAGCTTGGCAGAAATGCCGCAAAATATTTTTGCCCCTGCCACCCAAACAGCTTAAACTGGCAATCTGACAAGGGGTAAATAGTGCCAAAAAAATGCCCCTACCTTAAAGTTTTGGGGTAACTTTTGGGGTAACTTTTACCGTAAACAAGAACATGATTATATTTAAATCAATGAGTTAATCTCAAAGTACGATTGACCCCGCCTCCACCAGATTTGAAGCGCAAACTTTTAATATAAAAAAGTTTGCGCTTTTTTATAAACTTAAACAGGCCGTCTGAAACTTTTCAGACGGCCTGTTTTTATATCAAATATCTGAGCGAAAAAACTTTTTCTTTCGATACATTCCCAATAGTGCTTTAAAAAATTTCAGCCTCACATTTTTCTATCTGATTTCATATTCATTTTACGATGAGGTCTAACCGTTACACTCAAGGGCAGATGATCTGACAAATGCTGCCAGTCTTTACTGTTGTGGATTTCAGAATCGATGACATCAAGGTTGCGCGTGTAAATGCGGTCAAGACTGAGGATGGGCAGGCGCGAAGGGAAGGTTTTGGGGCGTTTGCCTGTATTATCGACGAATACTTCGTTCAAATCTAATGCCCTGCCCAATTCATGCGCTGATTTCTGCCGCCAGTCATTGAAATCGCCAGCGATAATCAACGGGCTTTCCGGACGAATATATCGGCCAACGTAATCGCTGATGGCGCGGTATTGTTTAAGGCGGTCCGGCTCGCGCAGATTGAGGTGGACGCACAAACACACCAGCGGATCTTCCCAACCTTCGGGCACGACCTCGCAATGCAACAGGCCGCGCTGTTCGAGTTTATTGACGCTGATGTTGAGGTTGTTTTCCGTTTTCAGCGGCAGGCGGCTGAGAATGGCGTTGCCGTGGTGTCGTTTGGGATAGACGGCATTTTTGCCGTAGCTGCGATGATAATCGAGGCTGTCGCCGATGATGTCGTAATGCGGCGCATCGGGAAAGTCGGTACGGCGGCTTCTGTTGAGATGTTGTCCTTGGACTTCTTGTAAAAACAAAACGTCCGAACCCAATGCACCCAGCGCGTCAGCCATGCGGTTGACCTGCACTTTGCGGTTGAGCGCAGACATGCCTTTGTGCATATTGTAGGAAGTAATGGTAACTGGACGGGGAGACATGATGTGTGATGAAGCGGTTTATTTGCTTCAGTATAACACCGGAGCGTGTGGTTTTACGGCAATTTTGGTTATACTTGTTTAAAGAATAAAACGGCGTTTTGACAGGGAATTTCCCAATCAAAACGCCTTTTGTTTTTCAGACGGCCTTGCGTCCGAATCAGTTGTTGATTACTTCAACATTGGTCTCAAAAGTAACGGTATGTTGGTATTTAGATGCGGTTTTGCGTTTCGGATAAGGATATTTGGAAACGCTTTTCACTGCACGTTCGTCCATTTCAGGATTGCCGCTGGATTGAATGATATTCACGCGGTCGACATTACCGGCAGGAGTTGTGAAGACATCCATCAAAACGGTTTTAACGCTGCCGTTTTGTGCTTTCATGGCTTCCAGAGTTTCGGTATCGGCTGCTTGTGCGGTACCGAATACAGCGGCAAACAACAGGGCTGAGGCGAGGAGTTTAGTCGTTTTCATGTTTTAGTCCTTATTAGGGTTGTGGTTAGGTTAAATATTTCAGACGGCCTGGATTCGTCGTTATTTGAAATTCAAAATCGGCCAACCTTTTTCTTTGGCTTCTTTTTCCAACTCGGCATCCGGATTGACGGCGACAGGTTCGTCCACGATACGCAGCAACGGCAAGTCGTTTTTGGAGTCGCTGTAAAAATAAACCTTACCGTAGCTTTCAAAGGTCTCGCCGCGCTCGGCAAGCCATTGGTTCAATCGGGTAATTTTGCCTTCTTTCAGGCTCGGCGTACCGACATAGTTGCCGGTATATCGGCCGTCTTCACCGGTTTCAAGCTGTGTGCCGATAATGTTGTGAATACCGAAAAGATGGCAGATTGGAGTAATGATGAACTCGTTGGTCGAAGAAATAACCAACATTTCGTCACCCGCCATTTGATGGCTTTGTACCAACATACGCTGCATCGGAGAAATATGCGGAACAATATATTCGGCCATAAACTCGCGATGAAACTCAGCCAATTCCTCCTTGCTGAAACGGGCTAAAGGCGCGAGATGGAATTTGAGGAAAGCATCAATATCAAGACAACCGTTTTGATAGTCTTGGTAGAACTTTTCATTTTGCGCCTCGGTTTCAGCCGCATCCACTATGCCTTTTTTAATCAGGTATTGCGGCCAGGAGTGATCCGAATCGGTATTGATTAAAGTATTGTCGAGGTCGAAAATGGCAAGGTTTTTCATTGGGTTTCCTGTTGTTTTAAAAGCTGGCGCAAAAGCGGCAAAGTAATGCGCTTGCCCATCATAACGGCGTAGTTGTCGAGGGTATCGAGCATTTGCATCAGGCTGTCCATATCGCGCCGCCAATGGTTCAGCAGGTATTCGAAAATTTCTGGATCGATGGTTACCTGACGGGCGGCCGCCATGCTGACAAGCGCATCGATTTTTTCCCGGTCGGTCAACGGTTTGACTTCGTAAACCAAGCAATACGCCATGCGTGTGCGCAGGTCTTCGCGGATAACGAGTTGTTGCGGCGTATATTCGGAACTCAAAAGCAAAAAGCCTTTGCCGCTGTTGCGGAAGCGGTTGAAGATGGCAAACAGTAAAGCCTGTTCTTCATTATTAAGCTTTTCGATTTGGTCAATGGCAAGATATTCCGCATCCAGCGCGGCTTCTGTCAGCGGCGTGGCGGCGGCATCAATATAGATGGCATTTCGTCCGGCATCGAGCGCCTGTGCGACCCATGCCTGCAAGAGATGGCTTTTTCCTGCGCCCTCTTCGCCCCAAACATAGATAAATTGCCCATGTTTGTGCTGCAACACATACACCAGCTCGGCATTTTCTGTTCCCAGAAATTTGTCGAAGCCGGGATAATCATGGCTGGCAAAATCGAAGATGAGCTGGTTCACAAAGGCGCACCGGTTAGGTTGAAATCGGCTTTATTTTACGTTGTTTTGCCGTCCACCATCAAGGATAAAGGCCGTCTGAAACCTATACCTGCAACATATCTGCACTTCTAAACATATCTTGACGCGCTTACGGCATTGGTTTTATTCCGCTTTGGTTTTACAATGTCGAACTTCTCGCCGAAACATTTGTCTGTTCTTTTTCAGACGGCCTTTTTATTTGGGGAACCCTAGTGATTTCTACCCTTATTGATTTCATCCTCCATATCGACCAACACCTTGTCCACCTTTCCGCCCAATACGGCCCGTGGATTTACGCGATTTTGTTTGTTGTGATTTTCTGCGAAACTGGTTTGGTCGTAACGCCATTTTTACCCGGCGACTCGCTGCTTTTTGCCGCCGGCGGTATTGCGGCCATCGGCGGCATGAACATCCACGTCATGGTATTGCTGCTCTTGGCGGCCGCTATTTTAGGCGATGCGGCCAACTTTATGATTGGCAAGTATTTTGGACAAAAACTGTTTGCCAATCCTGATTCCAAAATTTTCCGCCGTTCGTATTTGGAAAAAACCCATGCGTTCTATGAAAAACACGGCGGTAAAACCATCATCATTGCGCGCTTTGTGCCGATTGTGCGGACGTTTGCTCCATTTGTCGCCGGTATGGGCGATATGCACTACGCGACGTTTATCCGTTACAACATTATCGGCGCAGTGTTGTGGGTATTGTCGTTTTCCTATGCAGGCTACTTCTTCGCCAATATCCCCGTCGTCAAAAACAATCTGGGCTTAGTCATGGCGGCAATCATCGTGATTTCGATTTTACCTGCGGTAGTCGAAGTCGTCCGCGCCAAACTTAACGCCAAAAAATAACAATCAATCGAAAAGTTTGAAAGTTTAAACACATCAAGGAATTGTCATGCCGTTGTTGTCTATTGAGTTTGCGGTATTCTTTATCGTATTTTTGCCGCTGTACTGGGCATTTGCACGTTTGCCGCAAGTTCAAAACGTTTTACTTTTGGTTGCCGGACTGGGCTGGCTTTACCGTATCGACCCCATCTTTGCCGCGCTGATTTTGGTTTACTCGTCTGTGGTTTACCTGGTCAGCGTGCTGATGTTTTCTGAAAACGAGCATATCCGCAAATTTTGGCTGGGTTGCGGTATTTTGGCGGCATTGACTGTTTTGTGTTTCTTCAAATACTTCGACTTTTTCCGCCCGATTATTCAGCAATATACAGGACAAAGCGCCGTCATCGACATCCTTTTGCCTCTGGGCTTGTCTTATTACACTTTCCAATCGCTGGCTTACTTGGTGTATTGCTACCGTGAGCCTAAGGGAGAGCGTTTTGAATGGCACGAGCTCCTACTGCATCTGAGCTTCTTCCCCACCATCACATCCGGCCCGATTATCCGTGCAGCCGCTTTTAAAAGCATAGATGGCGAACAAGCAGGCGCATTGGTGCAAATCCGCACCAAACAGGCACGCCAGCTGATTTATCCGGCTTTGGCGGTTGGCCTGATTATGTTGGGCATTGCCAAAAAGTGGTGGCTTGCCGGCGTATTAGCGGAAGGTTGGGTATCGCCTGTTTTTGAAAATCCGGCTCAGTTCGACGGCTGGGGCGTTCTGTCTGCGATTTATGGCTACACCTTCCAACTCTTTTTCGACTTTTCCGGCTACTCAGATTTGGTCATCGGCTTGGCCATGCTGCTCGGCTTCCAACTGCCGAAAAACTTTGCCGCGCCGCTTCGCGCCATCAACATCCGCGACTTCTGGGACAGATGGCATATCAGCCTGTCCACTTGGATTCGCGACTATATCTATATCCCTTTGGGCGGCAGCAAAAAAGGCTTCGGCCGCACCCAGCTCAATCTGATGATTGCTATGTTGCTTTCCGGCATTTGGCATGGCTATGGCTGGAGCTTTTTAATTTGGGGCGCGCTGCACGGTGCGGCTTTAGTATTCCTTAACTGCGGCGATAAAATCGTCGGCCGCAATGCCTTAGGCCGTCTGAAAATCGGCAAACCGCTTGCCTGGCTGTTTACTTTCCATTTCGTTTGTTTCGCTTTTGTCGTGTTCAACAGCGCAACGCTTGCCGATACGGAAATGCTGTTCAGCGCATTATTTGCCAATGACAAAGGTTGGAACGCGCCTCTGCCGACCGACCTCATGTTGCTGGGTGCATTTGCGATGATGCTTTTGCTGTACCCGTATTTGCTTCGCTTATTTGAAGCATCGGTAAAAGGCTTGGACAAACTGCCTGCATGGCTGTGGTTTATCCCCATCACGCTGATCCTCGCCCTGATTATCGTCTTCGCCCCGTCCGGTATTCCCGGCTTTATTTACGCCAACTTCTAAGGAGCAGAACATGAAACGCTTTATCTCCCTGTTTGTTTCGATTCTGCTCAGTGCGGTTGCGCTGACGTGGTTTGCCCAAAACTCCATCAATGCCTATTGGCAGCAAACCTATCATGAAAACAGTCCGCTTGAGCCTTTATCCGAATACGCTTGGTGGCGTATCGGTGCGGATTGGCAACAAAAAGCCTACGAATTTTCAGACGGCCTGAAAGCTTCGCTGGAAGCAGAAGACACTTTGGCTTCGGAAGACTCTGGCATTGAAACAACAAGGTCGTCTGAAAATACGGAAAACATTGAAGTATCCGACAATCAAAAAGACTCTGCTGCTTCCGATGCGGCTAACAATACAGATACCGCAGCCAGCGAGCCAAGCAATCAGGCTGATCAGTCGGCAACACAGGTCGTGTTGAAAAAAGGCAACAAAGTTTTCTTTGCCGGCGACTCACTGATGCAGGGCGTTGCACCTTTCGTACAAAAACACCTCAAGCAAGAATATGGCGTACAATCGGTCAACCTCAGCAAACAAAGTACCGGTTTGTCCTACCCCAATTTCTTCGACTGGCCGAAAACCATCGAACAAACTTTGCAAAAAGAACCCGATATCCGCGTTTTGGTTGTATTCTTAGGCCCCAACGACCCTTGGGATTTCCCGATGGGTAAAAAATACCTGAAATTCGCCTCCCCCGAATGGGAGGCAGAATACCTCAACCGCGTCCGCCGTATTCTTGATGCAGCCTCCACACATGATGTCCAAGTCATTTGGCTGGGCATTCCTTACATGAAAAAAGCCAAGCTCAACGAACAGATGCGCTACCTCGACAAAATCCTGTCGGGTACGGTGTCGCCTCAAGCCATTTGGCTGCCGACTGACAAACTGTTGAGCAATGGCGCAGAAGAATATGCCGACTCTGTCAAAGTAGATGGAAAAATCATCCGTTACCGCAGCAAGGACGGCATTCACTTTTCCGCAGAAGGCCAAAAACTATTGGCCGAAAAAATTATGGAAAAAATTAATTTTACACACGATACACAACCATGAAATTTAATAAAACCTTACTCCTCACACTTCTCGCACTCCCTATTACCGCCTGCGCAACCAATGACGGCCTGTTAAGCAACTACGGCTCCAACCGCCCTGCCTGGCTGAATAAACTGCAACAGCTCAACAATACTTCAGACGGCAAGTTTCGCATCATCCAAGTTGGCGACTCCCACACCGCCGGCGACTATTTCACCGACCGCCTGCGTCGCCGTTTGCAACAACAATGGGGCAACGGCGGCATCGGTTGGGTTTACCCCAACACCGTCAAAGGCCAGCGCATGGCAACCGTCCGTTACAGCGGCAGCGGTTGGAACACCATCAGCAGCCGCAAATCACACAGCGATTTTTCTTTCGGCGGTATTGAAGCACGCGCCGATGGCGGCAGCATTACCTTAAGCGCAGCCGACGGCAGCATGGATATGCAACAAATCTCCATTTTCGGCAAACCGGTTTGGTCAGAGCAAACCCTGACCGTCAACGGCCGCGAAATCCCTGCCACACAAAACGGTTGGCAACTGCTGCGTACCAATGCTTCCCTGCCGATGACCCTCAGCAGCAGCATGCCTTGGCAAATCGGTTTCATTAATATCGAACGCCCCGGACGCGGCGTAACCGTTTCCGCCATGGGCATCAACGGCGCGCAGTTATCCCAATGGTCAAAATGGCGGCCCGGTATGTGGGAAGATTTGGCACAAACCAAAGCCGATTTAATCATCCTTGCCTACGGTACCAATGAAGCCTTTTCCGGCAACCTCGATATTTCCTCTACCGAGCGGACATGGCGCAATTACATCCGTCAAATCAAAAACACCCTGCCTAACGCAGGTATCCTGATCCTCGGCGCTCCGGAATCTTTGAAAACTGCCTACGGCAGCTGCGGCAACCGTCCAGTCTTACTCAGCGAAGTACAACAAATGCAGCAACGCGTTGCCCATGACGAAAAAATCATGTTCTGGTCTTGGCAGGATGCGATGGGCGGGGCATGCAGCATGAAAAACTGGATGGCTCAAGGCTTGGCAGCCAAAGACGGCGTCCACTTCTCTGCACAAGGTTATGAAACTGCAGCCGATAAGCTTGCCGACAGCCTGATCCGCTTTGCTCAATAAATTGGCCAAGGCCTAAGTGTTTTTCATTAACAGCACATAAAAGGCCGTCTGAAATTAATATTTCAGACGGCCTTTTGTTTATCGCTTATTCAGCAAACTGCTTATTTTTTTAAGCCAACATATTGCTGCTCATGCGTTGCGTTTGGTTTTCCGTAAAATGAACCAATCTTGCCTGCCTGTCAAAACCTAATGGCTTGGCGACAAGGCGGTTGGGCAGCTTGTTTAAATGATGGTTGTAGCTTCCGGCTCTGCGGTTGTAAGTGCGGCGTGCCGATGCAACTTCCGCCTCTGCTGCATCCAGCATTTCCATCAAACCGGCCAATTTCTCATCAGGATACTGTTTCAAAAGGCCTTTGACGGCAGTTTGCAATTTTTTCAGCGCATGATTCAATGCTGTTTCGGCTTCGCACAGATGTTTGATCTTGGATTCGGAAAATGTTTTGGCAGTTTGCGCCAATGCGGTTTCGACTTCGGCACACATCTGCTGAACGTTTCGATCCGATGCAATGCCCTGCTCTTGCAGGTGTTTGCTGTATGCATCCAATACATGACGGACGGCCTGATGTCGGCAGTCAAGCGCAATGCGCAAAGAGACAAAGGATTCGCGACAGTCTTTTTTGCGGTCTTTCAACTGTTGTTTGAAATACAATAAGACGGCGGCGATTGATACGAAAATAAGTGCAAGACTGATAATGCCCATAGTGAGTTCCCTAGTTATGATGCCACTCATACCGGTGGCTGATTTTTTACATTGATTATAATCCAATTTTAATATTTTTTCCCAATTTTCATAAAAAAGGCCGTCTAAAATTCAGACGGCCTGAAGTTTATATTTCTATTTCAATGCTTTGACTTGATGTCGATAACCCACACTTCTGATTGCGAACCCAAACGAAGGGGAATGCCCCAGAAGCCGTAGCCCGAAGTGGTGAAAAAATGGCCGTTGCCGATCGCCTCATAACCGTAAGCAAGACGATAAAGCGTACGGACGATAAGGTTGGCAGGTGCAACTTGGCCGTTGTGGACATGGCCGGAGACCTGCACATCAATCGGCAGCCGGGCATGGGTTTCGATTGAAGTAGGACGGTGATCCATCAATAAAACCGGTAATTGGGTATTTTGACCTTCCAAAAGCTGCTCCGCACTGGGACGCTTGCGATCCAAATCATCGCTCCGCCCTACCAGCAACACACCATTCACTTCCAGAACCTGATTGGCCAAAACCGTCAAACCTGCCGCTTCCAATTCATGTTTGATACGCTTCTGATCGCGGAACCAGTCATGATTGCCCAAAGTGGCATAAACGCCCATCGGCGCAGTCAGCTTCTGCAAATGCGGTTTCATGTTTTCTTTAAGGTAGGCATCAACGGTATCGTCCATCAAATCCCCCGGCAGCAACACCATGTCGACTTTTTCCCGCTTCATGATGTCCGTTAGCTTGTCCAATTGACGCGCGCCAAACAAAATCCCCAAGTGCAAATCGCTGGCCACGCCGATACGCAGCGGCTTATCCATTTTCTTATTGATGAATACAGTCTGATGGCGAACAACAGGCGTATAGGCGTTATACATCCCAAAACCGAGCAAACCGGCCACAAACAAAGGCGCAAACAGCCGCAGGCTTCGTGACAGCAGTTGGCGTGCCATAAAACGGCGCAGCAAAAGATACAGGATAAATGTCGCCAGCGCGGCATACATCACAAACAGCAAGATCACCATCCAAAACGCCATCGCGCGGAATATTATATGTCCCAACTCCAGCAGCAAACCGACCAACAAGCCGTTTGTAATGAAATAGGAAATACCCATCAGCCAACGTCTGCCGACTTTGCCAATCCAAGGCGCAAACAACCATTGCAGCGAACGCCCGAGCCCGAATGTAAACACTTGCAACAGAATGACGCTCACAAAAAACATCTTGCCAAACATGCCTTTCCGCCCTAAAAAATCAAAAGGCAGATTTTAGGCCGTCTGAAACTTTCAGTGTATAATCCCCCGCGTAAAAACCCATAATATTTTGAAAGGAATCATCATGAGCCATCCCCAATCAGCCATTATTCCTGATCACGCACAAGCCGGTATTTTTATCGAAGCAGACATTTCAGACGGCCGCAATGAAGACATCAAATCTGCCTGCCGTCTTTCTTTGGAGGCTCTGGCTAAACTGAAAACCCGTTTTCCGAATGATATTTTGGGTTTGACCATTGCCTTTGGCAGCCGCGCATGGCAATCGTTCGGCCATACTGACGAAGGCAGCGAAATCAAACCTTTCCCAGAATTGGGCAACGGCCTCGCACCCTCCACCCAACACGACCTCTATATCCACATTCAAGCCACCGAGCAAAAAGCCGCCTACGCCTTGGCCCAATCTGTTTTCAGCGCATTCGGCGACAGCATCCGCGTAGCCACTGAAGAACACGGCCTGCGCCTGTATGAAGACCGCG
The DNA here is from genome assembly GCF_051962755.1 of Neisseria sp. P0008.S004. Classification (NCBI taxonomy): domain Bacteria; kingdom Pseudomonadati; phylum Pseudomonadota; class Betaproteobacteria; order Neisseriales; family Neisseriaceae; genus Neisseria; species Neisseria sp. P0008.S004. The sequence goes on from NZ_JBQCUZ010000007.1 coordinate 78,014, forward strand.
GCTTGGACGGTTTTGTCGACGGTACGGAAAATCCGCAGGGCGATGACAATGTGCGCAATGTCGCCATTATTCCCGAAGGCAAGCCTGATGCCGGCGGCAGCTATGTTTTGCTGCAAAAATACCTGCACGATTTGAAAAAATGGGATGCCGTTCCCACTGCCGAACAAGAAGCCAGCGTTGGCCGCAGCAAAGAAACCAATGACGAATTCAGCAAAGACGTGCGCCTGCCAGATTCCCATCTCGGCCGCGTCAATGTTAAAGAAAACGGCGTTGGCCTGAAAATTGTCCGCCGCAGCCTACCCTTCGGCAAACTCAGCGGCGAACATGGTTTGATGTTCACTTCCTATTGCAACACGCTGCACAATATTGAAGTTCAACTGCTCAATATGTTCGGCGAATCTGACGGCAAAACCGACTTACTGCTGAAACATTTGTCTAAAGCCGTATCAGGTGCTTACTACTACGCACCTTCTGTCGAACGTTTGCAAAATCTTTAACGGCTCAAAGGCCGTCTGAAAAAAACCTGCCTTTTCAAAGGCAGGTTTTTGTTATTTAAATTCCCTTAATATTTTATGGTATTATCATAGAAATTTATCCCATCGTTGCTTAATAAACCCTGATTACAGACAACGATAAAAACTGATACGCCCCAAGCAGCTATTTTCGATAAAATAAACCCAATTATTATCCCTATAAAATTACGACACCATGTATAAATCCCGCCTTCTTCCCCTGCCCGTATTGATTCTCTCCGCGCTGAACGCCTATGCGGCCAATACGCCGAATCCGCTTGATCAAATCGATAAAAACGTACCCAACCAATTCGACAAAGACTTCCGCGACAACCTCGATCAGATTCATTCGGTCGAAATCCAAAAACGCGAGCAGTCGGCATGGGATTTACAGAAAAAACAAGATAACGACACGGTTGCACAAGAGGTGCCGTCTGAAAACAATACCGAATGCTTGGATTACACCGGTATCGAGCTTTCCGGCATTACCCTTATCGATTCCCAAAAGATTGAAGCCAAGTTACCCAAATGCATCAATCAAAACAACATCAACCAACTGAACCGGGACATCGTTGCCGAGTATATCGCTCAAGGCTATCCGCATACGCAAATCAAATTTGAAACCACGTCTGAACGCGTCCTGAAATTGGCAGTCATCGAAGGCAAAATCCGTGAGATTACCGGCGGCTCCCGTACAGTCAACGTCGATACCCTCTTCCCCGATCATCAAGGCAAACCTCTAAACATCCAATACCTCGACCAAGGTATTGAACAGGCAAACCATGTTGCCGGCAACAACGTCAGCATCGATGTTTATCCGCATGATGACGGCACCGCCTCCATCCAACTCAACAACGATGCCCAAAAACATTGGGGCGGCAGCGTCACCATCGACAATAAAGGCAGCAAACCCAATACCACGACACTTCGCGGCAGCCTGAATATCGGCAGCCCGTTGGGATTGAGCGACTCCCTTTATCTAAACGGCTATACCAATCTAAACAATCACGACAGCCATTACAGTCGCGGCGGCAGTATGTTCTACCAAGTACCTTATGGCGCATGGACATTCAGCACTTACGCCGCCGCGTCGCAATCGCAAAGCATCTTAACGCCCAGCGTAACGCGCTATGCCTACCGCTCCAAATCCAAAGCGGCAGGAATCAAAGCGGACCGCGTATTTTCACGCAGTCAAAAACACATTACCTCCGCCTATGCCGGCATCGATTATGTGAAACAGACTGCAAAATTTGCCGACAGCAAACTGGAACTGCAAAGCCCGGAAATCTATTCGGCACAAGTCGGCCTGTCGCATACAACCATCCTGCCAAACGGTATTTGGCTCAACAATATCGGCGTGGAACAAGGGTTTGCGAAAAATACCGAACATACGCCGTTCGACAAGCGCTATACCTCTGTATCCTTGCAAAGCAATTTGATTCAAAACCGCCCATTGGGTAAATGGATCGTGCGCAACCATCACCAAATCGATGCCCAATATAGCCCTCATGATTTGTTTGCCACCAAAGAAATGGACGTCGTCGGTCATCAAAATGTACGCGGTTTCCGTTCAACTTCTTTGAGCGCAAACAGCGCAGTCCTGTTAAGCAATACCGTTTATTTCCGCCGCAATACGCCTCACGGCATCTATATCGAGCCTTATCTGGGTGCAGACATCGGCGTTGCCAAAAACAATAACGAAGGTTCGCAACGCGCCATGGGTGTGGTTGCAGGTTTGAATTTGGGCAAGGCGGATAAATGGCAACTTTCTGCCGACTATGGCAAAGGTTTTGCGCGCATGCCCAACCAATCAAACAGTGAAATACAGGATCATGTGACCGTTTCTTTGCGCATTCCATTTTAAAGTTATGTAAATATATATCCTTTTATCCAATATATAAACCGCCCATCTTAACATTATTAATTTTTCATTAATATCAATAAGATGGGCGGTTTATATTTGCATTTGAAATAGTGCACACAAGGCCGTACTGGTGGTATTATTGTAAAAAATTTTATAACAATGTTAATACATTCAAAATTTCCTCAACAGAAATCTCATACCCGATATGGGATTTCTGATTCAATCTCCATCACGATAAATAAGGATTAAAATCCATGAAAATCGACACTTTATATCAGCCTAAGCTCTCAGCTTCTGGCAAAGTAACTGTCGCCGTGTGCTTTGCATTCCTGGGAAATGCAGCGGTAGCGGCCAATATCGAAGCCATCGGCCAAACTTCGGTACAGCAGCAACACAATGTTGACATCGTCAACATTGCCGCACCGACGGCCCAAGGTCTTTCTCACAACCAATATAACAAGTACAACGTTTCCCAACACGGTGCCGTTTTGAATAACGCCCTGTCTGCCGGTAAATCCCAACTGGCCGGAAACCTGTCTGCCAACAAAAACTTCCAAGGTCAGGCCGCATCTGTGATCTTGAACGAAGTGGTCAGCAAAAACCCTTCTCTGATCTTGGGTCAGCAAGAGATCTTCGGTATTGCCGCAGACTATGTTTTGGCAAACCCTAACGGCATTACCCACAACGGCGGCAGCATCCTGAATGCCAACCGCACATCCTTGGTTGTCGGTACGCCAACCGTTTCAGACGGCACGTTGAAATCTTTTAATATCAGCGACAATGGCAAACAACTGCAAGTAAACGGCAATTTGAGCGGCAACCGCGTAGTTGACCTGCTCGCGCCGCAAGTTGTTGTCGGTAAATCAGCCAATGTTAATGCCGCCGACGCCATCAACGTTTCTTCAGGCAAAAGCAACTTCGACTACAAAACCGCGCAAATCGAAGCATTGGACGCTGCTTCAAATGCGCCGGTGCTTGACGGTCATATCTTCGGCAGTATGCGTGCCGGTACCATCCGCATCCACGCGACCGACAAACGCGCCAAACAAAACATTCAAAATGCGGCGATTACCGGCACCCGCTACCTGAATATCGACAGCAAAGGCAACCTGAGCATCCAGTCTGCCAATCTGACCGGCGCACAAATGGAATTGTTTGCCCGCGATACCGACATCAAAGGCACGGTTAACAGCCATTCTGCTAACAAGTCTTCCAGCGGCAAAGAGGCGAAAAATGTTCAGCACTTCCGTTCAGACCGCAACAAAACGGAAACCTTTACCGCCAGCAATATCAATGCATCCGAGTCATTGACTTTGAACAATAGCGGCAGCCTCAACCTGAGCGCAGCCAACATCAATGCCGGCGCGCTGACCGCATCTGCCACAGGCAACTTCAATTCTAACGCGGTAAAAACCACCAACCGCATAGAATCCGACCATACTCAAAGCAAAGGCCTTTGGTACAACAACAACCTGAGCTCTTCTGCTGACGAAAGCCTGCATCAAACCAAAATCAATGCCGGCTCTGTCAATATTGCCACCACAGGCAAAGTTCAATTGGATGCGACCGAACTAAACTCGGCTGCTGATGCTCGCATTGCCGCCCAACAAGGAATCGTATTGAGCAGCAACAGCGAAACCGACAGCAGCTCGACTTATGTCAGCTTCAAAAATGAAACTGCCGCCCTGAAAACCGGTATCGCTACAAAATCTTCCAAAAACTCTACCGCCCATCAAACCAAAATCTCCGCAGCCGGTGATATCGGTTTGATTTCCGAAGGCGATTTGAGCACTTACGGCGCAAGCATCGCGGCAAACGGCAATGTCGTTACCGATGTCAACAAGATCAACTTGGGCACTCAAACCACCACTAATACCAACAGCCTCGATGACCAGAAAAAATACTGGGGCGGCCTGTTCGGCGGTGAAAGCCAAGTTCAAAACAACCGTACAGAAAACCTGCACGGCAGCAGCATTACTGCCAACTCAAACGTAGTCTTGGGTGCAAAAAACGGCGTCAACGTTTACGGCAGTACCGTTGAAGGCCAAGCCGGTACATTCGTCAGCTCCAAAGCAGGCAATGTTGATATTAAAAACGCCACCAGCACCGATACTTCCGCACAAAGCGCGCGTAAAGGTACGATTTTCAATATCACTACCTCTAAAACCAGCAGCAACAGCAGCATTGAAAAAGTAACCGGTTCTACCCTGGTTTCCAATGCCGACCTGACCGTTGTTTCCAACAAAGACATCAATGTGATCGGTTCTGCATTGTTTGCGGCACAAAAACTGCAACTGTCTTCCGCAGGCGATTTGACCATTGATGCAGCCAAAGCAGTAGAAAACAAGCAGGTCAACGAGTATTCCATCAAAGGCTACTCTGGTATCGAAACCAATAAAGAAAACGGCAGCGTGACTGCCAAAGCCGGTATCAAATTTACCGATACCCACACCGACACCCATTCTGTCGGCCTGAACGGCAGCATTTTGACCGGTAAAAACACCCAGTTGTCTTCCAACTCAAACGTTACCGTCAGCGGCAGCCAAGTCAACGGCGAAGAATCTGTCAACATTTCCGCAGCCAATGACGTCAATGTTGTTGCATCCAAAGGCAGCAGCACTGTGACCGAATCCGGCCGCGTAACCGATTTGGGCGTATCTGCTACTGCATACGAAAAAAATAACGTTGCAGGCGTCGGCGTATCTGTCGGCATTACCAGCACCAAAACAGATGCAACTACCGTAACGAATACATCCCATGTATCCAACATCAACACCGGCGGCAACGCTACCATCACTGCAAACGGCAATATTAATCAAGAAGGTACCGTGATTAACGCGACCGGCAATGTGGTTGAATCTGCCAAAAACGTTACCCATGCAGCGGCACACAGCGGTGCAAAATCCGATGTGAAACAAAACGGCGGCGGTTTGGTCGTTTCTGTTGGCATCAGCACCAACAAAGGCATCGGCGGTGAAATCACTGCACAAGGTCAAGGCAACTCTTCGACCCACAATGAATCCACTGCAACCGTAACCACCATCAACGCAGGCAATGCCATCGTTTTGGCAAATGACAAAGTGTCTGATGAAGGTACAAAATATGATGTTACCGGTGCGATCAACATTGATGCAGGTTCATACCACAACACTGCCGCCCACAACACCAGCAACAGCAGCAGTAAACAAGGAGGCGCTTCTTTGACTGTCGGCGCATACACCAAAGACGGTTCAAACGTTGATGTGAATGCCAACCTGAACGTCAACTACGCTGATGAAAACAAAAAAGAATCTACCGCCGTCAAAGGCGATATGAATGCGACCAATGTTGTCATCAACGCCAAAGACTCTGCTGAAATCGCATCCAACATTACTGCCAACAACAACGTCAACATTACCGCAGGCAACGGCGTAACCTTCACCGAGTCAGCCAATACTGCCTCCAACCAAGGTACAGCCGTTAATGTCGGTATCGGCGCTGGCGCGACAATCAATGTTGAAACCGGTGTTGCCGTTCCTCACGTCAACGGCTCTGTCGGCGTCAACAAAACCGATAACGCGTCTTCTACCGCCGCAGGCGCAAATGTAGTGGCCGGCAACGATATTAAAATCAATGCCAACAACGGCGACGTCAACCTGCACGGTACCAACCTGGTATCCAATAACTCCGTTGAAGTAGAAGGCAACAAAGTCAATACTTCCGGCGCGATCAGCAGCGTTAACGAAAAAAATCTGACCGTCAATGTCAACGGCAGCTACGCTTCAGGCAAACCAAACGGCGGCATCAACGCCAAAGGTAAAAACGACGCCACCGTAACCAATACGGCAAACACCATCCAAAGCGACAATGTTGTTATCACTACCGGCTCTCCAACCGGTTTGAGCGTCAACAATACGACCATCAACGGTAATAATGTTGCGTACTACTATGACGACAGTAAAGCTCCTGCGGCGAACCGTTATACCTACCATCCTCGCCAACCAAGCTACGCCAGACGCCGTTTGCGCTACTAAAATGCACTATTGAAGTCATTTAATAGCCATTAAGACATGCCGTCTGAAAACAGAAAGTTTTCAGACGGCATTTTTATCATCAATGCAAAACAACACACTATCTCTGTTATGATAATGCCTCGCTAATATTATTCCGTTCCAACCATGTCTTCCGCCCTTCCTTTTGACGCGCTCACACTTTCCATCGACGGTACCAACCTCATCGAAGCTTCTGCCGGTACGGGTAAAACCTACGGCATTGCCGCGCTTTTTACCCGACTGATTGTTTTAGAAAAAAAAGACATCGAGAAAATTCTGGTCGTTACCTTTACCAAAGCGGCGACGGCAGAACTGAAAACCCGTTTGCGCGCGCGTTTGGACGAAGTGTTGCAGGTTTTGAACGAAATCCAAACCTTGGGCGGCGAGCCGGAACATATTTCAGACGGCCTGAACAAATATTACGAAAAAGAGAAAAAATCCCCCGATGACTTTCTCAATCGCTTGATTCCTTTGGCTTTAGGCGAGCAAGACGGACAGGAAAGCTGCCATCGCCTGACTCTCCGCCTCAAAGCCGCGCTGAGCCAGTTTGACAACGCATCGATTTACACCATCCACGGCTTCTGTCAGCGCGTCTTGCGCGATTACGCGTTTTTGTGCGGCGCACCTTTGGATGTCGAGCTGTCGGACGACTCGCGCGAGAGGCTGCTGATTCCTGCGCAAGACTTTTGGCGGCAAAAAGTGGCAACCGATGCCACATTGGCACAATTGGTTTTTGATCGGAAATGCACGCCTGAAGAAATGCTTGCCGAAATCAAAAGCTATACCGGCCGCCCCTATCTGAAATTCAGACGGCCCGAAGGCGATTTGAAAGAAGCCCAAGCTAACCTTCAAGAAACATGGCAAAAAGTTTGCAGCCAGTTGGAAGACTTGGAAAAAGCGTTTTGGGTAATCTTGCCCAAACTTAACGGCCAGATCTACAGAAGAAATACCTTTGAAAATGTTTTTACCGATTTAAAAACAAACTCCGAATCCAACCGTCTGCCCCGCCTAAGCAAACAAACACTAGGAAAACTAAACCATTTCAGTGTCGATACACTCAACAGCAAACTGAAAAAAGAATATAAAGCCGATGCCGATGCGCCGGAAATTATTCAGCTGCAAGCCTTGGCCAATCTCGGTCGTGATTTGCAGGCAATGGAAAGCGCAGAAGAAGCAGTCTTCATCTGCCTGCAACTCGACCTACTTTCCTACATCAACCAATCCATTGCCGAACAAAAAAAATCACGCCGCGAGCGCGTGTTTGACGATTTGCTGCTGGACGTCCATCAAGCATTGACCACCAATGAACATGGCAATGCGTTGGCAAAAGCGGCGGCGGCAAACTGGGAAATCGCGCTGATTGACGAATTCCAAGATACCGACCCGCTGCAATACGAAATTTTCCGCCAAATCTTTATTGAGCAAGGCTGCCCGCTGTTTCTCGTTGGCGACCCCAAACAGGCGATTTACAGCTTTCGCGGTGCGGACATTTACGCCTATCTGCAAGCCGCGCAAGATGCGGACAGGCATTACACCCTCGCTGTCAACTACCGCAGCCATGCCAAGCTGATCAACGGCATCAGCGCCTTGTTCAAACAAAAAAAACACCCCTTTGTATTGGAAAACATCGATTACAGCGATGTCTCCGCCAGCCGCGCCGAAAGCCGGCTATCGCCACACTGCCCCGCCATCCAAGTACGCTGGCTCAATACGGACGATCAGACCAACAAAGAGATTTTGCATGGCCGTGCCGCCGAATATTGCGCCGATGAAATTGCCTTTGCGCTCAATGAAGCAGCCGAAGGCCGTCTGAATTTCAAAGGCCGCGCGCTGGAATCCGGCGATATTGCCGTCTTGGTGCGCTTCAACGACGAAGCAGCGATGATTGCCGGTAAACTGAAACAGCGCCGTATCCAAAGCGTGTTGCTGTCGCGCCAGTCCGTTTTCGATTCCGCCGAGGCAGACTCGCTGTCCGCGCTGATCGGCTTTTGGCTCAACCCAAGGCAAACCGACTGGCTGCGCTTTGTCTTGACCGGCGTTTTGTTCGGCTATACCGCCAAAGAGATTTACGAACTCAACCACAACGAACACCAGCTGCTGAAATGGCTGGAGTCGTCTGCCCAAGCCATGGAAAAATGGCGGAAAGGCGGCATTTTTGCCGCCGTGCAGCAGTTTGCCGCCCTACATGACATCGAAACACGCCTGCTCAAAGGCGGCAACGAGCGTAGCCTGACCAACTACTATCAAATTCTGGAGCTTTTGGCCGAAGAAGACAGCCAAAGCCGCAACCCTGCCGCCCTGCATAAATGGCTGAACGAACAAATCAGCCGTGCGCGCAGCGGCCATTTCCCATCAGACGCGCAAACCATCCGTCTTGAAAGCGACGAAAAACTGGTCAAAATCGTTACCATGCACGCGTCGAAAGGTTTGCAATATCCTTTGGTTTACTGCCCCTTCGCATGGGATACCAAAGACAATTCCAAAGAAAACTGGAAAATCCTGCATACTGACAACCACGAAACCGAGCTGCTGGCCAAATCGCAAACCTCAGAAGCAGAACTAAGCCACCTTGCCGACGAAAAGACGGCCGAAGATTTACGCCTACTTTATGTCGCCCTTACCCGCGCCGAAGAACAGCTCAATATCTACGCCGCCGCCAACAAAAACTGTACGCCAAACAATCCTTTTGCCTATCTGCTCGAAGGTTTGCCGGATGCCGGCCGCGAAAGCGTCAGCCAAAGCTATAAAAGCGCGACAGACGTTGTGGAAATGCTCAAAACCAACTGGCAACGCTTTATCACAAACACGCCTGAAAATACGGAGTTTGCATTCACGGAAGAAGCCCCGCCGGAAACCGTCTACCAATACAGCCGCCAGCAAGACCAAGCTTTTAGCGCACATAGCATCAAACGCCGCGATTTTGACTTTATCCGCCACACCAGCTTTACCGGTTTGAGCCGGCATACCAAGTCAACCGACGAACAACACGAGCCTTTGCAACCTGCCATCGATCCGGCAGAAAGCGCAGACCGTGCCATGCCGTCTGAAAACCTGCCGCCCCCACTTTCAGACGGCCTCGATATCCACCATTTCCCCCACGGCACCAATGCCGGCGTATGTTTGCATGAAATGCTGGAAAAACTCGACTTCGCCGCCTCTGCCGAGAGCCAATCCGAAATGATTGCCGAAGTTTTGCAACGCCACAGCTTTGAAGACAAATGGCTGCCGACGGTAATCACCATGCTCGATACCTGCCGCCTTACGCCTTTAATCAACGAGAGCCTGTCGCAGATTCCGCCGACCCGACGCCTGCCCGAAATGGGGTTTACCCTGTACATGGACGATTTCAAACTGGACGACTTGCGCCGTTGGTTTGCCTCAAGCGAAGCAAACCTGCCGCCCGAATGCGTTCAAGCCGCGCAACTGCTTGACTTCCATGATTTACAAGGCTATTTGAACGGCTTTATTGATATGGTTTGCCAAGATTCAGACGGCAATGTCGTTTTAATCGACTACAAATCCAACCATTTGGGCAACGATGCAAGCGCCTACACGCAACAGGCGATGAACGAAGCCGTGGCACATCATCACTACTATCTGCAAGCCCTGATCTACGCCGTTGCCACCGCACGCTACTATGCCCTGCGCGGCAAGCCGTTGCCCAAAATCGCCATCCGCTACCTCTTCCTGCGCGGCATGGACGGCTCGGATCGCGGCATTTGGAAATGGGACATCGATACCGCCCTGCTTTCCACTTTCGTTGAACGAAAAACAAATTCTTGATAAATCATTTTGTTAAGCCGTCAAAAAGGCCGTCTGAAACATTTTCAGACGGCCTTTGATTATTTGTGCAAACCGCATTCCTTACTGTCTTTGCTTTCCCACCACCATCGCCCGGCGCGGATATTCTCACCCAACTTGACCGGACGCGTGCAGGGTTCGCACCCAATGCTGGGATAGCCTTGATGATACAGCGCATTAAGCGGAACTCGGTGCTCGTGTGCATATGCCCAAACATCCTGCTCTTCCCAATCGAAAATAGGATTGAATTTGGCGATGTTGCGGCCCGTATCCAGCTCTTCAAAATTCAATTCGCTGCGCGTTTCGGACTGGCTGCGGCGTTGTCCGGTCAGCCATGCGGGGGCGTTGTGTAAAGCGCGGTTGAGTGGTTCGATTTTACGGATATGGCAGCAACGGCGGCGCAACTCGACGCTGTCGTACATGGCGGTTGTACCAAACTCCGCTTCAAATTCCGCAGCGGTTTGTCGGTTGGGATAAAATACTTCCAATTCGGTTTGATAACGCGCATTGGTTTCGGCAATCAGCGCGGCGGTCTCGGGATTGAGTTTGCCCGTATTGAGCGTAATGATGCGGATGGGCAGTTTCAGACGGCACACGGCATCGGTAATGACCATATCTTCAACCGCAAGGCTGGATGCGAACACGGCTTGCGGATAGCGCGCGGCAATGTCTTGCAAACGGCGCTCCAAAGTGGCCGCCAACTCAGGCAGGCGGCGGCGTTCGTCATCGCTGATTTCGGGGATTTTCCAGAATTGAGGACGGAATAAAGACATGGCTGGTTGTTCCTAATAATTTTCAGACGGCCTGTTAAAACGGCTGTCGATATGGTTATGGAACGATATTGTCCTGCGCCCTATCTTCAAACGGAAAGAATGCTTTTCTATTTCTTTATAACCAAAGCGTCTGCTGCTGGTTTTTCGGCAGCAAATGGCTCACGCCGATACCGATCAGGCGGAAGGCGTCTTCGCGTTGCGGCGGTATGCGCTGCAGCAAAGTATGTGCCGCCTGAAGCAGCGAGGCGCTGTCGGGAAGGACGGAAGAATACGTCAGCGAACGCGTGATAATGCGGAAATCGTAGGTTTTGAGCTTGAGGGTAACGCCTTTGGCTTCGACGTTTTTGCATTCGATTTGCCTCCAGAGGTCTTCGGCAAGGTGCGGCAAATGGCTTGAAGCCTGCGCCAAAGATAAATCTTCGGGCAAAGTGATTTCGGTTGAGATTTGCAGGCGTTCGCGTTCGGCTTTGACCGGCCGCTCGTCGATACCGCGTGCTAAATCGTAAAGACGGTAGCCGTAGCGGCCGAAATGGTTTAAAAGTTCGCCGCGCTCAAAACGGCGCAAATCGCCGGCGGTCTGCATACCGAGGGCATTCATCTTTTTCAGCGTGACTTTGCCGACACCGGGAATCTTACCCAACGACAGGCTCTCCAAAAACGCCATGATTTTTTGCGGCGGCAGCACAAACTGCCCGTTTGGCTTGCGCCAGTCGGAAGCGATTTTGGCCAAAAACTTATTGGGCGCGATGCCTGCGGAGGCCGTCAAACCGGTTTCTTCAAAAATTTCGGCACGAATGCGTTTGGCCACATCGCTGGCGTACGGGATATTTTCAAAATTTCGGGTAACATCCAAATAGGCTTCATCCAAAGACAAAGGCTCGATCAAATCGGTATAACGCTGAAACACGGCATGAATCTGAGCCGATACCTGGCGGTACAAATCGAAATGCGGCGGCACAAACACCGCCTGCGGACACAGCCTTTTCGCCGTTGCCACCGACATGGCCGAGTGCAAGCCGAATTTGCGCGCCTCATAAGAAGCGGCACAAATAACCGACCGCGTGCCGTCCCACGCCACAACGATGGGCAGCCCTTTCAGGTGCGGCTGCTCGCGCAGTTCTACCGAAGCGTAGAATGCGTCCATATCGATATGGATGATTTTGCGTTGAGACATGGGAAAAGATGGATAAGAAAAAGGCTTATTGTAACAAAAGGCCGTCTGAAGTTTCAGACGGCCTCTATATTCAAGCCTTATTTTTTACTGGAAAGCTGGTCAAACAATCCGCCGTCGGCAAAGAATTTTTTCATGATTTCTTCCCACGGGCCAAATTTCTCATTCGGATTAAACGTCTCAATCTCAGGGAAATCGGCTTTGTGTTTCGCCAATACTTCGGCATTGCGCGGACGCAGGTAAAGATTGGCGGCCAACTCTTGGGCCGGTTCGCTCCAGAGGTTTTGCAGATAGGCTTCGGCAGCGGCGCGTGTGCCTTTTTTATCGACTACGCTGTCCACGACAGCAACCGGCGCTTCGGAAAGAATGGTGTAGCTTGGGTAGACAATTTCAAATTGGTCTTGGGTCAGCTTTTTGCTGACGTAGTTAGCCTCATTTTCAAAGGTAACCAAGACATCGCCGATATTGCGTTGGCTGAAGGTCGTCGTTGCCGCACGGCCGCCGTTTTCAAACACAGGCGTGTTTTTCAGCAATGCGGCCACAAAATCTTTGGTTTTGCCTTCATCGCCGTTATTCACTTTCAAACCATAACCGTACGCACCCAAAAAGGCGTAGCGGCCGTTGCCGGTGGTTTTCGGGTTGGCCAAAACGATTTGCACGCCGTCTTTGGCCAAATCGCCCCAGTCTTGGATGTGTTTCGGATTGCCTTTGCGTACCAAGAAAACGACGTTGCTGGTATAAGGCACGGCATTATCCGGCAGGCGCGTGTTCCAATCGGCTTTGACCAAACCTTTTTTCACCAAAAGCTCAATATCGGAAGTCTGGTTCATGGTCACCACATCGGCAGCCAAACCGTTGGCCACGGCCAAAGCCTGCTTGCTAGAGCCGCCGTGCGACTGTTGGACTTCAACCGATTGTCCGCCGTTTTTTGCGGCAAACTCTTTGACAAATAAAGGATTGTATTCTTTATAAAAATCGCGGGCGACATCGTAGGAGACATTCAGCAATTTGACTTCGCCCCCTTTACCCCCGGCAGCTTGAGAAGCATTGTCGGCGGATTGTTCGGCTTTTGGCGAGCACGCGCTCAAAGCCAGCGCGGCGGTCAATGCGGCAAAAGAAAGCGTACGGATATTCATGGTCGGCTCCTGTTGAAAATATGGGAGCACTTTATCGGGATCGGAGGCAAACGGGAAATAATGTTTGCTTTCGCGTTTATCAGTTTTGGTTATATACAATCCGGGCTGAAGTCGGGAAAAAATGCCCACTCAGATAAACATCATAATAAATTGTATATAAATTAATTAGATAAAGATTAAAGCAACTATTTACACAGGATAAACATACGTTGCAAACTGCATTACCTAATACGTCAGGTCGTCTAAAACCTAATATAAATAATTATTTATAATTAAAAAATATAGTTCTTATTATTTACAAAAAATGCAAATAAGAGTAATGTTTCTACTCGCCAAAATACAAGGCCTTTCATTCAACAACAAAATGGAGTGTAGAAACTATGAAACAATGGATGCTTTTGGGATTGCTGGGATTGGGTGCAGTGGCGCAGGCGCACGATGTTTGGGTGGCCGCACCGACACATCAGCCTGCCGGCCAAATCCTGCATGCGGATTTGGGTTACAGCCATGACTTCCCAAATGTCGAAAAAATCGCCGACGACCGCATACATATTTTCAAACCGCTACAATTGACCGGCAGCTCAAAGAAAACCGTTGATTTGGTAAATAAAGGCGAAAACTATCAATACGTTTCCAGAGCTGCTTTGCCTGAAGGTTCCTACTGGGTCAGCGCAACCTACAAACCTACTTTCTGGTCGAAAAACCAAGATGGCTGGAAACAGCAAACCTTAAAACAACTGGCCGGTGCCACCTATTGCGAACAGGCACAAATGTTCGGCAAAAGCTTTGTCCAAGTGGGCAACGGCGCAGTTGATGAAACGGTATTGACCCGCCCTATCGGCCAAGAGCTGGAACTGGTTCCGCTGCAAAATCCGAACGAAGTCAAAGCTGGCGGCATTTTGCCGGTCAAAGTCCTGTACAAAGGCGAGCCTTTGGTTAAAGCCACCGTTACCGCCAGCTCGGACACTTTGGCGGAAATGGACTTGGAATCGACCCATGACCACCGCGAACCTCAAGGCTTCTCCGGCAAAACCGATAAAAACGGCGTGGTCAATGTGATTACGCTGATTGACGGTTTGTGGAAAATCAAAGTCGTGAACGAGACCGATTACGGCGATAAAAGCGTATGTCAGAAAGACAATACTTACGCAACGCTGATTGTGCCTGTTGGTACCAAACGCGCAGCCGCACGCCATGCCCACCATCATCATTAACAACCATTAAAAAAGGCCGTCTGAACTTTCAGACGGCCTTAATTTATTCCCATTCATAACCCAAATTTCTAAAAAAACGGGAGTATGTTTCCAATTTATCCTCATTCAATTGGGCAAACCGGACACGGTTGCAGCCGGTCAAGACCACATTGCCCATCCAATGCGCCCCAAAGACGCGCTCTAAAGGGACATTCCTCATTTGATTGATAAACGGTACTTCTGAAGAGAATTGCGTAGCAATATCCGGAGGCGCGAATTTCAGACCCAAGTCCTGCAATCTATAACGGTGTTGCGCCGTCAAAAACATATCTTCGTGGTGCAGCCGTATCAGCCATTCCATATCGGCAATTTTTTCGTCTTTCGGCGGCAAAGGCGGTCGGATTTCTACATTTAAGCCCAGTTGTCGTGGCATAGCTAAAAGCCGTCTGCTGCGCAGGCTGAAACCGCCATTCTGCGGCTCGTCCAAATTTGGAGAAGTCTGAATCAGATGTTGTTTGGCCAAATATTGGTCGGTTCCCTTCAGGAAAAACTGCCCGTCGGCTTCGGTTTCCAACAAAATCGGCAAAGGTGCGCCGATATAGTCATATTCCCGATAGGCATCCTGCCAGTTTTGACCGTTCAACACCCAGCCGTCATTTTGAACGATCAAACAATAATCAGTATCGATGTAATACATCAGTTGGTACAAAACAAACAGATTATATTCGAGATAACCGAATGGCCGGCAAGGCTGATGTCGGATATTTTCCGGCAAACCTTGCGGACAGCTCGGGCTGATCAGCAATCCACGGCTTCCAGGCAATTCGGCACAGCTGCGGATAATTGCATACATCGTGCCCTCGGTATAAGAATCTGCACCGGTAATACCAACCACGGTAATGTCAGCAAAACTCATTATATGTTTCTCCTGTTTCAGACGGCCTTTGAGTTATTTACGACACCTTGTTGCAAATTTCTTTCAAGCGATACAAGGCATCCAAGGCTTCGCGCGGCGTGAGGTTGTCGGGCTGAATTTGCGCCAAAGCTTCAGCCAATTCATTGGCCTGCAAATTATCAACAGGTTCAATTTCTTGTGTTTTCCCTTCCTCATCTGCCCTATTTTCAGACGGCATTGCGCTGAAAATGTCCAACTGCGGACGGTTGGCGGCGGCTTGGTTTTCCAAATCGTTTAAATGCTTTTGAGCCGATTTCAAAGCGCGGTTGGGCAGGCCTGCGAGTTTGGCAACGGCAATACCGTAGCTTTTGCTGGCGGGGCCGGGCTCGATGTGGTGGAGGAAGACGATGTCTTGTCCTTGTTCGAGTGCGGAGAGGTGCATGTTGACTGCTGTTGCGTGGGCTTCGGGTAGTTTGGTCAGCTCGAAATAGTGGGTGGCGAAGAGGCTGAAGGATTTGTTTTTTTGCAGCAGGTGTTCGGCGATGGCGTGCGCGAGGGCGAGGCCGTCGAAGGTGGAGGTGCCGCGTCCGACTTCGTCCATGAGGACGAGGGATTGTTCGGTGGCGTGGTGGAGGATGTAGGCGGTTTCGCTCATTTCGACCATGAAGGTGGAGCGGTTGGAGGCGAGGTCGTCGGATGCGCCGATGCGGGTGAAAATTTGGTCGATGGGGCCGATTTGGGCGGCATCGGCGGGGACGAAGCTGCCGGTGTGCGCCATAAGGACAATATGGGCGACTTGGCGCATATAGGTGGATTTGCCGCCCATGTTGGGGCCGGTCAGGAGCATGAGGCGGTGTTTGTGGTCGAGGCGTGTGTGGTTGGCGGTGAAGTGGCGCACTTGTTGCTCGACGACAGGATGGCGGCCGTTTTCAATATGGATGACCGGATAGTCGGCGAACTCGGGACAGACGAAGCCGCGTTCTGCCGCAATGGTGGCAAACGTAGAAAGTACGTCGAGGGCAGCCGCGGCTTTGGCTGCTTTTTGAAGCTGCGGCAAGGCCGTCTGAACTTCTTTCAGCAGGGCTTCAAACAGGCGTTTTTCCAGTGCCAATGCCTGCTCTTGCGCGGTCAGGACTTTGTCTTCGAAGGTTTTCAGTTCGGGGGTGATGAAGCGTTCGGCGTTTTTCAGGGTCTGGCGGCGTTGGTAGTCGGCAGGCGCTTGTTCGGCTTGAACTTTGGATAGCTCGATGTAGAAGCCGTGGACGCGGTTGAACTCGACTTTGAGGGTAGAAAGGCCGGTGCGTTCGCGTTCGCGCGCTTCGAGCTCGAGCAGGAATTCGTCGCCGTGGTTTTGGATGTGGCGCAGTTCGTCCAGTTCTGCGCAATAGCCTTGGTTGATGACGCCGCCGTCTTTGAGCCAGACGGCGGGTTCTGGCATCACGGCGGCTTTGAGGGTTTCGGCGACGGGCAGGGTTTCGGGGAAAACGGCTTTGAGGGTTTCTAAGAGACTGCTGCCCTCGGCGGACAATTCGATTTCGGACAGGGCAAATAGGCTGTCGCGCAGGGCGGCGAGGTCGCGTGGGCGGGCGTTGCCGACGGCGATGCGGGCGGCGATGCGTTCGATGTCCGCAATGTTTTTCAGACGGCCTTGCAGGTTTTCGTATTGCGAACCCAGCGCGGCAACGGCTTCTTGGCGGGCGCGGATGTGGGCGCGACTGCGCAAGGGATGGTGCAGCCAGAGTGCCAAGAGGCGGCTGCCCATGTGGGTGGCGCAGCCGTCGAGTATGGAAAACAGGGTCGGCGATTTTTTTCCGGAGAGGGTTTGCGTGATTTCAAGATTGCGGCGCGTGGCGGCGTCCATGCCGATATATTGGCTGTCGGTTTCGAGCGAAATGCCGTCTAAGTGTTGCGGCATCAGGTTTTGCGTCAGGCGGATGTAGTTCAGCAGCGCGCCCGCCGCGCCGACGGCGGCTTCGTGTTCCTTGCCGTCCAAACCGAAGCCGTACAGGTCTTGGCAGCCGAAGTATTCGGTCAATAATTTCGCGCCCGCGTCGGCGGCAAACTGCCATGAGTTCAGGCGCGTGATGTTGGCGGAGGTTGCCTGAAAACCGTCAGGCAGACTTTTACCTTCAGGCAACAGGATTTCCGCCGCCTGCAAACGCGCCAGCTCGTCGGCGAGTTTGTCCGCCGTCGTCAGCTTGGTTTTGAATTCGCCGCTTTGCAAAGAAGCCCACGCAATAGCAACGTGTTTTTTATCCGTGTTCACCGCCACAATGCGGTTGGTTTCCTTGTCTTCCAAAAACGCCGCGTCGGTCAGCGTGCCGGGCGTTACGATGCGCACGACTTTGCGCTCCACCGGTCCTTTACTTGCGCCGACTTCGCCCACCTGCTCGCATACCGCCACGCTTTTTCCCATCTTAACCAGTCGCGCAAGATACTGCTCCGCCGCATGAAACGGCACACCCGCCATCTTAATCGGCACGCCGTCCATCTGCCCGCGCGTGGTCAGGGTAATGTCCAACAGCTTTGCCGCCTCCACTGCGTCATCCAAAAACAACTCGTAAAAGTCGCCCATACGGTAAAACACCAGCTTGTCGGCGTGTTGCGATTTGATGGCGAGATACTGCTGCATCATCGGGGAAACGGTGGGTTTGGACATGGAAAAGCCTTAGAAACGCAAAAGCGTTATTGTAACAAAAGGCCGTCTGAAAAACAGGTTTCAGACGGCCTTTAACAGTAGCTTGGTTTTAAGCCAAATCCACTTCCAAATTATCAATCAGGCGCGTGGTACCCAAACGGGCGGCGGCAAGCACCACCAATTCTTTATCGCCAACATGAGCCACTGCCAAGCTGTGTGCGTGGCGGATTTCAACGTAATCAACCACCCAGCCGGCATCGGTCAAACGGCGGATACATTCGGCTTCAAGCTGGGCGTAATCTAGATTGCCGTTTTTCAGGGCAGCGGCAATGTTTTGCAACTCTTGATAGAGGCGCGGCGCTTCTGCACGATCTGCTTCGCTCAAATATTGGTTGCGGCTGGAAAGTGCCAGGCCGTCTGAAGCGCGGCCGGTGTCGACCGGGACGATTTCGATATTGAAATTCAAGTCTTCGACAAAGCCTTTGATAATCGCCAGCTGCTGATAGTCTTTTTTGCCGAAACAGGCGGTATCGGGTTGAACAATGTTGAACAACTTAGTCACAACGGTCGCAACGCCGCGGAAATGTCCCGGGCGGAATTTGCCGCACAATTCATTTTGCAGGTGCGGAGGCTCGACATTGAAACGCTGTTCCACATTCGGATACAGCTCTTTTTCATCAGGCGCAAACACAACGGCAACGCCCTCGCCTGCCAATTTGTCGGCATCTTGCTGCAAAGTGCGCGGATATTTGTCGAAATCTTCGCCTTGTCCGAATTGCAGGCGGTTGACAAAAATACTGACCACAACGTTATCGGCACGTTTTTTTGCTTCGCGCACCAGCGCAAGATGGCCTTCGTGCAGATTGCCCATGGTCGGTACAAATGCCACTTTTCCGGCAGTTTTGCGCCACTCGCGCAATTCTTTAATCGTATGAATGATTTGCATGGTTTGAAAAATCCTTTATCTTTTCCGCCGTTTCATCAACGGAAATCACGCGCCGATTATACGCTTTTATTCATCAAAAAGGCCGTCTGAAATAAGTTTCAGACGGCCTGGTTTTTATTTTATCCGGCAAACGTATGTTCGACAGATGGGAACGTTTTTGCTTTGACTTCGTCCACATAGGCTTTGACCGCAGCTTGAACGCTGTCTTTGCCCTGCATAAAGTTTTTCACGAATTTAGCGGTTTTGCCGGGGAAAATGCCGAGCATATCGTGCATCACCAAAACCTGACCGTCGCAATCCACGCCTGCGCCAATACCGATGGTTGGGCAAGAAACTGTCTCGGTCACTTTTTTCGCCAATTCCGCAGGCACGCATTCCATCAATACGATTGCCGCTCCTGCCGCATCATGCGCTTTGGCGTCGTTGAGCAACGCTTCTGCTTTGTCGCCGCGGCCTTGAACTTTATAGCCGCCGAATGCAAACACGGATTGCGGGGTCAGGCCGATGTGGGCGCAAACAGGGATACCGCGCATTTGCAGAAATTCAGTGGTCTCCGCCATCCAGACACCGCCTTCGAGCTTGACCATATGCGCACCGGCCGCCATCAACTCTGCCGCCGCCGCAAATGCCTGCTCTTTGCTCTGCTGATATGCGCCAAACGGCAAGTCGCTGACAATCATGGCATTTTTAGTACCGCGAGCCACGCATTCAGTGTGGTAGCACATATCCTGCAAGCTCACCGGCAAAGTGGACTGACGACCTTGCACCGCCATACCCAAAGAATCGCCGACCAGCAACACATCCACGCCGGCATTGTCCATCAGCGCGGCAAAGCTGGATTCATAAGCGGTCAGCATGGCGATTTTTTCGCCCTCTGCTTTCATTTTTTGCAAAGTGTTTACGGTAATCATGGTGTTTTGTGTGTTCCGCCCGACGGGCAGCCCTTTGTTGTAATGGAAACGCGGTATTATAAGGTCTGCTTTTAAAATATCAAAGCATAAGCAAAAAGCCCGACTGCTTTCACAATCGGGCTTTTAATTGGTGCCGGCACCAAGAGTCGAACTCGGGACCCCCTGATTACAAGTCAGGTGCTCTACCAACTGAGCTATACCGGCTTACTGAAATGCCTTGCAGCACCATCAGTCTTTAACTGGTGCCGGCACCAAGAGTCGAACTCGGGACCCCCTGATTACAAGTCAGGTGCTCTACCAACTGAGCTATACCGGCAAGGAAGTCGGCATTATGCCGATAAGTTCCCATCTTGGCAAGCATTTTAAAACAAAGTTACTCACGAAATTATAAAAACCAATGATTTTAAAGAAAATTAAATACATGCCTTATCTTGCCATCCAACACGCTCAAAGGCCGTCTGAAAACCGCCCCAGCGCAAAACATCATGGTTTCTGTTAAAATAACGCCTTTCACATCTTTCGTCTGCACACATGCCACCCCGCCATCCTTACCGCCGCCTGCGCCCAGCCAAATCCCATCTGCCCGAAGTCGGTATTTCTGAAGAAGGCAATATCCGTTCCCTGCACTTGGGCAGCGACACCATTCAAAGCTCCATGAATGTCGATCATCCGTCCGAGCTTGTGTTGTCGTACAGCCGCGCCATGATGGGTTGGCTGCTGTTTGCAGAAACCCCGCCCAAACACATCACCCAAATTGGCTTGGGCGGCGGCTCGTTTGCCCGTTGGATAGACAGCTACCTGCCCGATACCAAGCAAACCGCCATTGACATCAATCCGCAAGTCATCGCCGTAGCGCGCAGCCTGTTTGAATTGCCGCACGAAGGCGAACATTTTGAAATTATCGAGGCGGATGGCGCGGAATATATTAAAGTGTTCCGCCACAATACCGATGTAATTTTGGTAGATGGTTTTGACGGCGAACAGATTATCGATGCTTTGGTGGAAGAACCCTTCTTCCAAGACTGCCGCAACGCCCTCTCCCCCGACGGTGTATTTGTGACCAACTGGTGGAGCGGCGATCAGCGTTACCAACGCTTTGTCGAACGCCTGCTCAACGTCTTTGACGGCCGCGTACTCGAGCTGCCTGCAGAAAGCCACGGCAACGTAGCGGTCATGGCATTCCAAAGCAGCCCTAAAGAACAAAATCTCGACAACTTAAAAAAACGCGCCGAAAAATTAAGCGAAAAATACGGCTTGGACTTCAAACGGATGCTTGCTGATTTGAAAGCCAATAATCAAAACAACGGCAAGAATTTTTATCTGTAAACCGCTTCAGACCGTCTGAAAAAACAAACAAGGACACACCCATGCTCAAACCCGATATCATTCAAATTCCCGGCCCGGCCGGTTTGCTGGAAACCATCTACCTGCCAAGCGCACAAGACTCCGCCCGCGGCGTTGCCGTCATCAACCACCCCAATCCCCTGCAAGGCGGCACCAACACCAACAAAGTCATCCAAACCGCTGCCAAAGCCCTCAGCCAACTCGGCTTCCATTGCTACCTGCCCAATTTGCGCGGCGTAGGCAATAGTGAAGGCGAACACGACTACGGCCGCGGCGAAACGCAAGACTGCATTGCCGTTATCGACTACGCCCGCGTGCAACATCCTGACGCGCCGCAATTCGTCCTGGCAGGTTTCTCATTCGGCGGCTACGTTTCCACCTTTGCCGCACAAGCACGCACGCCTGATTTGCTGTTGCTGATGGGCGCCGCCGTCCATCACTACACCGACCGCCCGGAACCATCCGATGTTCCTGATGTCGCCAAAACATTGATGATCCATGGCGCGGAAGACGAAGTCGTCGAAATCAACAAAGCCCTGACATGGGCAGAACCACAAGGCCTGCCGGTTGTAACCATTGCCGGTTCGTCCCACTTCTTCCACGGCAAACTCATCGTTTTACGCGATACGATCACACGGTTTGCACCGGCTTTATTAGGCTAAAATCCGGCTACACAATAAAACAAGGCCGTCTGAAAGCTTTTTCAGACGGCCTTGTTTGTATGAAACCTTTATTATCTAAATATCAGGCTCAAGTATTCAGAAATCCATCAAGGATTTTCTACTTAACATATCAATTCTGAGTCAACCAATACTGCAAACCAATCAAAGTCTTACCATCTTTGATTTCATCGTTTACCAATGCATTGCGCACCTCGTCCTTGCTCATCAGGACGGTTTCAGTAATTTCATCTTCATCATTGCTCAATTCGCTACCCAAACGCACGCCTTGCGCTTGGTAGAGATACATTTTCTCATCACAAAAACCAACTGCAGTATAAAAGGAGTACAACAGTTTGACACTGTCGGCGACATATGGCGTTTCTTCTGCCAACTCACGCAAAGCGCATTCGGCAGGATCTTCGTCCGCCACATCCAATTTACCCGCCGGCAATTCCAACGTCGCCTGATCGGCGGCATAACGCCATTGGCGCACCAAAACAACTTTGCCGTCTTCCGTTTCCGCCAACACACACGCAGCACCCGGATGGCGGATCACAACTCGTTGGCTTTCATTGCCGTTGGGTAGGCGAACCCGATCGCGGCTGATGGTAACAAAAGAACCTTCGTAGATTGGCTCGCTGCTTAATTTAGTTTCTTTCAAATCCATTTTTTACCTCATTTCCAAATTATTAAATATTAAAGGCCGTCTGAAATCCTTTTTCAGACGGCATAGATAAGCCCTATTCCCGAGTACGTTCAATCTCAATACCGACCTGCGCCACATCGAGCAAGATACCCGGTTTCACAATACGGACGCGCACTTTGGCCGCACCAAAATCATTTAAAATCAATTGGGCGATATGTTCCGCCAAAGTTTCCAGCAGTAAAAAATCCTGTTCGGCAAGGCTGCGGCGTACAACTTCGCATACTTCACCATAATGGATGGTGTCTCCGATATCGTCGCTCGTGCCGGTACGCTCGGGGACACTGATTTCCAAATCCAAAATCAAAGTCTGTTTACGCTCGCGTTCCCAATCATATACGCCGATTAAAGTATCGGCCTTCATGCCGTACAAAAAGATTTTATCCATTTGCCTGTCCGTTTTTTTGATAGAATAACCATTCCCATTTTAAGTAAAGCACCCAAAATGTTCAATGTACTCGCCATTATTGCCGCCTATCTTATCGGCTCCCTGTCTTTTGCCGTCATCGTATCAAAATATTACGGCATGGACGATCCGCGCACTTACGGCTCCGGCAACCCCGGCGCCACCAACGTCTTGCGCAGCGGTAAGAAAAAAGCGGCCGCACTGACCCTGCTCGGCGATGCAGTAAAAGGCTTGGTTGCCGTCATCTTGGCACGCTGTCTGCAAGATGCTTTAAATTTGTCTGATGCAACGATAGCCCTGGTCGCCATCGCCGCATTGGTCGGTCATATGTGGCCAATATTTTTCAATTTTAAAGGCGGCAAAGGCGTGGCCACCGCATTAGGTGTCTTACTCGCCCTCTCCCCCGCAACCGCCCTGCTCTGCACCTTGATTTGGCTGGTCATGGCATTCGGTTTCAAAGTATCCTCCCTCGCCGCACTGGTCGCCACCGTCTGTGCCCCAATCTTCGCCTTCTTCATGATGCCACACGCCTCTTGGGCATGGGCAACCGTATTCATTGCAGCATTGGTGTTGTACCGCCATAAAAGCAATATTCAAAACCTGATTCAAGGCAAAGAAAGCAAAATCGGAGATAAAGCCGGAAAATCTTAAAAACGTAGATACAATCAATAAAAGGCCGTCTGAAAGTATATTTTTCAGACGGCCTTTTATAGCTTCACTTGCTTTATTCACGCGTAATCAGTCAATCTTAATATATTCCACTGAGAGAATCTCTATAATCTCGCGTCCTTCCGGTGTATCCAAGACAACTTCATTCCCTTCGCGTGCTTTAATCAGGCTGCGTGCCAAAGGGGAAATCCATGAGATTTTGTTTTTAGCGGTATCAATTTCATCTACGCCGACAATTTTGACGGTTTGTTCACGACCATCTCCGCGCAATAAGCCAACGGTGGCGCTGAAAAAAATCTGGTCCGTGGCTTCACGCGCTTCAGGGTCGACAACGACAGCAGCTTCCAAGCGTTTAGTTAGGAAGCGGATACGGCGGTCGATTTCGCGCATACGGCGTTTGCCGTAAAGATAATCGCCATTTTCGCTGCGGTCGCCATTGCTTGCTGCCCAGTTAACGATTTGGACGATTTCCGGGCGCTCTTTGTTGACCAGATGATAAAGTTCGTCTTTCAGTGCCTGCCAACCGGTAGGTGTGATGTAATTTTTGGTTTCGGTACTCATGATGTGTCTATAACATAATTAAAGGCCGTCTGAACATTAATTTTCAGACGGCCTTTATTGTAAGTCAATTTACTTTATTCATCATCATCGCTATCGCTGATACTGATGCTGTGTTCCATTTTGCTTGGATGAACTTTCAAGCCGCCACAACCTGATTTTTCGGTAGAGAGACGGTTCAGATATGCTTCATCGATATCGCCGGTTTGATAAACACCGTTAAAGCATGAAGAATCAAAGGATTCGATTTTTGGATTGAGTGCTTTGACTACTGCTTCCAAATCTTCTAAGTTTTGGAAGACGATGCCGTCTGCGCCAATCTCGGTTGCGATTTCTGCTGCGCTGCGGCCGTTTGCAATCAGTTCTTCACGGGTCGGCATATCGATACCGTACACATTCGGATAGCGTACTTCAGGAGCGGCAGAAGCAATGTAGACTTTGCGTGCACCTGCCGCGCGTACCATTTCGACGATTTCACGGCTGGTCGTACCGCGTACAATGGAATCATCCACCAATAAAACGCTTTTGCCGTTAAACTCGGTTTCCATCGGGCTGAGTTTTTGGCGTACTGATTTTTTGCGTGTTGCTTGGCCAGGCATAATAAAGGTGCGGCCAATGTAGCGGTTTTTAATCAGACCTTCGCGGTAAGGTTTTTCGAGATGAACGGCAAGCTCCATCGCGCTGGGTCGGCTGGTATCGGGAATCGGCATCACGACATCGATATCATCGACAGGCAGCTCGCGTTTGATTTTTTCTGCCAAAGATACACCCATATCCATACGGGACTGATAAACGGAAACGCCATCGATGACGGAGTCCGGTCGGGCAAAATAAACATATTCAAAAAGACAAGGGCTTAATTTGGCTTTATCGCTGCATTGACGGGAAATAATCGTGCCGTCAAAACCAATAAATACAGCTTCGCCCGGCTGGATATCGCGTTCCAAATCATAGGCAAGCGCATTGAAAGCAACGGATTCGGAGGCAACAGCATAAGATTTTTTGCCGGATTCGTCAATTTGCGAACCCAAAACCAACGGACGGATACCGAAAGGATCCCGGAAAGCCAGCATGCCGTATCCTGCAATCATGGCTACTACGCCGTATGCGCCGCGCACCAAGCGGTGTACTTCGGAAACGGCGTTGAAAATATTGTCGATGGTAAGTTGATAAGGGGCTGTATTTTTAGAGACTTCGCGGCGTAATTCGTGTGCGAATACATTGAGTAGGACTTCAGAATCGGAGCTGGTATTAACGTGGCGCAGGTGTTTGTTGCATACGTTTTCATAGAGCTCTTCGGTATTAGTCAGATTACCATTGTGTGCCAAAACAATGCCGAATGGGGAGCTGACATAAAACGGCTGAGCCTCTGCGCTGCTGCCCGCATTGCCTGCAGTCGGATAGCGGACATGTGCAATGCCTGCATTACCGACCAAGTCGCGCATATTGCGGGTACGGAACACTTCGCGCACCATGCCTTTGCCCTTGTGCATATGAAATATATTGCCTTCGGCAGTAACAATACCTGCTGCGTCCTGACCACGGTGTTGCAACATCTGCAAACCATCATACAACATCTGATTGACCGGCTCATGACTGACCAAACCTAATACACCACACATATCGTGCTTCTCCGAGTTTGAAGATTAAATGGGTAAGCTGTCATTATAAAATAATTTAGATGAGTTTGCTCGAATTGTTGACAATATGATGTCAAATTTACGCAAATAAAAACGGATTCAGACGACCCATAGGCCGTCTGAATCCGTCAAATTCAATCATCCAATTCTTCAACTTCAGCTGCTTTACCCGAAAGATGCGGCATTGCGGTATCTTTCCCTGGCAGATAAGGCATCGCAGCATCAGCAAGTGATTCAAAATACGGAATTGTGTGCGAACTTTGCCACTCTTCCGTTTTCGGCAAATCAGTGTGTGAAAAAACCATCACTGCCAGTGTCACCAAAATCACACCTTTCACTGCACCGAATACGCCGCCAAGCAAACGGTTGATGCT
Source organism: Neisseria sp. P0008.S004 (assembly GCF_051962755.1). Taxonomy (NCBI): domain Bacteria; kingdom Pseudomonadati; phylum Pseudomonadota; class Betaproteobacteria; order Neisseriales; family Neisseriaceae; genus Neisseria; species Neisseria sp. P0008.S004. Next base: position 104,241 of record NZ_JBQCUZ010000007.1, read on the forward strand.
TCCCAAACCAACGGCAGACATCAAACTGCTCAACAGCGATCGTGCCAGTTTCTGCAACAGCCATGCCAGAAAAAACACAGCGGCAAAACCCATGGCAACCGCCAAAGAATGCGACTCAACCGATTTAAAGACCACATCGGCAAACGGAACGGCAAGCGTTCTGGCTGCAATAAACGATACCACCCACGCCACCATCGCCCCTGCTTCAGCAATAATACCCCGTGTCAACGAGATAATGATGCAGATGACGATGACGGTGGTCGCCAACAAATCGGCAACAGGCAAATTACTCACTGGTCACCTGACCTGCAATGCCATGTACACGCAATTTGTTCAAATCGCGCTCTGCATCGCGTGCATTTTTATAACTGGCTGATTTCACGCGATACACCTTACCTTTATCGGTCATCACTTCAGTAATGGTCGAGTCGATACCTGCGGCTTTCATTTTACGTTGCAGGCTTTGCGCACGTTCTTTTTCAGCATAACCAGCCTGAATGGCAGCTTTTTTCGCAGGCTTGGCTTCTGCTGTTTCTTTTTCAGCTTTAGGCTTGGCTTTTTCAGACGGCTTCTCGGCAGTTTTTACCTTATCGGCTTTTTCTGCTTTGGCCGTTTCCGGTTTAGCCTTTTCATTTTTTGGTTTTTCAACTTTGGCTTCTGCTTTCTTAGCAGGCTCGGCCTTGTCTTTTACGCTGTCTTTGCTGTTTTTGGCAGATTTACGCTCAGCAATGGCTTTCTCTGCTTTTTCCAATTGTGCCAATTTATTGCGTTCGGCAGCCGCTTCACGCTCTGCTTTTTCAGCACGCGCTTGAAGTGCACGTTTTTTAGCAGCCAATGCGTTTTCTTTTTCATCCGCTTCCTGTTGGGCTTGTGCCTTGCGTGCCGCAGCACGTTGTTCTGCCTGGCGTTGGCGGCGTTCTTCGGCTCGGCGCTCCGCAGCTTCGCGTTTGGCGGCCTCAGCTCGTTGAATACGCTCAGACTCTTCCAAACCTTTAATATTGCCGTCATCCAAAGTATCATTAATCAAAACCAACGGCTCGCCGACATCTTCGGGAGCAGACTCACGGCTTGGCTTCAATACTTCAACCGGCGCATTGTCTTCTTCGTCGCCTGCATTTTGCGGTTTATTTGGCGCTTCGGCATCCGCGTGGCGGGCAGCCTCCTCGGCAGCAGCAACATCCTCTTTATTCGGCTCCAAAACAACAGCCTTGCTCGGCTCGTCAGCCTTTTTGACTTGGCTCTGACCGACAGGCGCTTCTTTAAACGGTGAATTTTTATCGTCGCCGGAAGTCAGTGCCAGACCGAACAGCATACCCGATGCCACCACCAAGCCGGAGGCCAAGACCAAGCGACGGCGGTTGCGACGTTTGAGTTGTTCGTAACCGTCTAAATCGTATCCGTTTGGAGTTTCTTTTTGTTTATTGTCGGACATGATAATTTCCTCGTTAGTGTTCTTTCAAAACAGCCATTACATCGGCAACAGTATGGAATGAGCCGAAAACAACGATTCTATCATTTTCGGTTGCTTTAGCCAAAGCAGTGCGATAGGCAGCAGCGACAGTTTCAAAAACATTTACATTATCGATGCCGTGTTCAGCCAATTTGGCCTGCAAAGCCTCTACCGTCATGCCGCGCGGCACATCTAAAGGCGCGATATTCCACTCGTCAAACTGGTCTTTAACGATTTCCAGCACGCCATCAATATCTTTGTCGGACAACATACTGAATACGGCGGTACGTTTTTGGGCAAAGGCAAGGTTAATCAGGCTGCGGCGCAAAGCACGGGCTGCGTGCGGATTGTGGCCGACATCCAAGACCACCAGCGGACGGCCGGGCAAAACTTGGAAACGTCCAGGATTCTCAACCAACAACAAACCACGTTTAATCGCGCCGATATCAACCGGCAATTGTTCGTTCAAACATTCCAACACAGTCAATGCACACGCGGCATTGGACAACTGATAGGCACCGCGCAAAGCAGGAAACGGCAAGGAATTGCGGTTACGGCTTTGGCCGTCTGAAGATTGCGGATGGAAGCGGTAGTTCCACTGTACGCTTTCCATTGACGTAAAATCAAAATCTCGCTGAACCATCAACAGTTTTGCGCCAATTTCTTCTGCGTGTTTGACCAATGATTCAGGTGCAGGATTCTGACCACACACGGCAGGTTTGCCGCTACGGAACACTCCGGCTTTTTCAAAACCGACCTGCTCAACGGTATCGCCCAAAAATGCCTGATGATCCAAATCCACGCTGGTAACGACCGAACAGTCGCCATCGAATACATTCACGGCATCCAATCGTCCGCCCAAACCAACTTCCAAAATCATTACGTCCACATTTTCACGCATGAAAATATCGACGGCAGCCAAAGCATTAAACTCAAAATACGTCAGCGAAATTTCGCCTCGCGCCGCTTCGATGCGCTCAAATGAGGAAACAATCAGTTCATCTGAAACCGGCTGAGTGTTGATGGCGATTCGTTCGTTGTAACGCAGAAGGTGCGGACTGGTCAGCGTACCGACTTTAAAACCGGCTTCTTTATAAATATGCGACAAATAGGCGCATACGGAACCCTTGCCATTGGTACCCGCCACCACGACGACAGGACATTGTGGCACCAAATTCATGCGTTTTTTCACTTCTCCCACGCGTTCCAAACCCATATCGATAAGGCCGGAACTATGGGCAGTCTCCAAATGAGAAAGCCAGTCTTGTAATGTTTTCATTGTATTTATCGCTTCAAAAGGCCGTCTGAAACAGCCGTTTAATCCATATCTGCCGCAAGTTCTGCTTTGTCTTCTTTTTCCCGGCACCAGCGCGCCCATACTTTCAGACGACGGTAGGCATCACGGTCGGCCATATCGGGCAAGATGCAGTGTTTAACCATTTTTCCGTCAACATTCCATTGCAAAAACAAAGCATAAACCGTCAACATACTGCTGTCTTGCAAAACCGCGCTTCTTCCCTCTTCCTCGTCATTCAAGTAAACCGTCGCACGGTATTGGCGGTCGATGATGATTTTTCTGACCGCATTTTGAGTCTGAAAATTAACGCTGCGCCAAGCATAGGCAAAACTGCCGGCCAATGCCGCCAAACCCAGCCACATCATCCAACCGTAAAACTCGGCAAGGCATAAGGCAACCGCCGAAAGGTGTAAGAAGACAATCAGAATTTTCAAAGAACGCGAGGGCTTTAAGGCCGTCTGAAAACTGCGCACGGCTTTACATCATATTGTCGAAAACAGGCGTAATGTTCAATTCCGCCTCTTCCATATCCAAAACCATATCGTGGATTTCGGTATCGAAAAATTCCCAAAAAGCCTTCAAACTCATGTCTTGCGGCCATTTGCTTTTATCGATGTCCCAGCCGGCCAACTCGGCTTCAAAAATCTGCTGGTAGCGTTCGTCAAAATAAGAAATGACGGATTCGGGTTCGTCAAATTGCGGTACAAGGAATACAGAGCAGTTGGTGCGCAGTTGCTCGACGGTCAGGTCAGGCATATTTTCATCGGCGGATTTCAGCCATTCCAAAAAACGGGCGGTCGGCTTCAGCACAACAGCAGTACGGTCAACAAAATACATTATTTTCAACTTTCAAAATCATTCAAACCGATCATGCCGTCTGAAATTTCAGACGGCCCGAGTTTAATGTGTCATCACCTGTTGCAGGAATTGTTTGGCACGCTCATGTTTCGGATTGGTAAAAAATTCTTCCGGCGTTTCATCTTCCAGAATCTGGCCTTTATCGACAAAAATCACACGGTCGGCGACTTCGCGCGCAAAACCCATTTCATGGGTTACGCACATCATGGTCATGCCGCTTTCCGCCAAGTCTTTCATCACTTTTAATACTTCGCCGACCATTTCAGGGTCAAGCGCGGAAGTCGGCTCGTCAAACAACATCACGCGCGGCTCCATCGCCAAACCGCGTGCAATCGCCACACGCTGCTGCTGACCGCCGGAAAGCTGGTCGGGCAGCGCGTCTTTTTTATGCGCCAAGCCGACGCGTTCCAAAAGCTCCATCGCTTTCTTTTCCGCCTCTTCACGGCTTTGGTTTTTCACTTTCATCGGAGAAAGAATAATATTTTCCAAGACAGTCAAATGCGGATACAGATTGAACCCTTGGAACACAAAACCCACTTCTTCACGCACTTTGTTCAAATCGGTTTTCGGATCGGCAACATTGATGCCGTCCACCCAAATCTCGCCGCTTTCAATGCGCTCAAGTTGGTTTACCGTACGAATCAGCGTCGATTTGCCACTGCCCGAAGGACCGCATACAACGACCACTTCGCCTTGTTTGACTTCCAGATTCACGCCGTTGATAACGTGCAAGTCTTTAAAATGTTTGTGTACATTTTTGAATTTAATCATTATTTCTTTCCAAACTGCCAAAATTTTCGGGGCTTGAGTTGCGCTTGCCGCTGCCAAAGCAAAGGAATGGCCGTTTCAAGCCAAAAACGGCAACTAACTATACCGCCTGAGATTCCGCCTTGATTGTACCGATTGACTTTAAATTGCTCTTCCCTATCGAGACGATGCCCGGTCAATACCCAAACTGCGCCGATAATTGCTGCTTCAAAACGGTGCCACTCCGGCGGCATATCCTTACCGGAAAAATACTGTGCCAACTCGCGCCACAAATATGAATCACCCCGAACCCCCCATTGAATAGGAGGTTGCTTAAAAATTGCCATCACTGTTTCAGACGGCCTTTTGAACCAGATAATTGCTCAATTCCACATATTTCTCAGCGGCAATGTGTTCTGCCCTGTCCTGCGGATTGATACCGACTGCCTGCAAGTCATCATCGCTGGCAAGTTCCTTCAAATTATTGCGTATGGTTTTGCGGCGTTGATGGAAAGCCAGTTTCACCAGTTTGGCAAAATGTTCAAAATCTTCTGCTTTACCGATACGGTGTTTCACCGGAATCATGCGCACAACGGCCGAATCCACCTTCGGCGCAGGATCAAAGGACTCGGGCGGTACTTCAATCAACATTTCCATATCAAAGAAATATTGCAGCATTACGCCCAGACGGCCATAGTCGTTGGTTTTCGGCTGCGCCACCATACGTTCGACCACTTCTTTCTGCAGCATAAAGTGCATATCGATCACATCGTCTGCCACTTCGCTCAATCGGAACAAAAGTGGCGTGGAAATATTGTACGGCAGGTTGCCGACAATTTTTTTCTTGCCTTCAATGCTGTTGAAATCAAACTGCAATACATCGCCTTCGTGTATCACCAATTTATCTGCGAACGGTAAGGTTTTCAGACGGCGTACGATGTCGCGGTCGATTTCGCAAACATGCAGGCGATTGAGTTTTTTCGCCAAAGGCTCGGTAATGGCGGCCAAGCCCGGGCCGATTTCAATCACAATATCATCGGGCTGCGGTCTGACCGCGTTGACAATATCGCTAATAATCCGCGTATCCTGCAAAAAATTCTGCCCGAAGCGTTTCCGGGCCTTATGTTCTTTCATATCTTTCTTCAAGCAAGCTGTTTAAGGCAGTATTGTAACTGAAACAGGCGTTTTTGTCGGCACGCTTTCAGACGGCATTTGCCTAATTTTAAGCAAACGGCGGCGCTTCCAAACCCAAAGATTTCAGTAGTTGCGCGGTCTCATAAACCGGCAAACCCATCACGCCGGTAAAACTGCCCTGCAAATGCTCGACAAATACGCCGCCCAAGCCCTGAATCCCATACGCACCGGCTTTATCCATCGGCTCGCCGCTGGCAACATAGGCTGCAATCTCCTCAGCCGTCAACGTTTTAAAGCGCACTTCGCTCGTCTGCACCACATCATGGCATACGCCTTGCCAATAAACGCACACAGCCGTCAACACTTGATGCGTCCGTCCGGATAAACGTTCCAGCATATCGACCGCATCCGCCTCGGATTCCGGTTTACCTAAAATAACCGCACCATCCGCCACCGTCGTATCCGCCGTCAATACAGCAAACTCAGGTTCTTGATTATGAGCAGCAAACCATTGCGCCACCGCCGCCTGATTTTTCTCACAGGCCATACGGCGCACATACTCTACTGCAGCTTCGCCTTCTTTAGGGGTCTCATCAATATCCGCAGGAAGGCGACGTACCGTGAAACCCAAATTCTCCAAAATCTCACGACGACGCGGACTGCCCGAAGCCAGATAAATTGCGTTCATTGTATTGGTTTTCCTTATTTTGAAATTTTATGCTGTCCGGACAGGCGGACATAATGCGCAGAGGAATACGTCAAAAATGCCTTTTCCTCATCTGTCAGCGGACGCACTTGTTTCACAGGCGAGCCGACGTATAAAAAACCACTTTCCAAACGCTTGCGCGGAGGCACCAAACTGCCCGCGCCTATCATCACATCATCTTCGACAACCGTATCGTCCAAGATAATCGAACCCATGCCCACCAACACACGATTCCCAATTCGGCAGCCATGCAGCATGACCTTATGCCCAATCGTCACATCATCGCCGATAATCAAAGGTGAACCGTCAGGCTTCGCTGCATTCTTATGCGACACATGCAAAACGCTACCGTCCTGCACATTGCTGCGCTTGCCGATAGAAATACTGTTCACATCGCCGCGCAATACGGCATAAGGCCAAATTGATACATCTTCCGCCAGCGACACTTCGCCAATCACTACCGAAGTCTCATCTACAAAACAAGACTCATTAACCGACGGCACATAATCCAAAAACGCACGAATAGGGTTTGCCATTTCCAATAATCCTTTTCTCAAAACCAAAACTGATCAGACCGTCTGAAAACACGGCGTAAAACGATTTTATACTACAACAATACGAAATCAAGCCAGAAAATCATCAAAAGGCCGTCTGAAACAGTTTTCAGACGGCCTTTCATCATAACCCCTTTATCTTGGCTTACGACTATTTATCATTAGCGCCCCAACTATATCTTATGGAATAATCGTCTTCATTTGATTCTTGGAGAAGCCGATGGATACACGTTCGGGAAATTATGCAGCGCCCCTATTGGTCGTCGGCTGCGTCGTCTTCGGCTTGGGCAGTTTGATTGTCAAATTTGTCGATGTCGGCTCTTACGCCATCGCATTCTGGCGCTTGCTGATCGCCGCCCCTATATTCTTCCTGCTCGGGCGTTTTTTCAGACAAAAAATGCCCACAAAAAGAAAAACAGTTGGCTACGCAATCTTATCCGGCGTTTTCCTCGCATTCGACCTCGCCCTTTGGCACGAAAGCATTCATGCCGTAGGCCCCGGCATTTCCACCTTGCTCAACAGCCTGCAGATTTTCTTTTTAGCCGCCATCGGCTTCTTCTTTTATTCAGAACGTTTAAGCACCCTGCAAATTTTAAGTTTGATATTGGCCACCATAGGCGTAGCCTTAATCGGCAGCCCAGAGTTCGGTCATAACGACAACGCCGCATGGGGATTTGTCAGCGGCGTAGTATCCGGCGCCATGCTGGCCCTGTCTATGGTCTTCGTACGCAAAACCCATGAGCAGGAAAAAGTAGGTTTGTTTCCGCTGATGATGATTTTAAGCTTCGGTGGCGCAATGGCGCTGGTCATCCCATCGCTGCTATTCGATGCCACCCATCTTTACCCCAAAACTTTAAACGATGCGATTCTAGTCTCCATCTACGGCATCGTTATGCAATGCTTTGCTTGGGCATTGATTGCTTACGCCATCCCGCTTTTATCCTTGTCACTGACCGGCCTACTACTGCTCTCCGAACCAGTCGCCGCCATGTTGATCGATTATTTCTGGTTGGATAAACCGATTAATATCGTCCAATGGGGTGGCGCCACTTTGACTTTATTGGCAATTTATTTAGGTTCGTTAAAAGACAAAAAATAGATACAAAAAAGGCCGTCTGAAAAATTTCAGACGGCCTTTTAGTCTGTTTATTGCTTATTGGATACTGGTACCGATACGGCTGAGTTCGCCCAAATTCATCCAAACAAAGAAGGCTTTACCGACAATCAACTTGTCATCGACAAATCCCCAGTAACGAGAATCGGCGCTGTTGTCGCGGTTGTCACCCATCGCGAAATAACGGCCTTCTGGGACTTTACAGATAAAGCCATTGCCGTCTTCTGCGTATTCGCAATTTTCCAAACCACTTTTTTCAAGCGAGTAATTGCTTTCAGGCATCACTTCGGAGGTGTATTTGTTCAATACGGCAATAGATACGGAAGGCTGACCGGCCTCCTTGACCACGTCAAAATTTTTGCCGTTCAAGGCCGTCTGAAAACGCTCAAGCGTATGAATCATAGACGGATCGGTATCATCTGCGTATTGATAGTTGCCGTTTGGTTTTTCAGAAATAATTTCACCGTTAACAGTCAAAACCTTATCACGGTATTCCACAACGTCGCCCGGAATACCGACGATACGTTTGATGTAATTCATCTCAGGCTGAAGCGGATAATTGAACACCACGACATCACCTCGGGCAATATTGCCGACAGGGATAATGACCTTATTCAAAATCGGCAGGCGGATACCGTAAGAGAATTTGTTCACCAAGATAAAATCGCCTTTGACCAAGCCAGGACGCATGGAGCTGGACGGAATTTGGAACGGCTCGGCAATAAAGCTGCGCAACACAAAGATAACCAAGATAATGGGGAAAAATCCACCCATGTAGTCGGTAAAATGCGCATTGTCTTCGCCGGTTTCGCTTTTTTTCAGACGGCCTTTATGGATTGCCCAAACCATGCCGGTGAACACGACAAACACCAGCAATACGGCGGTAAAGCTCATAAATTCAGACAAAATGCCGAATACGCCGACCATGCACAAGAGGTAACTCCATTGCAGGCCGGAGCTCCATTCGCCGTTTTCCTGACGCTCTTTGCTGCTTTTGAAGTTGAGGACCAAGCCGGCCAACAGTACAACGATTGCGCCTAAAGTCAGATTTATACTCATTATTTATCACTCACTTGCAGAATCGCCAAGAATGCGCTTTGCGGGATTTCCACGTTGCCCACTTGTTTCATGCGGCGCTTACCTGCTTTTTGTTTTTCGAGAAGTTTTTTCTTACGCGTAATATCGCCGCCGTAACATTTCGCCAAAACGTTTTTACGTAGGGCCTTGACGTTTTCGCGGGCGATAATCTGGCTGCCGATGGCGGCCTGTACGGCGATGTCGAACATCTGGCGCGGAATCAGCTCGCGCATTTTTGACGCCAACTCACGACCACGGTGAACCGCGCTTTGACGGTGCACAATCAGGCTCAGGGCATCGACTTTTTCGCCATTGACCATGATGTCGAGCTTAATCAAATCAGACGGCTGGAACTCTTTGAAATGGTAGTCCAACGAAGCATAGCCGCGCGAAGTCGATTTAAGCTTGTCGAAGAAGTCCATTACGACTTCGTTCATCGGCAAATCGTAAGTCAACATGACTTGACGGCCCATGTACTGCATATTGACCTGCACGCCGCGCTTTTGGTTACACAAAGTCATGACGTTGCCGACATACTCCTGCGGCACAAGAATGGTCGCGGTAATAATCGGCTCGAGAATGGTTTCGATGCTGCCGATGTCGGGCAGTTTAGATGGGTTTTCGACTTCGATTTTTTCGCCGCTCTTCAAAACGACTTCGTAAACCACCGTCGGCGCAGTGGTAATCAAGTCCATGTCGAACTCGCGTTCCAAACGTTCCTGTACGATTTCCAAGTGTAGCAGGCCTAAGAAGCCGCAACGGAAGCCGAAGCCCAATGCCTGAGAAACTTCAGGTTCGAATTTCAGTGAAGCATCGTTCAGTTGCAATTTTTCCAAAGCGTCGCGCAAGGCTTCGTAGTCGTGGCTTTCCACAGGATAGAGACCGGCAAATACTTGGCTTTGTACTTCTTGGAAGCCGGGCAACGGCTCAGAGGCAGGGTTGGCAACCAAAGTCACCGTATCGCCGACTTTCGCCTGTCCCAATTCTTTTACGCCGGTAATCAGAAAACCCACTTCGCCGGCTTTGAGTTCTTGTTTTTGAACCGATTTCGGTGTGAATACGCCCAACTGCTCGACCTGAGTTTCCGCCTTGGTGCTCATAAAGCGTACTTTGTCTTTCAGCTTGATGGTGCCGTTTTTCACACGAATCAGCATGACCACGCCAACGTAGTTGTCAAACCATGAATCAACAATAACCGCTTGCAACGGCGCATTTTCATCACCGGTCGGCGCAGGGATTTTGGCAACGATTTCTTCCAAAACATCTTCCACACCAATGCCGCTTTTGGCAGAACACTGTACCGCGCCAACGGCATCAATGCCGATGATGTCTTCGATTTCCTGTTCCACGCGCTCGGGGTCGGCGGCAGGCAGGTCGATTTTGTTCAAAACAGGCACGACTTCCACGCCCAAATCAATCGCGGTATAGCAGTTCGCCACGGTTTGCGCTTCCACGCCTTGTGACGCGTCAACGACCAAAAGCGCGCCTTCGCAGGCAGAGAGCGAACGGGATACTTCGTAAGAAAAGTCGACGTGTCCCGGCGTATCAATTAGGTTAAGCTGATACACCTGCCCGTCGCGTGCTTTATAGTTGAGCGCGGCGGTTTGCGCTTTGATGGTAATGCCGCGCTCTTTTTCGATGTCCATGGAGTCGAGCACCTGCGTACTCATTTCGCGCAAATCCAAACCGCCGCAGTATTGGATAAAACGGTCGGCAAGCGTCGATTTACCGTGGTCGATGTGGGCAATAATGGAGAAATTCCGTATGTTTTTCATATTGTTATTAAGATAAATGCAATTAAAGTCGGAAAGGCCGTCTGAAAAAACAGGGATTCGGTTTTCAGACGGCCTTAGAATAAGGTTGAATCGTTCCGTATTCTAACGGAAATTCAACGTTTCTGCATGATTTTATAGCGATTTGACAATCTCGGTCACCATCTTCGCCGAGCTGACAGCCGCCGTTTTCAAAAACTCTTCAAAGCTGATGTCCGCTTTCTCATCTGCCGAATCGGAGACGGCGCGAATAATTACAAACGGCACTTCCAACTGGTAACAAGTCTGCGCAATCGCCGCAGCTTCCATTTCCACTGCTTTTACTTCTGGGAAATGGCTGCGGATTTCCGCGACACCTTCGCTGCTGTGCACAAAACGGTCGCCACTGACAATCAGGCCTTGCGTGACAGCCGCTCCGTCAAACACTTGCGCCGCCTTTTCTGCTTGGCGAATCAAGTTTGAATCCGATGCAAACACGGCAGGAAGTTGCGGTACTTGTCCCCAAACATAACCAAAAGCCGTTACGTCAACATCATGATGCGCCACAGTTTCGCCGATGACCACATCACCGACCTTCAGGCCCTTGCCCAAACCGCCTGCACTGCCGGTATTGATGACGCAATCCGGTGCAAACTGATGAATGACCCAAGAAGTCGAAACCGCCGCATTGACTTTACCGATACCGCTCAAAACCAATACCATACGTTTTCCGGCCAATTCACCTTCATACGCCGAGAATTTACCGAAGGACACATGCTTGACATTGGTCATGCTTTCACGCAAAAGCTCGATTTCCTGTTCCATTGCGCCGACCACGGCAATTGTTTGTACTGACATCTCGTTACCTTTCCATTCACTAATCGGGCAACATTATAACAGCAGAATTTAAAATCACAGGGATACTGAAAAATCTGCTATATTCCCAGAACGACACCCAATTTAAAACAGATTGATGCTCCAGCTAGCAATCAGCAAATAATGATTGCATCTGTTATAATTACCATAGATAAAATAACTATATTTTAAATACCTAAATTCTTATGTTTAACGAAAATACTCCGGATGCAAAAGAAGAATTGTTCGCTTGGCTACGCCATATGAACAAATACAAAGGCTCCGACCTTTTCATTACCACCAATTTCCCACCGGCCATGAAAGTGGACGGCAAAATCATGCGACTGACTGATGAGCCGCTGAGTGCTGAAAAATGTATGGAAATCGCTTTTTCGATTATGTCTTCCAAACAAATCGAAGAATTTTCTTCCACCAACGAATGCAACTTCGCCATCAGCCTGCCCGATACCAGCCGCTTCCGTGTTAATGCAATGGTTCAACGCGGTGCAACTGCTTTGGTATTCCGTTCCATTACCAGCAATATCCCGAAATTTGAAACGCTCAATCTACCCCCTATTCTGAAAGACATTGCCCTCAGAAAACGCGGCCTGATTATTTTTGTCGGCGGTACAGGTTCGGGCAAGTCCACTTCCCTCGCCTCCCTTATCGACTATCGAAACGAAAACAGCTTCGACCACATTATTACCATCGAAGACCCGATTGAGTTTATCCACCAACACAAAAACTGCATCATCACCCAACGTGAAATCGGTGTAGATACAGAAAATTGGCCGATTGCATTGAAAAATACCCTGCGCCAAGCGCCGGATGTTATCCTGATTGGTGAAATCCGCGACCGCGAGACCATGGACTACGCCATTTCCTTCGCAGAAACCGGCCATTTGTGTATGGCAACACTGCACGCCAACAGTACCAACCAAGCGCTCGACCGCATCATCAACTTCTTCCCCGAAGAGCGCCGTACCCAGTTGCTGACCGACTTATCGCTCAACCTGCAAGCCTTTATTTCACAACGACTGATTCCCCGTGAAAGCGGACGGGGTCGTGTGGCGGCGGTCGAAGTTTTGCTCAATTCGCCAATTATTGCCGACTTGATTCAAAAAGGCGAAGTCCACAACATCAAAGAAATGATGAAAAAATCAACCGGCATGGGCATGATCACTTTTGACCAAGCCTTGTATGATTTGTATGAAAACGGCGATATCAGTTATCAAGACGCCATTAAAAATGCCGACTCCGCTCATGATTTGCGCTTAGACATTCAATTACGAAGCCGTCGTGCGCAAAATGCCGGTCCGGATTTAGAATTGATTTAACAGCTTCAAAGCATAAAAAAGGCCGTCTGAAACCTTACTACGAGTTTCAGACGGCCTTTATTCCATCAAATAATCAAGCCTGTTTCAGTTTTGCATCGGCATCACGCAATGCAGTGCGCAGACCTTCTTCGATAACCGGATGGTAGAACGGCATATCCAACATTTGCGGAATCGTCATCTTCATTTGATGCGCCCAAGCCATCAAGTGTGCCAAATGTTCGGCAGCAGGGCCGACAATTTCCGCACCAATGAAACGGCCGGTCGCTTTCTCAGCATACAAACGCATATGGCCTTTGTTTACCAACATAACGCGGCTGCGGCCTTGGTTTCGGAAGGAAACTTCACCGATGACAAACTCATCAGGCTGATATTTCTCCGCAACTTGCGCGTATTTCAAACCGATAGTGGCAATTTGCGGACTGGTAAATACCACGCCGATTACGCTACGGCGCAAACCGCCCTCAATATTCGGGAAAATAGCGGCATTGTGACCGGCAATTTTGCCTTGGTCAGAAGCTTCATGCAGCAGAGGCAGTTGGTTGGATGCATCGCCTGCGATAAAGATGTGCGGAATGCTGGTTTGCATGGTCAGCGGATCGGCAACAGGCACGCCACGTGCATCTTTTTCGATATTCAGGTTTTCCAAACCGATATTGTCCACGTTCGGACGGCGACCGGCGGCAGCCAAAGCATATTCGGCATGGAATATACCTTTTTCGCCATCTTGTTCCCAATGAACTTCAACATTGCCTTCTGCGTCCAATTTGACTTCGGTTTTGGCATCCAAATGCAAGGTCAACTCTTCACCAAAAACGGTTTTGGCTTCTTCAGCGACAACAGGGTCGGAAATACCGCCAATAGCGCCTGCTACGCCAAAAATTTCAACTTTTACGCCCAAACGGTGCAAAGCCTGACCCAACTCTAAGCCGATTACACCAGGACCGAATACGGCCACACTCTTAGGCAGGGTATCCCAAGAGAAAACATCATCGTTCACAATCAAGCGATCGCCCAAAACTTCCCACTGAGGGAAAATCACAGGGCGCGAACCGGTAGCAATCACAAAACTTTTTGCAGTGATTTGAGTGTGGTCATCGATTTGGACGGTGTGTTCGTCAACAAATTTTGCCGTACCCATAATACGCTTGTCGGCAGGCCACTCTTCTACATCACTGACTACAAAACCAACAAAACGGTCGCGTTCGGACTTCACGCGGTGCATGACTTCTTCGCCGTTTACCGTTACGCTGTCTTTATCCAAATGCACGCCAAACGGATCGGTATGCAGAGCATGATGGCGCGCTTCCGCAGCTGCAATCAGCAATTTGGACGGCATACAGCCGACACGCGCACAAGTTGTTCCGAATACATTGTTTTCAATCAGGTAAACATTATCTGTATGAAGTCGAGCATTGCGAAATGCGCCCATACCGGCTGTACCGCCACCCAGTACTACCACATCTGCTTGAATTTTTTTCATATTTTATCCTTACTGTCTATATCCAAACCGATATTGCCATCAGGTTATCCGTTTTCAGACGGCCTAAACTTCATAAACTATCAAAATTTAAAAATCAATAGCCAATATCTAAATATCGATTTAAAACAATAATCTCAAATTCTACTTGTAAATATAGAGTTATTCAGAACGCCGATTTGCAAACGTCGTCTGAATAACTCTATATTTGGGTCTTTCAGACGGCCTTTTCAAGCCGTCTTAAGCATACAGGCAATTAGTTTTTAGCCAAGTAAGCTTCCAAGTCTTCGCTGCCACCGATGTATTTACCGCCGATGAATACTTGAGGAGCAGTCATCTTGCCGGTAATAGCGCGTACGGAAGTAACAGTTGCATCTTTGCCCAATACGATTTCTTCGTAAGACAAGCCTTTGTCTTGCAGAGCTTTTTTAGCTTTAGCACAGAATTGGCAGCCAGGTTTGGTGAAGATGGCAACAGACTCTTGAGCTTTCCAGTCAGGAGCAATGTATTTCAACATAGTGTCAGCGTCAGACACTTTGAAAGGATCGCCTGGCTCTTCAGGTTCGATAAACATTTTTTCAATCACGCCGTCGTTAACCAGCATGGAGTAACGCCAAGAGCGTTTGCCGAAGCCCAAGTCTTCTTTGCCAACCAACATGCCCATGCCTTCAGTGAATTCACCATTACCATCAGGAATCATGTAGATGTTGTCAGCTTCTTCTTCAGCAGCCCAAGCGTTCATTACGAAAGTGTCGTTTACAGATACGCAGTAGATTGCGTCAACACCGTTTTCTTTGAACGCGCCAAACAATTCGTTGTAGCGTGGCAGGTGAGAAGAAGAGCAAGTTGGAGTAAATGCGCCAGGCAGAGAGAACACGACTACTTTTTTGCCTTTGAACAAATCATCAGTAGAAACATCTTTCCAAGTGTCGCCAACGCGAGTGCGGAATACTACGGAAGGTACTTTTTGACCGGTACGATCTTGCAAAGCCATTTTTAAGCTCCTTAAAAATTCGGGTTTGAGAAATGAATCAATGCTTGCATTTTAATGCAGGCCTATCGATTTGTATAATTTATAGTTCAAATAATATTAATTACATCAAACTATCAACTCAATTAAATCGAGAACAGCTATTCCTCTAAATGAAGGCCATCTGAAATAAAACAAGTACCTGACTGAAATTATTTTTTAGGTAAGGGCTGAACGGGAGAATCCGAAGCCACAATTTCGCCGATGGCTGTTTCCGCAATATCCTTCAAAGCATAGCGGTCTTTATCAGGCATATCTGTCGGTTTGTACTGAGGCGAGAAATCCAAGCGGATACAGATTTTCTTCATAGAAACAATGCGCCATAAAGATTGAAGCAGGTTTACCTCCGCATAGGATGGCAGATCCGTCCGTTGTCCTTCGTCATCATAATATCGCAAAGTTACCGCCTGAATCGGCGCTTTCGCATCAATAGCCGATTGGAACAGGGCAGCTTTAAACGGCAAAATACCCAAGCCGGAAGAAGTACGCGCCTCAGGGAAGAAGCTGACATTCTGCCCTGCTTTCAATGCTGCACAAATCGCCTGATTAATCGGCTCGACATCACGGCGGGAATTGCGATTGATAAACACCGTGCCGGCATTTTTACCCATTTTCCCCAAAACCGGCCAACCGCTGATTTCCTGTTTCGCAATAAAACTGCTCGGATAAACGGCGCTCATGGCAAAAATATCCAACCAAGACACATGGTTGGCCACCACCAAAGTACCACTCACATTTCCTTGAGGCGGTACGCCGATTTCCAATTCGATATCCAAAGCATCCAACGCACCTTTTCCCAAAACAACCACAGCATGATTGCGTTCCTCTGCATTGTTGCCATCAATGGCACGCAAATCCCGGCCGGTTCTGAATAACCAAGCTGCCAAACGGCAAAGTCGGCTCAGACGTTTAAAAAAAGGAGCTTTTTGTTTAGACATAAAATTTCTTCTGTATTGTGTTCATTATGTTCAGACGGCCTCTGACATTTAAGGCCGTCTGAAACTATTTCTGGCAATTTGGACAATAAAATGTTCCACGCTGCCCCAAAGTTTCTTTAAAAATCAACCCGCCACATTGGACACAAGGCTCATTGTGGCGGCCATAGACCGTATATTCCTGCTGAAAGTAGCCGCTTTTTCCATCGCTATTAACGAAGTCTCGCAGTGTACTGCCGCCCGTTTCAATCGCCCTCAGCAGAACCGCTTTAACGGTTTCCACCAATAATGCGCATTCTTTCTTGGTCAGCTTATTCGCCGGACGCAATGGCGAAATACCTGCCTTAAACAGACTTTCATTCGCATAAATATTACCGACACCAACCACCACTGCATTATCCATCAGCGCTAATTTGACTGCACGCTTTTGGGTTTTCAATTTCTGATACAGGTAATTTGCATCAAAATCATCCGAGAGCGGCTCCGGTCCCAACTTTTCCAACAGCGGATGATGCTCGGCAATACCCTCATACCACAATACCGCACCAAATTTACGCGGATCGTGATAACGCAATACGGTACCGTCATCAAATACAAAATCTAAATGATCATGTTTATCCGGCGTGGCGATGCGCTCATCATCGGCGGTAAAAATCCGCAAACTGCCGGACATACCCAAATGCATAAGTAAAATACCCGTTTCAAAAGTAACAATCAAATACTTCGCACGCCGGTTGCATGCCAAAACTTTGCGCCCGGCCAAAATTTGCGCCAAGTTCGGATGGATAGGCCATCTCAATTTAAACTGGCGAATAATGACTTTTTCTATCTTTTTGCCATCAATATGCGGCGCGATTCCGCGTAAAGTCGTTTCTACCTCAGGTAATTCAGGCATCATTATTCTCCAAATTCATCATTATATATAGGCCGTCTGAAAACTATTCGGCCAAACGTGCCGTACTTAAAGCAACCGTATTGCCATCGAATGCAGATTCCAATTCAGGCAAAGGATGGACACCAATCAAATGTTTCGTTAAAACCACACCATACACCGCCGCACACTGCGGCCACCACCTATCCCCTGCCTTTTCCATAAACTGCCAAAACTTCAAAGCAGATGATGAATTCACAGCAGGCAGATAATCCATAAACTGCCCATATTCCATTTCAAAACCAATAGCGGCAGTTTTTCGTTTCAACTCAGCCAGAGCCAAGCATTGAGATTTCATAGGCAGTCTTTTACCATCAAACCACGAGCTCAACCCCCACAAAGATTTAAGGTTAAACCCCGTTAAAATCAACCTGCCCTCGGGTTTTAATATCCTAAATGCCTCTTGCAACACCAAATCGGCAGATGAAATTTCCAAAAGATGGGGCATCAATAATACATCCACGGAATGCGTTTCAAATGCCAACATTTCAGCATCCATCAGCACATCGCGCGGTACCACAATCATATTTTCAGACGGCCTCTGCCATACACCGTCCAATTGAACCGCCACTTGCCTATTCAAATATTGCAAATGCCGTCTGAAAAAATCCGCCTCTTTTTGAGCAAGATATTGCCCCATTGGCGTTTGCATAAAAAAAGTTTCCATTAAATGCTCTCCTATGCATCCCGACTTGTGTGACAGAATTTTAACACCACGACCACATCATACACGCAAATTCCCTGCCCGACTTGACGTTTGAATGCTGAAACGATACCATCGAAAGGACAAAATTTTATTATATATTTGATAACTCTATTTACTATGGCAAAACTAAAAACCATCGTTCTGACCGTTTCAAGCCTGTCGGCAGTTTCCGCCACAGCCTACGCGCAAAACGCTACGCCCAACCAAGTCGGCATGGCAATGATGCGCCTCAACTCTTCCCTGCTCGACCAAGCCAAAACACAAACCTTCGGCTCTGGTAGCTTGTGGGCATCATTACGTAAAGACTTCCGCATTAACGAAGTCAACACAGAACTGGTTCGCCGCCATGAAAACAAATTTGCTGCAAACAGTGCATATTTCGACCGCACCATCTCCCGCAGCAAACCTTATATGTACCATATTGCCAATGAAGTTAAAAAGCGCAATATGCCTGCTGAAATCGCTTTGTTGCCTTTCATTGAAAGCGCATTTTTAACCAAAGCCAAATCACACGTCGGCGCATCCGGCCTGTGGCAATTTATGCCGGCTACCGGCCGCCACTTCGGCTTGGAAAAAACGCCTTTGTATGACGGTCGTCACGACGTTTACGCCGCTACTGATGCCGCGCTGAACTATCTGCAATACCTGCACGGTATGTTCGGTGACTGGTCTTTGGCCCTTGCTGCTTACAACTGGGGCGAAGGTAATGTTGGTCGCGCCGTAAACCGTGCCCGTGCGCAAGGTTTGGAGCCGACATACGAAAACCTGCGTATGCCGAACGAAACACGCAACTACGTTCCCAAACTTTTGGCCGTCCGCAATATCGTTGCCAATCCGCAAACCTTCGGTATGAATATCAGCGAAATCAGCAATCAGCCGTATTTCAAATCTGTCAGCATCGACAAACCTATTGATAACAGCACAATTGCTCGTTTTGCAAACATCAGCGAAAGCGAACTGTTGGCACTCAACCCAGGTTTCAATGCTCCAGTATTCATCCCTAAAAACAACCGTCGCCTGTTATTGCCGGTTTCTGCGGTTTCCGCATTTGAAAAGAACTACCGCAATGCCAATCCAGATACCCTAATGTCTTGGGATATTTATACTTCTTTGGGCAACAAAAAGCTTAACGCCATTGCTAACGATACCGGTATGAGCGTAGCCGAACTCAAACGCCTCAATGGCCTGAGCGGTAGCGCCATTTCTGAAGGCCGCAGCATTTTAGTGGCTAAAAACTCAGCTATCCAAAGCCAAGACATTATTAACTTTATTGACAAAGACAATACGCCGGATACTTACCAATCCAATATGCCGGCCATGTCTCCGATTATTGCTTCCAACGCAGTAGAACCGGTTAAAGTCGCTCAAACTACCGTGACCAATATTGTTGCACCTGTTGTTCCTCAGTCCACTAAACCGGTTGACTTTATTGCACACAGCAAAACTGAAAACGTTACTTCCGTAGCGGTAACAGAAACCAAAGAGCAGCCTCAAGTTGCAAGTATAGAAATGACCGCCCCAGTTGTAGCCATGGTCCATACTGCTATTGAGCCTGCTACCACAAATGTTGCAGAAGCACCCAAAGCGGCTATCCCTGCCGACTTGACTGCACCGACTGTTGCCGCAAACGATGTAGCCCCTTCTCCAGCAGTTGAATCTGTTGCTGCTGCGCCGGTTCAAGAAGAGCATGATGACCTGATGGCTTTGGTACAAAGCCGACCTGCAGAGGAACCTGCAGCGACTGTTGCTGAAGCGACTCCTGAAACCAAACAAGTTCAAACTGTTGTCACCGCTGAAAACGCTCGTACAGAACGTATCGCAGCCAATACCGCTAAACAACAACAACGCATCAATGCGCGTCTTGCCCGTGTAAATGGCCAACAAAACACACAAACTGCAGCACTTGCAGCAGGTATACACCGCGTGGAAGATGGCGATACGTTGTTTAACATCTCCAAACGTTACAACTTGAGCGTAGCCGATTTGATTATTGCCAACAACATCAAAGGTAACAATATCAAAAAAGGCCAAATCCTCCGCGTTACAGCTGCTCCGGCAAAAGTCCGCAGCAACCCGATTCAAAACGTTTCCTACACTGTACGCAAAGGCGATACTTTGAACACCATCGCCAACCGTTTCAATGTTGATATTAATGATATCCGCCGTTGGAACCGCAATACACGTACGGTGACCCCTGGTCAACGTTTGAAACTGATTGGTAGCTAATACTTGCTTCAAAACAAAGGCCGTCTAAAATATTCAGACGGCCTTTTTCTTTATGATAAATTATAAATTCAATTTTTGATAACAAAATAGTTATCTCTTCAAGACATAAACATCCATGCAATAACTTCCACATAGAAAAAAGAGTGTGTAAAAACACACTCTCCTCTTCAAATAGATTGCCGTCAAATTTTACTCTTAACAGCTGCATTCAAACATATAAATCCTGTATACACATCACTATGCCGGTGAAAAAGCATCACAGAAGAAGGCATCTTCCGGTAAAGCGCAATTTTGAGTCAGCAAACTTTGCGCATTCTCCGTCATGGCTGGTGACCCGCAAGCATAAACTTCATATTGGCTCAAATCAGGATAATTTTGTGCTGCAACGTTTTGCACATATCCACTCTCCCCTTTCCATTCAGAATCAGGCTTAGAAAGAACAGGCAAGAATTTCGCATTTTTCAGACGGCCTATTAATGCTTCTGCTTCTTCCAATGCGTACAAATCCTCCTGCTGACGTGCTCCCCAGTAAAAATGAACCTGACGTTCGCTATTCTGATGAATCAAATCAAGCAAGATGCTGTGGATAGGTGCGTAACCTGTACCCGTTGCCAACAAAACAATCGGTCTATCGCTGTCCTTTTGCAAAGTAAACGTACCCAATGGGCCTTTAATGCGGACAATGCCTTTTTCTTTGATTTTAGGCTCTGCACCAAAAATCATTTCCGAACATACGCCATTTTCTCGTTTCCGAATATGCAACTCCAAAACGCCTTCTTGGTCAGGTGAATTGGCGATTGAATAACTGCGACTAATATTACCCGGAAGCAACAAGTCAATATACTGCCCTGCATAAAATGCAAACGATGGGGCTTTAGGCAAAGCCAATCTCAACAAAGCAACATCATGTTTGATTTCAATCGTTTCGATACGTACAGGCAAAGTGCGCACTGGCAAAGCATTCGGATTAAACCCCTGCACATTGATTTTCAGGTCGCTCTTCGCAGTAGTACAGCACAATAGCACTTTGCCCTGCGCTTTTTCTTCTTCGCTGATGGCTTTATCAATATGATCGCCCATTTCAAATTCACCACTCATCAACTCGGCCTTACATTGTCCGCAGGCGCCACTTTTACAAGAATGGGGCAGATTTAAATTCTGACGGGTCGCAGCAGCAAGAACGGTTTCATCATCGTTTGCCGTAAATGTTATTTGATCTGATAAGGTAATAGTATGTGTCATGGTATTTAGAATAATTTTAGAATCAAAAATAAAGGCCGTCTGAAAAATAAGACCTATTTTTCAGACGGCCTGTCCTATCTATCAAGCTAATTTGGCTTTAATCAACTCTTGAACTTGAGCAGGATTGGCCTTGCCTTTACTTGCTTTCATCACTTGGCCGACAATCGCATTCAAGGCTTTTTCATTGCCGGAACGGAATTGCTCAATGGCTTTCGCATTATTTGCCAACACTTCATCCACCATCGCTTCAATTGCTCCAGTGTCGGTAATTTGTTGCAAGCCATGTTTTTCGATGATTTCGGCAATACCTGCTTCAGGCTCGGCCCACATTGCTTCAAAAGCTTTTTTCGCCAATTTGCTACTTAATGTTCCGTCTGCAACTTTAGCAACCAACTCGGCAAGGCGTGGAGCCGTAATCGGGCTTCCAGCTAATTCCAAACCTTCTTTGTTCAAAGTAGCAGCAAGCTCGCCGTTCATCCAGTTCGCCGTTAATTTACCTTGGCCGCAGGCTTTGGCTGCTTCTTCAAAATAGGCGGCTTGAGCGCGGCTGGCAGTTAACAGGCGCGCATCATAGTCAGACACGCCGTAATCGACAACAAAACGCGCCGCCATTTCATGCGGCAACTCTGGCATTTGCTCTTTGGCTTTTTGCAATTGGCCGTCTGAAATAATGACCGGAAGCAAATCCGGATCTGGGAAATAGCGGTAATCATGTGCATCTTCTTTCAAACGCATCACACGGGTTTCGCCTTTTTCAGGGTCAAACAGCATGGTTGCCTGCTGTACTTTACCGCCGTCTTCCAAGATTTCAATTTGCGCTTCCACTTCATAATTGATGGCTTGTTCCAAGAAGCGGAAAGAGTTGAGGTTTTTGATTTCACGGCGTGTACCGAACTCTGCCTGACCTTTCGGACGGACAGATACGTTGGCATCAACGCGGAACGAGCCTTCCGCCATATTGCCATCGCAAATATCCAGCCAAGTTACCAAACCGTGTAACGCTTTAGCGTATGCCACGGCTTCGGCTGCGGAACGCATTTCAGGCTCGGAGACAACTTCCAATAAAGGCGTACCGGCACGGTTCAAGTCAATACCGGTGGCACCGTTTAAACCCTCGTGCACGGATTTACCCGCATCTTCTTCCATGTGCGCACGGGTAACATTGATGGTTTTAACCTCATCGCCCACTACGATTTCCAGTTTGCCGTGTTCTACAATCGGCAAATTCAACTGGCTGATTTGATAGCCTTTTGGCAAATCAGGATAAAAATAGTTTTTACGGTCGAACACGTTTTTCTGATTGATTTTCGCATCCAAAGCCAAACCGAGTTTGATGGCTTTTTCGACGACTTCGCGGTTCATTACCGGCAATACGCCCGGCAACGCACACTCAACCACGCTGGCGTGGGCATTAGGCTCGGCACCGAATGCAGTGGATGCGCCGCTGAAGATTTTGGATTGGGTGTTGAGTTGGACGTGGATTTCCAGTCCGATTACGGTTTCCCAAGTCATAAGGGTCTTTCTGTCGAAAAAAAGTTAATCGGTTAAATGAGTGATTCGTTTTTCAGACGGCCTGAATAAAAAACATAATAGGCCGTCTGATAAGATAAGTTTATTTCCTGCGGCGTTGGAAACCGGGCAGTTGCCAATGGAAACGGTATGCAGTCAGGCGAAACAACAATCCGCCGGCAAAGAGCAGGTTTAACGTAAAAATATTAATCCAGCCCAAATGCCCGAACAGATAAATCAGCCCGCCAATCAAAATGGCTACACTGCCGTAAAGGTCGGTGCGCAAAATCATCGGCACATCATTGACCAAAATATCGCGCGCAATACCGCCACCAACGGCAGTCACAAAAGCCAAAGAAATAACGCCGAACAAATTGAGCTGCAAGGTCATACCGATTTGTGCGCCGGTAATGCTGAACGCTGCCAAACCGATGGCATCGGCAATAATAAAAGCAGCAGCCAAATAGGTGCTGCGATAACGTTGCACCCTTATCAACCATGCGATGGCAAGCGTGGCAAATACAACTATCAGCGCATCGGTTTGCAAAAACACTTGCGGAATCCGGCCGACCAAGCCATCGCGTATCATGCCGCCGCCGACAGCCGTCAGTAACGCAGTAATGACGACACCGAGTACATCCAACCGCTTGTTGTAGCCGACCAAATAGCCGGAAATGGCAAACGCGGCTGTCCCAATGATTTGAATGAAGTCGGTGGCTGTCATGTTTTTAAATATCTACAATATGCAGCACCTCAATACATTCAGGCGCTTTTATATGGTTTATTTTCAGACGGCCTTGAATCATCAAGGCCCTAAAACATTATTCCGGCGCTTTAGTGTGCCAATCGCTGTTCAGCTGAACTTGATGTGCGGCACCCAAAATTTTGGCTTCGGAGAAATAGTTGCCGATAAATTGCACACCAATCGGCAGGCCGTTTGCGCTGAAACCGGCAGGCAGAGTCAGTGCAGGCAAACCGGCAAGGTTCACGGCGATGGTGTAAATATCGGATAAGTACATTTGCACAGGGTCGTGAATGTCGCTGCCGAGTTTTGGCGCGGCAGTCGGCGCAGTCGGCGCCAAAATGAAATCACATTGAC
Organism: Neisseria sp. P0008.S004; assembly: GCF_051962755.1. Lineage (NCBI taxonomy): Bacteria > Pseudomonadati > Pseudomonadota > Betaproteobacteria > Neisseriales > Neisseriaceae > Neisseria > Neisseria sp. P0008.S004. Next base: position 128,276 of record NZ_JBQCUZ010000007.1, read on the forward strand.
CAAAGGCCGTCTGAAAATCATTGGCAACCAGACGGCGCAGTTTTTGCGCTTTCAAATAGTACGCATCGTAGTAACCATGGCTCAATACATAAGTACCGATCATGATACGGCGTTTGACCTCGCTGCCAAAACCTTCGGCACGGGTGTTGCTGTACATTTCTTCCAAATCGCCAAATTGCACCGCACGGTGGCCATAACGTACGCCATCAAAACGGGACAAGTTGGTACTTGCTTCAGCAGAGGCAAGAACGTAATAAGCAGGAATCGACAATGATGTTTGCGGCAGGGAAACTTCAACAGTCTCCGCTCCTTGTACTTTGAGCAAATCAATAACGCTTTGCAAGGCCGTCTGAACATCGGCATCTGCGCCTTCGCCAAAATATTCTTTAGGCAAACCGATTTTCAAACCTTTGAGCGGCTTGTCCAAATCACGGGTGTAGTCTTCTTTGTCGCGCTCCAAACTGGTGGAATCGCGCTCGTCAAAGCTGGCCATAGCGTTCAACAAAATCGCGCAGTCTTCGGCTGTTTGCGCCATAGGGCCGGCTTGGTCGAAGCTGGAAGCATAGGCAACCATACCGAAACGTGAAACCGTACCGTAAGTCGGCTTGATGCCGGTAATACCGCAATGCGATGCAGGCTGACGGATAGAACCGCCGGTATCCGAACCCAACGCAACCGGTGCCAAACGCGCCGCAATCACGGCAGCCGAACCGCCTGACGAACCGCCGGGAACATGTTCAAGATTCCATGGGTTTTTGGTTGCGCCGTAGAACGAAGTCTCATTGGTCGAACCCATGGCAAATTCGTCCATATTGGTACGGCCAAGAGTAACCATGCCGGCATCCAACAGGTTTTGCACCACAGTAGCAGTATAAGGAGAAACGAAGTTATCCAACATTTTGGAGCTGCATGCACTGCGCCAACCTGTTTGGCAGAAAATATCTTTGTAAGCAACCGGCACACCGGTCAAAGCTGTTGCATTACCGGCCGCGATACGCGCATCGGCTGCTTTAGCTTCAGCAAGGGTCTTATCTTGATCGATGGTAACGTAGCCGTTGATGGTAGGGTTTTTCGCAGCAATAGCGGCCAAATATTCGGTCGCCAATTCGACTGCGGAAATTTGTTTGGATTGCAGCAGGCTGCTGGCTTGTTTGAGCGTGTAAGCGGTCATTGTGCCGTACTTTCTATAAAACAGTTTTTGCTTTCAAAACAGATATTGAAAACATCCGTTTAAATCAATAAATCGGGCCGTCTGAACAAAAAATCCTTTCAGACGGCCTTGCAATAGGGGCTTGCCGATAAGCAAAGGCCGTATGAAACCTTATTCTTCAATTACTTGAGGAACAATATACAGGCGGTTGCGCACTTCGGGGGCAACAGCCTGATATTCGGCAGCATGATCGGTTTCAGTCACTTTATCTTCGCGCAGGCGTAAAGCGGCTTCGTGCGGATGCGCCATGGGTTCGATACCGTCGGTATTGACGCTTTGCATGTTTTCAACCATGGCGAAAATATCGTTCAACTCGGCAAGCGTTTTGTTTTTTTCTTCGTCCGTTAAAGTGAGGCGCGAGAGTTTTGCGATTTTTTCCACATCATTTAAGCTTAAAGCCATAAAAAATCCTTGTCTGATAGCAATGCCTCTTGGGTTTGGGGTATCATTGCATTTCGTCTTCTATGAAGCGAAGAATTATAACCGAAAACCAAACAGGTTGGCATGGTGTTTTGATTCAGACGGCCTTTTAAGGGCGCATTTATCCGTCTAAAACCGTGTACCTGTTTTTCTTATTTTAAATACTGCTTAAAGCATCCGGACTGGGCCGGAATTTCAGGAATCCTAATGTTTCGTCTTTTATCTCGTTTCCTCTCCAATGATATTGCCATCGATTTGGGCACGGCCAACACGCTGATTTTTGTACGCGGCAAAGGGATTGTTTTGGATGAGCCGTCCATGGTTGCGATTCAATCCGGCGCAGGCAATAAAAGTAAAATTATGGCAGTGGGTACGGAAGCCAAAAAAATGCAGGGTCGTGCGCCGCGCAATATTGAAATCGTCCGCCCGATGAGAGACGGTGTAATTGCCGATTTTGTGATTACTGAGCGTATGCTGGGTATGTTGATTAAAAAAGCCACCGAAGGACAATCTTTGGTTCCGCCTCGCGTGGTTATCTGTGTTCCGGGCGGCTCTACCCAAGTGGAACGTAAAGCGATTTTGGACTCTGCGTTTGCTGCCGGCGCGGCAAGTGTACATTTGATTGAAGAACCGATGGCCGCCGCTTTGGGTGCGGGTTTACCGATTGAAGATGCTGCAGGTTCGATGATTGTCGATATCGGCGGCGGTACGACTGAAATCGGTATTCTTTCACTGGGCGGCATGGCCTATTCTGCTTCTGTCCGCGCAGCCGGCGATGAATTCGATAAAAGCATCATCCATTACCTGCGCCGTCATCGCGGTGTCTTGATTGGTGAAGCTACAGCCGAAGAATTGAAGAAACAAATCGGCTCGGCCTCGGGCTTTGAAACCGAAACAGCCATGCGCATTAAAGGCCGCGATCTGGCCGAAGGCACGCCTAAATCCTTGGCAGTTACTTCAGATGAAATCCGTGAAGCATTGAGTGAAACGGTAAATCAAATCATCCGTGCCGTTCGTCTAGCTTTGGAACAGGCTCCGCCTGAATTGGCCGGCGACATCGCCGACCGCGGTATTATGCTGACCGGCGGCGGTGCGCTTCTGCACGGTATCGATACTGTCTTGGCCGACGCAACCGGCCTGCCCGTCGGTATTGCCGACCAACCTCTGAACTGCGTTGCCTATGGTGCCGGTAAGGCTTTGGACTATATCGGCAAATGGGATACCGTATTCACGGAAAACCCATAAGGTAGATGGTTATGGAACGCTCTTCTTTGCGCTTTGACGAGGCAAAAGGCTCTAAGCTGTTGCCTCGTTTTGTCGTTTATATCGCTCTGGCTGCCGGCCTGATGGTGGCAGATTACCGCTTTTCATTGATGCAGCCTGTACGTGCTGCAGTAATGCCCATGCTCTATCCTGTTCAATGGCTGGCAAATCAACCTGTTCAACTTTATCAATATTTTGCCGACCTCTCCCAGTCCAAATCCGAGCTCTTGGAACAAAACCGCCAACTTCTGGAAGAAAATGGCCGTCTGAAAATTGATTTGCAGCGAGATAAAGTCAATACTGATGAATTGCGCGAATTAAAAAAACTGTACGGTTTGCAACAAAAAGGCATTCACAACGTTATCGGTGCGGAAGTCATTTCCAATGGCAAAGATCCGCTTTCCGAAAGACTGATTATCGGCAAGGGCGGCCAAGATGGTTTGAAAGTTGGCGATGCGGTCATCGATCAAAGCGGTTTGATCGGCCTGTTGACACAAGTTCACACACAAAGTGCGGAAATTGGGCTGATTTCAGGCGGACAAAGCATTGTCCCCATAGCCGTCAGTCGCACCGGCGAACGCAATTTGGCATACGGCAATGGCAACGGTTTGGATTTGCGCTATTTTCCAACCGGCTCAGACTTGAAACCCGGCGATATTCTACTGACTTCCGGCTTGGACGGTACTTATCCGGCGGGGATTCCCGTTGCAACCGTCAGCAAGGTTGTCCGCGCATCGGGAACGCCTTATTACGATACGCAACTGACGCCTTTAGCCGCTTTACGCAGCAGCCGTTTTGTCTTGGTACTTTCTTCCGCCCCTTCTTCCCCACGCTGATTTCATGAACGATTTTGACGATTCTTACCGTGCAGTACCGCTGCACATTATGGCGGCCAGTCTCATCGTGATGATGATACTGGACTTTATGCCGTTTTCCTTTGACGGGTTCTTCTGGCTGCCTGAAATGACGGCACTGATGCTGCTGTATTGGGCATTGCACCAACCGCAACGCGCAGGCATGGGACTGGCTTTTGCCATCGGCCTGATTGTCGATGCCGCAACCGCCGCGACTTTGGGATTGCACGCCCTGTCTTACGTCGTGATGACTTATTTCATTTTAAACCACCGCCGCCAGATCATGCTGTACGGCCACATTATGCAATTGGCTGCTGTCTTGGCTGCGCTGCTTCTCAATCAGGCCGTCTTAACTGTTGCCCGTTTGTTCCTTAATCATCAGGTCATCACTTTGCAAGGCTTTGTTGCCCCATTTGTCGGCGCATTGCTTTGGCCGATACTCAGCCAGCTGATGCTGATTGTGACCCGTATTTACCGCTCCCACTGAAAAGATGAAACCGATTCTTCCACGCCGTCTTTCCGGTGGTCAACATACCAAAAAACCTTCTGCTCAGGCTGCACAAGCCGACGCTTTATTGCGCCTGCTCGTTGCTTTTGTCCTGATTGTCATCTTCTTTTCCATCTTGCTGGCGCGGTTCTTTTACCTGCAAGTGACTCAGCACAACGAGTTTTCCGGTCAAGCATCGAGCAACCGCATCACCCTGATTCCAACGCCGCCCGTACGCGGCGAAATCGTCGATATCAACGGCGTTCCTTTGGCCAAAAACTATCCTGTCTTTTCGCTCGAAGTTATTCCCAGCCGCATCGAAGGCAAGATGGAAGATGTCATTGAAGCATTGAAAAAATACGTCGATATCACGCCGACAGATTTAAAACGCTTCAAAAAATACCGCGAAAGCTATAGAAAATTTGAAAATATCCCACTCAAACTCAAACTGACCGATGAAGAAGCCGCCCGTTTGTCCGTACATCTGCGCGAATTCAAAGGCGTAGAGGTCAATTCACGCACTTTCCGCGAATATCCTTACGGCAAACTGACTTCCCATTTCTTAGGCTATATCGGCCGTATTAGCGACAAAGACAAAGAAATGCTGGAAGAAGAAGGCCTGACCGCCCTCTACCGCGGCAGTACACATATCGGCAAATCCGGCTTGGAAAAATATTACGAACACCAGCTTCATGGCATTCCAGGCTATCAGGAAGTCGAAAAAGACGCTTACGGCAACATCGTCCGCGTATTGAAAAATGTTCCGTCCAAAATGGGGCAAACCTTGCGCCTAGGTATGGATATCCGTATGCAACAGGAAGCCGACCGCATCTTGGGCGACCGCCGTGGCGCATTGGTGGCCATCAATCCGCAAGACGGTACTGTTTTGGCTTTTGTTTCCAAACCTTCCTTTGATCCCAACCTCTTTATTGACGGCATCGACAGCGACACTTGGAAAATGCTGAATGACGATTGGAAAAAGCCTTTGATCAACCGCGTTACCCAAGGCCTTTATCCGCCGGGTTCTACATTCAAACCCTTTATGGGCATGGCTTTGTTGGAAAGCGGCAAAATTACTCAAAACACTATCGTCCCTGCACCCGGCGCATGGAGCATACCCGGCAGCCGCCATATCTTCCGCGACTCCGTCCGCAGCGGTCACGGCTCGGCCAACTTGAGCAAAGCCATTCAAGTATCCTCAGATACCTTCTTCTACCGTTTGGGTTACGAAATGGGTATCGATAAAGCCTCTCCGTATCTGGCGCAATTCGGTTTCGGCCAGAAAACCGGCATTGACCTGCCCAGCGAATACACAGGCGTTTTGCCCAGCCGCGAATGGAAAGCCAAACGCTTTGCCAAATCTTCCGACCCGACTGCCAAAGAATGGCGCGCCGGCGAGATGGTTTCCGTCAGTATCGGCCAAGGCTACAACGCCTACACGCCTTTGCAAATGGCACATGCGACAGCATCTCTGGCCAATAACGGTGTCGTTTATCAGCCGCATTTGGTCAAAGAAGTATTGGATTTCGGCGCGCGCAAAATTACCCGTATCAACCCCAATCCTGAGCGTCAAATTCCGTTCAAAGCCGATAACTTCGAATACGTCAAACGCTCAATGGAAAAGGTATTGAAACCGGGTGGTACGGCGCACCGTATCGGTGGCGGACTCGCCTATACGATGGGCGGTAAAACCGGTACAGCCCAAGTCGTACAAATTAAACAAGGCGGCCGCTACAATGCCGCAGCCCTGCGCGAACAACACCGCGACCACGCATGGTTTATCTCGTTTGCGCCATTGGAAAAACCTGAAATTGCCATTGCCGTTATTTTGGAAAACGGCGGCTGGGGTGCGTATGCCGCGCCATTGGCCCGTGAAATGACTGATTTTTATATGCTTCACGTCAAGCCGCAACAGTTTTCAGACGGCCTTGAGTCAGATTTAGCCAAAACTGAAACAACGGACAAGCATCAGCCTATTACCAGCATTTTCCAATCTGCCTACGGACTGACGCCGACAAGCCCTGCCTCACAGCCGGAGGTTCATCATGAATAACACATCAGTGTGGAAAAATTTCAAATCCACCATTGCGGCCCCGATTGACCCTTGGCTGTTTTTTGCCATGCTCGCCATCTACATCATGAGCCTGTTCCTGCTCTATTCTGCAGACGGGCAAGAGTTCGGCCAATTGGAAAACAAAACCATCCATACCGTTTTGGGCTTTGTCCTTTTATGGATTATCGCCGTATTCAAGCCGCAAATGGCTGCCAAAGTTGCCCTACCTGTTTACATTGTCGGCGTATTACTGCTGATTGGCGTCGAAGTTGCCGGCGTTACCGTCAACGGTTCGACACGTTGGCTGAGCCTCGGCTTTACCCGTATCCAACCTTCCGAAATCATGAAAATCGGTATTCCCATGACTGTCGCGTGGTATTTCCAACGCTATGAAGGCCGTCTGAAATGGGTACATTATATTGTTGCCCTCGTTCTGATTCTTGTTCCTGTTGCCCTGATATTGAAGCAGCCAGATCTGGGTACGGCAGCACTGATTATGGCTTCGGGTATTTTTGTCATCTTCTTTGCCGGATTGCCTTGGAAGGCTATTTTTTCCGCCATTATTGCCTTTGTGGCCGCTTTGCCGCTCTTGTGGAATTACGGCATGCACGACTACCAGAAAACCCGCGTCCTCACTCTGCTCGACCCAACCAAAGACCCGTTAGGCGCAGGCTACCACATCATCCAATCCATGATTGCCATCGGCTCGGGCGGCGTATGGGGTAAAGGCTGGCTCAACGGTACGCAAACCCATTTAGACTATATTCCCGAATCAACGACTGACTTTATTCTCGCAGTATTCGGCGAAGAATTCGGCCTGATTGGCAATATCCTTTTACTGCTGGTTTACCTCATCATTCTGGCACGCGGATTGTGGATTGCCGCACAAGCGCAATCCCTTTACAGTCGTACTTTGGCAGGCGCGTTGACCATGACTTTTTTCTGCTACGCCTTTGTAAACATGGGCATGGTCAGCGGTATTTTGCCCGTCGTAGGTGTCCCCCTCCCCTTGGTCAGCTACGGCGGTACGGCTACACTTTCCATCATGGTGGTGCTCGCCCTGCTGATGGGTATTGCCAACGAACACAAAAACCTCCGCCGCCGTAATGCGGATAACGATGACCTAACTGAAAGCGAGGAATAATATGGAACTGGGTGTAGAAATCGGCAAGCTGCTTGTGGCATTTCTCGTGCTGATTAATCCTTTCAGCGCGCTCTCAATCTATCTTGATCTGACACAAAACCACAGCACCAAAGAAAAGCGCAGAATCGCGCGTACTGCCGCATTGGCCGTTTTCATCGTAATCATCGTCTTTGCACTGAGTGGCGGTATCTTGTTGAAAGTACTTGGTATCAGCGTGGGCTCTTTCCAAGTCGGCGGCGGTATTCTGGTTTTGCTGATTGCCATCTCCTTAATGAACGGCAACAATAATCCTGCCAAGCCCAAAATCGACCCCAATTCAGAAGAGCATCACCATGAGCAACAAATCCGCCGCAATGAAAAAGCCATTGCCGTCGTACCCATTGCCATTCCGATTACCATCGGTCCCGGCGGTATTTCTACCGTCATCATTTACTCCTCTGCCGCCAAAAATTACAGCGATATTGCCCTAATTATCATCTCCGGCTTTTTGGTCAGCCTGATTTGCTATTTCATTCTGGTCGTGGCCGGACGCATCAGCAAACGCTTGGGCACTACCGGCCTGACCATCCTCAACCGCATCATGGGCATGATGCTTGCCGCCATTTCCGTAGAGATTATTGTTGCCGGCTTAAAATCCATTTTCCCCCAACTGGTCGCTTGAAGTACAATCATCACAATAAAAGGCCGTCTGAAACATTTTCAGACGGCCTCATAAAAACATAAAAACAAAGGAGTCAACCATGTTTCACAGCACCCACGTTTTCACCGGAGAAACCATTTACCGCAGACCGGCGCAAAGCTATACCGAGTTCACCGACGAATTAAACCGCCTCCAAACCCTTCAGCAAACCTTCGCACAATCAAGCATTATCGAGCGCACTGCCCTCTTACAACAATTTGCCGACAGCCTTACCCAAAACCAAGAACGCCTTGCTGAAATGGTCTGCGAAGAAGTCGGACGCTGCCTGCACGAATGCCGTGCCGAAATCAGCAAATCCATCGAGCTTATCCGCTATTACGTCCGCCTTACCCCCGAACTGCTTGCCCATAAAACCATCGCCACTCAAGCCAGCCTCAGCCAAGTCCGCTTCGAGCCTTTGGGCGTTGTTTTGGCAGTCATGCCGTGGAACTACCCTGTTTGGCAGATTTTACGATTTGCCATCCCTGCCCTCTGTGCCGGCAATGCCTGCGCGGTCAAACCTGCGCCCAGTGTCGCCCGCGTCAGCGAAACACTCTTCAACCTCGTCCCCAAAGGTTTGCCGCTTATCGGCGCATGGTTAAACCATGAAGACACGCTTAAAGCCATTGAAGATACCGATGCCATGGCATTTACCGGTTCGACCCATACCGGTCGCTTGCTGGCCGCCCATGCGGGCAGACATCTGAAAAAAACCGTCCTTGAACTGGGCGGCAGCAATCCGTTTATTATCCTGCCTGATGCCGATCTGCAACGTGCAGTCATCGATGCCTGCTATTCGCGCTTTCGCGATGCCGGACAATCCTGCAATGCCGCCAAGCGCATCGTTGTTACCCAAGATATTGCCGAACAATTTATCCCGCTCTTCCTTGCCGAATGCGCCAAACTGCAAACCGGCAATCCCAAAGACCCGAACACTACCCTTGCCCCGCTTCACCGCGAAGACCTGCGTCAAACCGTACACGAGCAGGTTCAAGATGCGGTTGCACATGGCGCGCAGTGCTTGAGCGGCGGTTATATCCCTGAGGGAGAAAGCTGGTTTTACCCTGCCACGGTATTGGATCAAATCAACCCGAACTGCCGCGTTTGGCACGAAGAAGTCTTCGGCCCAGTTGCCATGATTTTACGCGCCAACAATCCGGATCACGCCGTCGCACTTGCCAACGACACACCTTTCGGCCTCGGCGCCTGTATCTACACAGCCGACACGGCAAATGCATGGCAATACGCCGAAAAAATTCAAGCAGGCTCTGTCTTTATCAACCGCCACACCAGCAGCGATCTGCGCCTACCTTTTGGTGGCGTCAAAGCTTCAGGTTATGGACGCGAGCTATCAGAATTCGGGCTGTACGAATTCGTCAACGTCAAAACCTATTGGCAAAAATAAACTGTTGCATTAACTCAGGCCGTCTGAAAACCCGATTTCAGACGGCCTGAGACCTTTGCAAAATTCCCCAAAATCCCCTAAATTCCTACTAAGACATTTAGGGGATTTTCCATGACCACCTTC
>NZ_JBQCUZ010000008.1:0-34384 GCF_051962755.1 Neisseria sp. P0008.S004
CCTGTTGCCTTTGTTGGAAGGCCTATCCAAAGGTACGACCGTCTATGCCGACAAAGGCTACGACAGTAAGGAAAACCGGCAACATCTGAAAGAGCATCGGCTGCAGGACGGCATTATGCGCAAAGCCCACCGCAAACATCCGCTGTCGGAAGCACAAACCAAACGTAACCGATATTTATCAAAAACCCGTTATGTGGTCGAACAGAGCTTCGGTACGCTGCACCGTAAATTCCGCTATGCCCGGGCAGTCTATTTTGGTCTGCTCAAAGTAAGTGCACAAAGCCATCTGAAGGCGATGTGTTTGAACCTTTTGAAAGCGGCTAACAGGCTAAGTGTGCCTGTTGCCGCCTAAAAGGCGGCCGGATGCCTGATTATCGGGTATCCAAGGGGGATTAAGGGGGGTATTTGAGTAGAATCAGTGGATATTCGAAACAAAAACAGCCGAAAACCTGTGTTTAGGTTTCGGCTGTCGGGGGAAAGGAATTTTGCAAAGGTCTCGGCCTGATGTTGTTTAAAAAAGCTGGCAAAAATATTGTATTTAATCTCGTACAAACCCTGCAAAATCAAAGCCGCTCAAAAATAGAAACCTATTTTAAAAAGCAATCCATATTCCCACGTCTCTGTTGAAGCAGCAGATTATCATGTCCTTCATTCCGATTGCTGCATTAAACCGTTTCTAAAATACCCAATAAACAAAAATGCCGTCTGAAATACAACTTCCAGACGGCATTTTCAATCAAATACTACTTACCGGATTACAATTTCAAACCGGCCAGTTTAGCAGTATACGCATCCAAATCAGCGATTGGACGGGTAGCCACGCCGCTTTCCATTGCTGCTTTAGCAGTAGCTGTAGCAACGCGAGGCAACAGGCGGGAATCGAATGGGGTAGGAATCAGGTATTCCGCGCCGAATTCAAATTTCTTACCGTAAGCAGCAATCACTTCCTCAGGCACTTCTTCCATTGCCAAGTCAGCCAAAGCGTATACACAAGCGCGTTTCATTTCTTCGTTGATGGTGGTCGCGCCGACATCCAATGCGCCACGGAAGATGAATGGGAAGCACAATACGTTGTTTACTTGGTTCGGGAAGTCTGAGCGACCGGTACCGATTACCACATCCGGACGGGTTTCTTTTGCCAAAGGAGGCAGAATTTCCGGATTTGGGTTTGCCATAGCGAACACGATTGGTTTTTCGTTCATGGTATTCAGCATTTCAGGTGTCAGCAGGTTTGCGCCGGACAGACCCAAGAAGATGTCTTTACCTTTAACGGCATCGGCCAATACGCGTTGGCCGTTGTCTTCGATGGCGTAGAACTGTTTGGACTCGTCCATACGGTCTTTGTCTTCGCGGGTTTTGTAAATCACGCCTTTGGAGTCGCAGACAGTTACGTTTTCACGTTTCAGACCCAAATCCAGCAATTGGTTCAAGCAGGCAATCGCTGCGGCACCTGCGCCGGAGCACACCAAAGTCGCTTCTTCAATTTTGCGGCCGGTATAACGCAAAGCGTTCAGTACAGCGGCAGCGGTAATGATGGCGGTACCGTGTTGGTCGTCGTGGAATACAGGGATTTTGCAACGTTTGCGCAATTCGCGTTCGATGTAGAAGCACTCAGGCGCTTTGATGTCTTCTAGGTTGATACCGCCGAAAGTCGGCTCCAAAGAAGCGATGATGTCTACCAATTTTTGCGGGTCTTTTTCATCGATTTCGATATCGAATACGTCAACGCCGGCGAATTTTTTGAACAATACGCCTTTGCCTTCCATTACAGGTTTACCGGCCAATGCGCCGATGTTACCTAAACCCAACACTGCTGTACCGTTGGAAATCACGGCAACCAAATTGCCTTTGGCAGTGTATTTGTAGGCAGTTTGAGGATCGGCATGGATTTCCATACAAGGAGCAGCTACGCCCGGAGAGTACGCCAACGCCAAGTCTTTAGAAGTAGCCAAAGATTTGGTTGGGGTAACGGAGATTTTGCCCGGCACGGGGAATTCGTGGAACTGCAGGGCGGCTTCTTTTAATGAATTTTCCATTTATCGATCCTGTTTGCGAGAGAGATTTTACAGCGAACAAGTCTGAAACAGGCTGCTTCAGACGTTTAAAATTTCTAAAGTCGGGTTGTTAACAGACAGACTTTGTAAGGGACCGTAATTTTATCATGTTCTTTTGGTGGCGCATACCGATATTTATTACATTTGTTTTGATATTTCGTTTTATTTGGTTTTATGTCTAAAAACTTCTGTAATAATATTTCTTCGCCACACTACCCTTCTTTCAGATGGCATTTTATTTAAACTTAAACATTCAATCCAAAATGACTGTCTAGCGCGGTTTCAATCTGATTTTTTACCGCGTCCAGACTTTGGCTGCTGTCGATGACGGCATAGCGTTCCGGCTGTTCGTTAGCACGTTGCAGATATACTTCGCGCACCCGATTGAAAAACTCGGCTTCTTCTTGTTCAAAGCGGTCTTTCTCACGCGTTTGGTTGATGCGCGCCATTGACACTTCCAAAGGCACATCCAACAGCAAAGTTAAATCTGGGCGGAAATCGCCCTGTACCCAATGCTCAAGCGTGGCAATATCTTGCAAGGGAACGCCGCGTCCGCCGCCTTGATAGGCAAACGTTGCATCGGTAAAGCGGTCGGAAACGACATGCGTGCCGTTTTTCAGGGCAGGCAGAATGACTGTTTCCAAGTGTTGCTGTCTGGCTGCAAACATCAGCAGAGTTTCGGTACGCAGGCTGACTTGGGTGGCAGGATTGAGCAGGATTTCACGCAATGCTTCTCCGGCCGGAGTGCCTCCCGGTTCGCGCGTAAACAATACGGGCAGTTGGTGTTTCTCAAACCATGCTTTCATTACGGCAAGGTTGGTGGATTTGCCTGCGCCGTCTATGCCGTCAAGGGTAATAAATCTGGGTTTCATATGGATATCTTCAATTTAAAGGCCGTCTGAAACAGGGATTATAAATGTTTCAGACGGCCTATTCGGTTTATTTCTTCAAAATATATTTGCGTACGGCAGCGTTGTGTTCAGAAAGATTATGGCTGAACTCGCTCAAGCCCGTACCATCCATTTTTGAGACGAAATACAGATATTTTTCATCAGACGGATGGCCTGCTGCTTCAAGCGCGGCCTTGCCGGGAAGCGCAATCGGCGTCGGCGTCAAGCCGCTGCGCGTGTAGGTATTGTAAGGCGTATCGCGTTGCAGGTCGGCCTTGCGGATTCTGCCTTTATACGCATCGCCCATACCATAGATGACGGTCGGGTCAGTTTGCAGGCGCATACCGATATTCAGGCGGTTGACGAATACAGCGGCCACATGGGCGCGGTCGTCTTCGTGCGCGGTTTCTTTTTCAATCAGACTCGCCATAATCAGCATTTCGTACGGATTTTTATAAGGCAGGCCGCTTTGACGGTCATCCCATGCTTCTTGCAGGTTTTCCCGCATCTTACGGTAGGCGATTTTGTAAATTTGAAGATCGCTGCCGCCGGCATCAATTTCGTAACTATCCGGGAAAAACTGTCCTTCGGGATTGCTGCTCAAGGCATCGGGTGCCACTTCGGCCATCAGTTTTTCATCACTCCAACCGCGCGTATCGTGGGCAATGTCGGCAGTGTTATCGATAATACGGCGCATTTGTGCAAAACGCGCGCCTTCCAAAATTTGCACGCTGACCGAGTCAGGGCGGCCTTTTTTAATGCGTTTTAAAATGTCCCAAGCCGATACTTTGGCAGACAGGCGGTAAGAGCCGGCATTGAGTTGGTTGTGTACGCCCATCACATATGCGGCGGCTACCAGCACATAACGGTTATAAACGATGCCGTCTTGAGCCAGTTTGCGGCTGACGGAAGAGATACCTTGGTTTTTGGTAATGGTAATACGGTATGGTTTGCCGTTGTCTTTCGGAACAAACAACAATGCGGCAACCACGGCGGCAAATGCCGTCAAAAATACGGCCAGCCATTTCAACAATTTTTTCAGCATGGTAGGATTCTTGGTTTGTGAACGTGTCGGGCGACAGTATAACCGAAAACAAGTCCACCACGCCCTCCACCTTACCCAACGTATATTTTCCTATCCCGAAAGGCCGTCTGAAACCATGAATTCTCCTTCAAAAAACACTTGGCAAAGCGGCCGTTGGCTGAATGCACGTCAAACTCATTCGCCCAATTTCAGCCCGCGAGAACCGGATGAAGACATCTCATTGGTTGTCCTCCACAATATTTCCCTCCCTCCTTTTGAGTACAACACGGGTGCGGTGGAAAAATTGTTTACCAACCAAATCAACCCTGACGAGCATCCTTTTTTCAGCATCATCCACACCCTGCGCGTCTCCAGCCATTTTTTCATCAGCCGTAAGGGCGAAACCGTCCAATTCGTTTCCTGCGACGATATGGCCTATCATGCCGGTGTATCGTCATTTCAAGGCAGAGAAAAATGCAATACCTTCTCCATCGGTATCGAATTGGAAGGCTGCGATTTCGAGCCTTTTACCGAAGCACAATACACCAGCCTGCAAGCCTTGCTGACCGCCATTTCCGAACATTACCCGATTCAGGCCATTACCGGTCATCAGGACATCGCTCCGGACAGGAAAACCGATCCTGGACATTTCTTCGATTGGCCACGCCTTCAAAAAGCAGGTTTCCCCATCCGGCACGGATAACTTTCAGACGGCCTGAACACTGATTGGCAGACATAATGCTGTCACAACCGTTTATTTTCGTTATAATTCAGCTATTCATTCGGACGCATAAAGTCCGGCTCCAACGAACTTCCCACGCAGCAAGATTCCGCACCCTGAAAAAGACGGAATGCTGCCTTTTTAAAAAGTGATTACTCCATGATTTTCATCGTCTTAGCCCTCGCCGCCCTTTTGGCTGTCATCGGTTACAATATGTACCAGGAAAACCAATACCGCAAACAAGTGCGCGAACAATTCGGCCATTCCGATAAGGATGCACTTTTGACCAGCAAAACCAAGCACGTCCGCGACAGCAAAGAAACCGGCGGCCAAGGTTTGTTTATCAAGAAAAACAAAAAAACCGAAGAGGCATTGCGCAACCTGCAAGAGCAAGATGAAATCTACGCGGCAAAAGCCAAACTGGCTCATCCTGCCCAACTTAAAACCGATGTCGAGCTGGCCGTGGAAGACGACTTTTCCGCAGAAGAAAAAGTCCAACACACCGTTATCGGTTTGAACAACGAAATTACTATAAATCCTGCCGAAGCCGCTTTTGCTCCGGTTGAAACCGAAGCCGAACCTGTGGCACAAGTACCATTGATCAGCTTGGACGAATTGTCTCAAGTCGAGTTGCCTTGGTTTGACCCGCGCTTCGACTACATGGCCTACATCTCCCTGAAACAAGCCCAAGAATTGCACGCACTGCCGCGCCTTTCCAGCACACACCGCTTCCAAATCATCGGTTGCACCATGGACGACCATTTCCGCGTTGCCGAGCCGATTCCGGGCGTTTACTACCAAGGCTTCGTTATGGGCCTGCAAGCTGTCAGCCGTAACGGTTTGGCAGCGCGTGAAGAGCTGCAACACTTCGACCAACAGGTTGATGCTTTTGCCCAACTGATGGACGGCAAAGTTTTGCATACCGACTTGGATGCTTTCACCGAAGTCGCGCAAGCCCTCGACCAATTCTGTGCGCGTGTTGACCAAACCATCGCCATTCACTTGGTTTCCCATTCCAATATCAGCGGCGTAGAATTGCGTGCCGCCGTGGAAGATACAGGCTTCAAACTGGGCGAAGACGGCGCGTTCCACTTCGGCGACAACAACAACCCTCAATTGTTCTCCATCCATACTTTGGACAACAAACCGTTTACCAATCCTTTGCTGGACAACCAAGCCTACCGCGGCTTCAGCATGCTTTTGGATATTCCGCATGTTCCTGCCGGCGAAAAAACTTTCGACAAATTCATGGACTTGGCAGTCAAACTCTCCGGCCAACTCAGCTTGGATTTGGTTAACGACCAAATGGAAGAAGTTTCCACCCAATGGCTTAAAGACGTACGCAACTACGTTTTGGCCCGTCAGGAAGAAATGCTTAAAGTCGGCATCAAACCCGGCAGCAAACAAGCCCTGCGCCTGTTCTCTTAAACTTCCCCAATCAAAAAGCGGATATGCAATGACGGCATATCCGCTTTTTTTCAGGTAGAATCCCTTCGTCTTCAATATTTATCGATTTTCAGACGGTCTCTCTATCATCAGGCCGTCTGAAAACTCTATTTCGATTGCTCATGAATCCGACCGCACAACGTATCAAATACCTGACCAACCTCCTCAACCGCTACGCCTACGAATACTACACCCTAGATACACCCAGCGTACCCGATGCCGAATACGACAAATTGTTCCGTGAGCTTGAAGCATTGGAGCTGAATCACCCTGAATTGAAACTGCCCGACAGCCCGACACAGCGCGTCGGTGGCGAGCCTTTGGCAGGCTTTGCCGAAGTGCGCCACGAAGTACCGATGCTGTCGCTGACCAACGCCTTCTCGCCACAAGATGAAAACGGCGTGTTTGACCATGCCGAAATGTATGCTTTCGATGAGCGCGTTCGTGGCGGATTAAACGGAGAAAAACCAGAATACGTTATCGAACCTAAATTTGACGGTCTGGCCATCAGCCTGCTGTACCTCGACGGCGTATTGACTCAAGCGGCAACCCGTGGAGACGGCACCACAGGCGAAGACGTTACCCAAAACGTCAAAACCGTATCCAACATCCCCCTGCGTCTGCATGGAGAAAACATTCCCGAGTTTATCGAAATACGCGGCGAAGTACTGATGCTTAAAGCCGATTTTGCCGCTTTAAACGAACGACAGGCTGAAAACGGACAAAAACCTTTCGCCAATCCGCGCAATGCCGCCGCCGGCAGTCTGCGCCAACTCGATTCGCGCATTACGGCACAGCGCAAACTGCATTTCTTCCCCTATTCCATCGCCCGACAACAAGGCGGTTTTATCGCAGAAGAACACCTGCAAGAGCTGGGCTACTGTAAAGAGCTTGGCTTCAGCCTGCCTGATGGTAATTTCGGCTGCTTCCCAAATATCGAAGAAGTATTGGCGTTTTACGAACAAATGCAGCAAAAACGCCCTACTTTGCCTTACGAAATCGATGGTATGGTGGTCAAAGTCAACAGTCTGGCACAACAAGAAAAACTGGGTTTCATCTCACGCGCGCCGCGCTGGGCCATTGCCCACAAATTTCCTGCCGAAGAAGCATTGACCATTGTCGAAGCCATTGATGTACAAATCGGGCGCACCGGCGCAGTAACCCCCGTCGCCCGCCTGCAACCTGTATTCGTCGGCGGCGTTACCGTTACCAACGCTACCCTGCACAATCAGGACGAAGTATCGCGCAAAGACGTGCGCGTTGGCGATACAGTTGTCGTGCGCCGTGCCGGAGACGTGATTCCCGAGGTGGTGCGCGTAATTTTTGAACGCCGCCCAATGCAGGATACCAACATTGCTGTTTCAGACGGCCTGCAAGACGATTTGTTTGCCGAAATACCTTCTGAAACCCGCTCCGAACCGCTTCACAAACCTTACCGCCTGCCCACCCATTGCCCTATCTGTCACAGCGAAATCGAACGCGAAGAAGGCGAAGCGGTTGCCCGATGCAGCGGCGGTATGCTTTGCCAAGCACAACGCGCGCAAGGTTTAATCCACTTCGCCTCACGCAAAGCCATGGACATCGACGGACTTGGACAAAAACAAATCGAGCAACTGGTAGCACAAGATTTGGTTCGTCATTTCGCCGACCTCTACCGCCTCGATATCCCAACCCTGCAAAAAATGAAGGAAACGGCGGATAAAGCGTCAGCTAATGAGGAAGAACCATCAAACAGTGAGATTGAAGACTTTGAAAGCGAGAGCGGCAATGCCCTGCTTAGCAAAACCAGTAAAAAACAGCCAACTAAATGGGCGGAAAACATCCTCGCAGGCATAGAAGCCAGCAAAACGCCTGAACTTGCCCGCTTCCTTTTTGCCCTCGGTATCCGTCACGTCGGCGAACGCACCGCCAAAACGCTGGCGCAGGCATTCGGTACACTGGAACACGTCCGCCATGCACCCGAACCCATCCTCGCCTGCCTGCCCGATATCGGCACGGTGGTTGCCCGCTCCATCGCCCACTTTTTTGCCCAAGAAGCGCAACAGGCGATGATAGACGAACTGCTGGCTGTAGGTGTTGCCCCGCAAAGCCAGGCTGTCACTATCCCGCCGTTGCGCTATGCCGAGCCGCAACGCTGGATTGCCCGCCTGCCTGATTTTAAAATCAGCGAAACCAAAGCACTGGCCTTATGGGAGCTTGCCGGACAAAGCATAGAAGGTTTGCAAACTGACAAAGCGTTGCCTGCCGATTGGCAAACATGGCGCAGTAAACTGCAAAACGCAGCCCTGCTTGAAAATATGAAAACTTTCTTTGATCAAAAGCTGCCTGAGCTTCAAGATGAAACGATTTCAGACGGCATCAATGAGACCATAGCAGGAAAAACCTTTGTATTAACAGGAACTTTACCCACGCTCAAACGCGACCAAGCCCAAGCCATGATTGAGGCTGCCGGCGGTAAAGTTTCTGGTAGCGTATCCAAAAAAACCGACTACGTTGTCGCCGGAGAAGCCGCAGGCAGTAAATTGGAAAAAGCCCAAACGTTGGGCGTGGTCGTATTGAGCGAAGAAGAATTACTGACGTTGCTAGGATAAGACAGTATCTATGACCAATCCTCCTTTTCAGACCGTCTGATACTTTATCATGTGGTATTATCATTACATACGACTACATCTTTACACTTTTTGGGGTATAAACCCACAGTTAAAATAGGATAATAATATGAAACCCATTAAAAAATGCGTCTTCCCCGTTGCCGGTATGGGCACCCGTTTCTTGCCTGCGACCAAAGCCAGCCCCAAAGAAATGCTGCCTATCGTAGACAAACCTCTGATTCAATATGCAGTTGAAGAAGCGGTTGAAGTCGGCTGTACTGAAATGGTGTTCATCACCGGCCGTAACAAACGCAGTATCGAAGACCACTTCGACAAAGCATACGAGTTGGAAACCGAATTGGAATTGCGTCAAAAAGACAAGCTGTTGGAGCACGTTCGCGATATCCTGCCTCCCAACATTACCTGCATGTACATCCGTCAAACTGAAGCATTGGGTTTGGGTCATGCCGTATTGTGCGCGCAGGCTGCCGTTGGTAATGAACCTTTTGCCGTTATTTTGGCAGACGATTTGATTGATGCGCCTAAAGGTGCATTGAAACAGATGGTTGATGTGTACAACCAAAGCGGTAACAGCATTTTGGGCGTTGAAACCGTCGACCCTTCCCAAACAGGCTCTTACGGTATCGTTGAAGTTGAAAAGCTAAAAAGCTATCAACGTATCACCAACATAGTTGAAAAACCCAAACCGGAAGAAGCGCCTTCCAACCTCGCAGTTGTCGGCCGCTACATCCTGACTCCGCGTATTTTTGACTTGTTGACCAACCTGCCCAGCGGCGCCGGTAACGAAATCCAACTGACAGACGGTATCGCCCGCCTGCTCGACCATGAGTTTGTGTTGGCTCATGCGTTTGATGGCAAACGCTACGACTGCGGCAGCAAATTGGGTTACCTTGAAGCAACCGTGGCTTATGGTTTGAAACACCCTGAAACTGGCGAACAATTCAAAGAATTGCTCAAACAATACGCTTAAGCCCAGCCATTATAAAAAGGCCGTCTGAAATTTCAGACGGCCTTTTTCTCACACTTATTTCTTCCAATATGCCGGAGTTAGCAAAATCAGAACGGTAAAAATCTCCAAACGTCCCAACAACATCACCGCCGTACACAGCCATTTCTGCACATCGCTCAGCACAGCATAATTATGTGACGGACCGACTGCCCCCAAACCCGGCCCTGCATTGGTAATACAGGCAATGACTGCCGTAAAGGCGGATAAAAAGTCCAAGCCTGCCGCCATCAGTAAAAAGCTGAATACGATGACCGTCATAAAGTAAATAAAGATGAACGACATGACGGTCAGCGCCATGCGATCCGGAATGGAACGGTTGTTGACCTTTACCGTACGAACCGCACGCGGGTGCAGCAAAATCAACATTTCGCGCAAGCTGAATTTGAATAACACCAACGCACGCACGTTTTTAATACCGCCCCCCATAGAGCCTGAACTTGCCAATACGTTCGACAGGAAAAACATCCACAGCGACACAATCAACGGCCATTGGGCAAAGTCTGCATTGGAGAAACCGCTTGCCAATCCGATGGACACAAAGTTGAAGCTGACAAAGCGCAAAGCTTCGCCAAGGCTTTGATAAACGTCCTGCTGCCATAAATACAATGCCGAAATCAAAATACTGCCCGACAAAACCAGCAGCATGGTGCGGCATTCTTCATCTTTCCAATACACCTGCAAGGAGCGGTTGCCCAGCGCAGTAAAGTGGCTGGCGAAATTGATACCGCCCCAGACAGTAAAAAACATCAACGTCCATTCGACTGCTACAGAATTAAAATAGGCAACGCTGTCATCATGTGTCGAAAAACCGCCCAAGGCCACAGCCGACATCGCATGGCACAAGGCATCAAACCAGCCCATGCCGGCAATATGCAAGGATACAAAGGCGGCAGCAGTTGTCAGCGCATAGGCAAACCACAGCCGTTTAGCCACTTGCGAAATGCGGGGAGCCATCTTGCTTTCCTTATCCATACCCGGAATTTCCGCTTTGAAAAGCTGCGTCCCTCCCACACCCAACATCGGCAAAATCGCCACAGCCAACACGATAATACCCATACCGCCAAGCCAGTTGAGCATGTGCCGCCAAAAATTCACCGACGGTGCCAGCGTATCCAAGCCGGAAATCACTGTTGCCCCCGTTGTCGTCAGCCCCGACATCGCTTCAAAAAACGCATCGGTGAAACTCATGGACGGCATATAGAAATAAATCGGCATCGCCGCCACGACGGCAAAGGCCAGCCACAGCATCAATACCAGGGTAAATCCGTCACGCGGCCGCAATTCACGATTGAAACGCAGAGTCAACACCCAAGTAACGCACGACACCAGCAATACCGTCAAAGCCGTGTAGGCAAACACGAAAAACGCGCTGTCGTGATAAAAATACGACATCAGTGTCGGCACAGCCAACAGCAGTGAAAACAACAGCCCCAGCTTGGACAATACATGGACAATCGGCATCACCTTGCTTACCGCACCACCCAATCTGAAACCCTTATACAAATACATCATATCCCTATCATCAGAAAACAAAATATTCAGACGGCCTCATGAAAAAATAGGCCGTCTGAAACAGCATATTTTATCAAAATGCCGCAACCCCGTGATAAAGAAAAACCAAAAAACACTTGCCTGCTCTTTTTCTAAGAGTATAATGTTATACCATAACACTCACTGGAGAAAGAAATGAAACCCGATATCCACCCAGACAACTATCGTACCGTCCTGTTTTACGACAGCGGTGCAGACCAAGGATGGCTCATCCGTTCATGCGCCAATACCCACGGAAAGACCATGGTTTGGAAAGACGGAGTAGAGTATCCCCTCTTCTCTCTTGATACCTCTTCCGCGTCCCACCCCGTATACACAGGCAAACAACGCAACGTCAATATTGAAGGTCGCGCCAGCAAATTCAACCAACGTTACCAATCCATGATGTCTTCTTTCAGAAAGGATAAATGATGCAAGTCCTCTCATCTCTGAAAACTGCAAAAAAACGACACCGCGACTGCCAAATTGTCCGCCGAAAAGGCAAAGTGTACGTCATTTGCAAGAGCAATCCCCGTTTTAAAGCACGCCAGCGTTAAGCTGTCCCATCCTTCTTTCAATGTAACTCTCTGAATTTTCCGCACTTTCGTTTACCTCTAGCGCAAGTGCGGCTTTTTTTCAAACGGCATTAATCATTCATATCAAAACTACAAAGAATCCTGCCATACTCCCGGAAACAGGAAGGAAAAGTAAATAATGGTTATCCCTATTGTGAAGCCATAAAGATATTTATAACATGCCGCTACATTCTTCCTTCAACACTGACCATAGGAGTCAAAAATGAAAGTAAAAGCCCTGCTTGCAATTGCCGCCGCCATGAGCCTCGCTGCCTGTGCCGCACCTGAAGCCCATCGCCATGACCATGGTCAACGTCATGAGCACAATCATGCACACGAATATGGCCACCAACATCATGACATGCATAACCATGGCCGTGTTCAATCATTCAGCTGCGAAAACGGCCTGTCTGTACAAGTCCGCAACCTGAGCACCAACCAAGTTGAACTGCGTCTGGACGACAAAGTTGCCACCCTGTCTTCTGCCGTTGCAGGTTCAGGCGAACGCTATGTTGCCAACCAAGGCCTATTCGGCAAAGGCGCTGAATGGCATCAAAAAGGCAGCGAAGCATTCTTCGGCTTCACTGACCCATACGGCAACAAAGTAGAAACTTCTTGCTCTGCACGTTAATTTCTACTAAGCAATAGAATAGCTAAAGGCCGTCTGAAAACTTGTTTCAGACGGCCTTTTATATTGGATAAAACGAAAGAGAAATATAGTTTCCGTTCAATGAGAAAATGTAAATATGAGGCTATTTGAAGGTTCAAAATACATCCATACCCCACAGATAGTAAGGCCCTTTGAAAAGTGCTTTCTACGAGAATATATTTCTCAATATACGTCAAATCCACTATACCTATACTGACTATCTCTATTTATCAAAACTACAAATCCCAATTACCCTTCAAAATCAATCCGTTATATGAAACAGATTCAATAAACAAAGGCCGTCTGAAAACCTATTTCCAAAGTTTTCAGACGGCCTTTATCTTAGACCAAACCATTAAGCGTAATATCTGTCTTCGCCTTTACCGTCAACGTTGTCGGCACAACGTTTACAGATGGTTTCATGGCCTGCAACTGCGCCTACATCGTGGGTGTAGTGCCAGCAGCGTTCGCATTTTTCACCATCGCTGGCTTTAGCGGTTACAGCAAGTTCATCACCTACTTTCACTTCTGCTTTAGACACCAGCAAAGCAAAACGCAATTCTTCGCCCAAAGTGTTCAGATAATCGGCAATTTCTTCCGGAGCCGTAATTTCGGCTTCGGCTTGCAATGAAGAACCGACTGTTTTATCCGTACGCAGAGGTTCGATGGCGGCAGTTACTGCTTCGCGTGCTTCGCGGATTGCCGTCCATTTTTTCACCAATTCGGCTTCGGCTTTTTCATTGATAGATGGGAACTCATGCCATGTGTGGAAGAGGACGCTGTCTTCTTCGCCGCCACCGATAATATCCCATGCTTCCTCGCCGGTGAAGCACAAAATCGGAGCAATCAGCAGAACCAAACTGCGTGTGATGTGATACAGGGCAGTTTGCGCGCTGCGTCGTGCATGGCTGTCTGCTTTGGTGGTGTAGAGGCGGTCTTTCAGAATATCGAGGTAGAACGCGCCCAAGTCTTCCGAGCAGAAAGAAACAATGTCTTTTACGGCAAAATGGAAGGCATAGCGCGGATAGTAATCGCCTGCCAGACGCTCTTGCAGCTGACGTGCCAATACCACGGCGTAGCGGTCGATTTCGACCATGTCTGCCTGCGGTACGGCATCTTCAATAGGATTGAAGTCGCTGAGGTTGGCAAACAGGAAGCTCAAGGTATTGCGGATACGACGATAGCTTTCAGTTACGCGCTTAAGGATTTCTTTGGAAATCGCCAATTCGCCGCTGTAATCGGTAGATGCCGCCCACAGGCGCAGGATGTCTGCGCCGAATTCGTTGTAAACTTCTTGCGGTGCAACAACGTTACCGATGGATTTCGACATTTTGCGGCCGTTTTGGTCAACCACGAAACCATGGGTCAGCAGCTGTTTGTATGGCGCGCGACCCATTGATGAGGCACAACCGGTCAACATAGACGATTGGAACCAGCCGCGGTGTTGGTCGCTGCCTTCGAGGTAGAGGTCGGCGGGCCATTCCAATTCTTCGCGTTGTTTCAAGACGGAATAATGGGTCGAGCCGGAGTCGAACCATACGTCCATAGTGTCGGAAAGTTTGTCGTAATTTTCACAATCTTCCGCGCTCAAGAGTTCGCTCTTATCAAGAGAGAACCATGCTTCGATGCCTTTTCCTTCGATTTTTTGGGCAACTTTTTCCAACAACTCGGCAGAGTTTGGATGCAATTCACCAGTCTCTTTGTGAACAAAGAAAGTCATCGGTGTGCCCCAATAGCGTTGGCGAGAAACCACCCAGTCAGGACGACCTTCAATCATGGCTTCTAAACGCGCACGACCCCATGATGGGAAGAATTCGGTGTCATCAACGGCTTTGATGGCTTTGTCGCGCAGGGTTTTACCGTCGGCACCTGCTTTGTCCATACCGACAAACCATTGGCCGGTCGCACGGTAAATCAGCGGGGTTTTGTGGCGCCAGCAGTGTGCATAGCTGTGTTCGATTTTGCTGCTTGCCAAGAGGTTGCCGGTTTCTTCCAACCATTGCAGGATAACGGGATTGGCTTCCCAAACTCGCATACCAGCAACACGAGGTGTTTCACTGATGTATTTGCCTTCGGCATTTACAGGGTTGTAAAGCTCAATGCCGTATTTATTGCAGACAGCGTAGTCTTCCAGACCATGAGCAGGCGCAGTATGCACCAAGCCGGTACCGGCATCGGTGGTAACGTGGTCGCCATTGAGCATGGGAATATCGCGTTCGAGGAACGGATGATTCATGTGCAGGTTTTCCAGCTTGTCACCTGTGGTTTCTGCCAATACATT
Organism: Neisseria sp. P0008.S004; assembly: GCF_051962755.1. NCBI lineage: Bacteria > Pseudomonadati > Pseudomonadota > Betaproteobacteria > Neisseriales > Neisseriaceae > Neisseria > Neisseria sp. P0008.S004. The sequence continues at coordinate 14,792 of NZ_JBQCUZ010000008.1, forward strand.
TAGGTCGTCTGAAGCAAAACCGTAGCGTTTGAGCGCATCTTCTGCCAAATCTTTAGCCAACACCAATTTGCCTTTAGGCGTATCAATCAGTTGATACACCACGTCTGCGCCAGCTGAAACAGCTTGGCTCGCAGGCAAAGTCCAAGGCGTGGTTGTCCAAATAACGGCAAATGCTTTGCCTTCGATACTTGCCAAACCGAATGCGGCGGCAAGCGCGGCAGTGTCTTTAAACGGATAACCGACGTCAATCGCAGGCGATACTTTGTCTTTATATTCCACTTCGGCTTCGGCCAGCGAAGAGCCGCAGTCCAAGCAGAACTGAACCGGTTTCGCGCCGCGGTAGAGATAGCCGGATTTGTAGATTTCGCCGAGCATACGCACGGTATCGGCTTCGGTTTTGAAATCCATGGTCAGGTAAGGATTATCCCAGTCGCCCAACACACCCAAGCGAATAAAGTCTTTTTTCTGGCGGGCAATCTGTTCGGCGGCATATTCGCGGCACAATTCGCGGAAACGGGCTTTAGGCATATCTTTGCCGTGCAGTTTTTCTACCATTACTTCGATAGGCAAACCGTGGCAGTCCCAACCCGGTACATAAGGCGCGTCAAAACCGGCTTGGGTTTTGCTGCGGATAATGATGTCTTTGAGAATTTTATTGACGGCATGACCGATGTGGATGTCGCCGTTGGCATACGGAGGACCGTCGTGCAGAATAAATTTCGGACGGCCTTTGGCGATTTCTCGCAGTTTTTGATAGCGTTTTTGCTCGTACCAGCTTTTCAGCCATGCAGGCTCGCGCTTGGCAAGATTGCCGCGCATTGGAAACGGGCTCTCGAGCAGGTTTACGGTTTTACTGTAATCGGTCATTTTTTGATCTCTATTGTTGCGGTATTTCGGTTTCAGACGGCCTGATTGCTCATTTTGAAAAGAACAGGCCGTCTGAAAAAATTCAAAGGACTTATTGTAGCCCAATTGTCTTGATTTTATAAGCTTCTAGAAGCGTTTCTATGCTTCCCAAACCCTTGCATCTTCCATATCTTGCAAAATTTGGGTTTTCAATGCTTCGATACTCTCAAATTTTTTCTCGTCACGCAGTTTGTGCAGGAAGCGAACGAAGATACGTTGTCCGTACAAATCGCCGTTGAAATCGAACAGATGGACTTCCAGCTTTTGCGAGCGGTTGTTGCTGACAGTGGGGTTAAAACCAAAGCTGGCAACGCCTCGGCGCGTACCGAATGTGCCATCTGCTTCAACGACAAATACGCCGCTTAGCGCATAATGATACGGAGGAAGCTGGACATTGGCGGTAGGCGCGTTGATGGTGCGGCCGAGTTTTTGTCCGTGTTTGACCTTGCCGCTTAAAACGTAATCATGGCCCAATAGTCTTTTGGCGTATTCCAACTTGCCGTCTGAAAGGGCTTGGCGGACGGCGGTACTGCTGGTACGGATGTCTTCAACGATAACGGACGGCGTGCGCTCGGTTTGCATATCGGGCTGTTGAGCCAAGAGTTCAAAACAGCCTTCACGGCCGGCACCGAAACGGAAATCGTCGCCAATCAACAAATAACGCGTGTTGAGCGTTTGGCGCAAAAGCTGGTCGATAAACGCTTGCGCGCTCATATCGGAGAAAGCTTGGTTAAAACGCAAGACCCAAACGGCATCCACGCAGCCGGTTTCACGCAAAAGGCGCAATTTGGTACGCAGCGGGCTGATGCGGTAAGGCAGCTTTTTCCCGGCTTTGCGCGCAAAAAATTCTTTGGGCTGAGGCTCAAAAACAACAACGACAACAGGCAGACCGCGCTGGTCTGCCTCTCGTTTGAGTTTTTGTAGAATGTGTTTGTGCCCGAGGTGTACGCCATCGAAGTTGCCGATGGTTACGGCGGCTCCTTGCGGAAATTTGGGCGCGTGTCGCTGTCCAAGCCAGATGTTCATGGGTGGTGGGTATTGTGTTTGAATAGGCGGCTATTGTAAACGTTATTGCCGTTTCAATAAACCTTAGGCCGTCTGAAACCAATAAATATATGCTTTCAGACGGCCCTAAAGTTTGTTAATACCTTACCACCACCAAGGATAACGGCCAAACGGATAGCCCCAATCGTCGTAATAACGATAGTAACGGGCTTCGCGCAGCTGTTCTTGAGAAATATAGTTTTGCCATGCCATTTTGTAGCAGGCTTGGAACATCGGATCGGAAACTTTGTCGATATATTTGAGGCGGAAGGCTTTTTGTTCCGCAGTTGCGGCACCGGGTTTGCCTTCTTCGTCAAATTTGCGGCGGATCAGCGCGGCAGTCTCCTGATCGCATTGGGCAGCAAGATGTACTTGAAGATCCTGCTCATAGCGTTTCTGCGCTTGGGCGCGTGCGGCTTTTTGCTCAGGCGTGGTGGCGCAGGCGGCAAGTAATGCGGCAGCACCAATCAATAAAGTCAGGCGGATAGGATTCATCGGATGTTTCCTTATAGTCATGTATAGCTATTAATGTACGCCCTCATCTTGTAATGGGCAAGTGTGGCAACTTGGGGACACTTTCATATTATTTGTTCTTGGCAGCAGGCAGTTGCATATAAAATACACCCAATATAAATGCTCGCTCCTACCCTCAATCAATGAACGACGACAAACCGCCCCACTCCTACCGATTGCGCCACCACAGGCAACACACGCCGCCGTTTTGGCAGGCGGACCGTCCGTATCTGCACGAACACAATATTTCCGATGCCCGTTTTAGACGGCTGGGCTACATCATGGCCTTTCTTGCCGGTGCGATTAATGCCGGCGGTTACTTCGCATTCTCACGTTATACCTCCCACGTTACCGGCTCAATGTCGCTGTTGGCAGATGTTTTGTATCTTCAAGAGTGGAGTGTGGCCATTATTGCCACAATCAGCGTGTTATGTTTTGTTGCCGGTGCCGCGCATTCGGGTTGGGTGATTTTGTGGACGCAGCAGATGCGTTTCCGTGGCAGCTTTGGGTTTTCCATGTGGCTGGAAGCAGTTTATCTGTTGATATTCGGTTGGTTCGGTATTGCCGCGATGGAATGGGATTTTGGCGGCTCTGATTTTATTATGCCGTCTTTAGCATTGTTTTTATTGTGTTTTATTATGGGCATGCACAATACGGTTATCACGCTTCTTTCCGGCGGTGCCATCCGCTCCACCCACATGACCGGTACGGCGACCGACTTGGGCATTGAAATTTCACGCGCGCTTTATTACTCCAAACAGCATCATCCGCGCCTGCCGCACGTCCGCGTCAACAAACCGAAAATGTGGCTTTTAAGCGGCTTGATGCTGTCGTTTTTGCTGGGCGGCGTGGTTGGCGCATGGGGTTATCATCTGGTCGGCCATCATTTCGCCCTGCCCGTTTCCGCCGTTTTGCTCATACTGGGTGCAGGTTCAGTGGGATACGATGTCAAGGTCAGATTGAAATGGGCATTCGTCAACTGGTATCGCCGCAAGCAGAAAAAACGGAAGAAACTGTAAAAAACTTTGCTTGTTATTTCGCGGCAAAATGACCAAACTGTCGGAGAAATGCAGAAATGCTTCAGAATTATGTTAACTGGCAAATATTTTCGTAATATCGGGTTAAACCCGTTCTTTTGCGTTTCGGATATTCGGTATCATTAATTCGTAACGACCCACGCGGTTTTTATTCATTTTTTCAGACGGCCCGAGCCGTCATCTAAAAAGAGGATACGACATGAAATTCTTGAAACCACTGACCGTTATTGCTACTGCAATTCCTTTGGCGCTCACCGGCTGTGTAACTGATCCTGCTACCGGTCAACAATCCGCCAGCAAAACCGCTATGTACGGTTTGGGCGGTGCGGCTGTTTGCGGTATCGTTGGTGCGCTGACCCACGGCGGCAAAGGCGCGCGTAACTCCGCATTGGCTTGTGGTGCAGTAGGTGCCGGTATCGGCGGTTACATGGACTACCAAGAGAAAAAACTGCGTCAAAGCTTGGCCAACACCAACATCGAAGTTGAACGTCAAGGCAACCAAATCAAACTGGTTATGCCTGAAAACGTAACCTTCGCTACCGGCAGCGCTGCCCTGAGTGGCCATGCTCAAAGCGCCTTGTCTGCCGCTGCGCAAACTTTGGTTCAATATCCTGACACGACTTTGACCATCAATGGCCACACCGACAACACCGGTAACGACGCCATCAACGAGCCATTGTCTCGCAACCGCGCCGAATCTGTTGCTACCTTCCTGCAATCCCGTGGCGTAAGCAGCACCCGTTTGAGCACTTTCGGTTACGGCTCCCGTCAACCAATCGCCTCCAACGCTACTGTTGAAGGCCGCGCACAAAACCGCCGCGTTGAAATCTTGATCAACCCTGATCAACGCGCCATTGATGCTGCTAAAAAACAAATGTAATCTGACATCCGTCTGATTCCCATACTTAAGGCCGTCTGAAATTTTAGACGGCCTTTTTCTTTGTAGATTTTGTTTGCAATTTCTCCCCCTCAATCCAACTCATCATAAAATTTATTCCTTTATTAACAATACTTTTCAATTTTTCCTTCAAAAAAACTGTATTAATACTCTAATTTTTAGATTAACTTAGAGTATAATTCCTAAAATTTTAAAAACACGCCTCATGCCGTCTGAAAAACGGCGGCGAAAAACACACTTATTTATATACACATCAGTCCGTTATCCAATCCATTTCATAGGATTTCAGACGGTACCATCCAGAATCTATGAAGGAGCATCCATGCAAAACAACTTTGACCCATTGATTATCCGTGGCAAATCACTGATTCCCGTTGTACAAGGCGGTATGGGTGTAGGCGTTTCCGCATCAAAACTCTCCAGCGCGGTTGCGCGCGAAAACGGCGTAGGTACCATCGCCAGCGTCGATTTGCGCCACTTGCACGAAGATTTGCTGGCCGAATCAAAAATCGATTCCAGCGAAGAAAAATACACCCGCCTCAACTGCATCGCGCTTGACCGTGAAATCAAAAAAGCCAAAGCCGATTCAGAAGGCAAGGGCATGATTGCCGTCAACGTCATGAAAGCCGTCAAAGACCATGCCGCCTACGTCCGTCAGGCCTGTGAATCCGGTGCAGACGCGATTGTGATGGGCGCAGGTTTGCCTTTGGATCTGCCGGAAATGGCCGAGGGCTATCACAAAGATGTCGCCCTTTTCCCTATCTTGTCCGAATCACGCGGTATCAATATCGTTTTGAAACGTTGGATGAAAAAAGGCGTTTTGCCCGATGCCATCGTTATCGAACACCCTGCCCACGCAGCCGGCCACTTGGGTGCGGCAACCGTTGACGGCGTGAACGATGCCAAATTCGAGTTCAAACGCGTCATTGAAGAGACATTTGAAGTATTCAAAAACTTAGGTTTGGAAAGCGAAAAAATTCCGTTGGTACTCGCCGGCGGTATGGCAAACTTTGAAAAAGTCAAAACAGCCTTGAAAAACTGGGGCGCATCCGCCGTCCAAATCGGTACCGCATTTGCCGTAACCGAAGAAGGCGATGCCCACATCAACTTCAAAAAAACGCTCGCCGGTGCAGAAACCGAAAAAGTGGTTGAATTCATGTCTGTTGCCGGCTTGCCTGCACGCGGCGTGCGCACCAAATTCCTCGACAGCTACATCAAACGCGAAGCCAAATTGCAAGCCAACGCCAAAAACGATCCGCGCCGTTGCACCCAAGGCCTGAACTGCCTGACCAGCTGCGGCTTGCGCGACGGTTTGGCCAAAGCCGGTCAATTCTGTATTGACATCCAACTTTCCGCCGCATTCCGTGGTGAAGTCGATAAAGGCCTGTTTTTCCGCGGTAAAGACCCGCTGCCTTTTGGCAATGCCATCCGTACGGTTCAAGAAACCATTCAATATCTCTTGAACGGTTCCCTACCCGTCATCCCTGCCAAATAAACGTATCAACACTCAAAAGGCCGTCTGAAAAACATTCAACCCTGTTTTCAGACGGCCTTTTTGTCCCAATCCATCTAAAAAATGCTAAGATTATCGCCTGAATTTATCCAGCAGAAACATCATGAATCCATTATTGAACCACCTCAAACCCTATCCTTTTGCCCGCTTGCGTGAAGCCATGCAAGGCATTGACGCACCCGCAGGCGTAACCCCCATCCATCTGCAAATCGGCGAGCCGAAACACCCGACGCCCAAAGTCATCACCGATGCACTGACCGCCTCCCTGCACGAATTGGAAAAATATCCGCTGACCGCAGGCCTGCCCGAACTGCGCCAAGCCTGCGCCGAATGGGTTGCCCGCCGTTATGATGGTTTAAGCCTCAATCCCGACAATGAAATCCTGCCCGTATTGGGCAGCCGGGAAGCATTGTTTTCCTTTATCCAAACCGTTTTGAATCCGGCTTCAGACGACCCCAAACCGGTCGTTATCAGTCCCAATCCTTTCTATCAAATTTACGAAGGCGCGACTATATTGGGCGGCGGCGAAATCCATTTTGCCAACTGCCCGGCACCCAGCTTCAACCCCGATTGGAGCAGCCTGCCCGAAGACGTGTGGCAGCGTACCAAAGTCCTGATTGTCTGCTCGCCCAACAACCCGAGCGGCAGCGTCCTGCAATTAGAAGACTGGAAAGAAATTTTTGATTTGCAAGACAAATACGGCTTCGTTATTGCCTCTGACGAATGCTATTCCGAAATTTATTTTGACGACGACAAACCGATCGGCGGCTTACAGGCTGCGGCGCAATTAGGTCGCGGAACGCACAACATCGTGATGTTTACCAGCCTGTCCAAACGCTCCAATGTCCCCGGTTTGCGTTCCGGCTTTGTCGCAGGCGATGCCGAGTTGCTCAAAAACTTCCTGCTCTACCGCACCTACCACGGCAGCGCGATGAGCATTCCTGTCCAACGTGCCAGCATTGCCGCTTGGAACGACGAAGAACACGTCATTGCCAACCGCCGCCTCTACCAAGAAAAATTCGACCGCGTCATTCCGATTTTGCAACAGGTATTCGATGTCAAACTGCCTGACGCATCGTTCTACATTTGGCTGAGAGTTCCCGACGGCGACGACTTGGCATTCACGCGCAACCTGTGGCAGAAAGCCGCCATCCAAGTGTTGCCCGGCCGCTTCCTTGCCCGCGATACCGAGCAAGGCAATCCGGGCGAAGGCTACGTCCGCATCGCTTTGGTTGCCGACGTGGAAAGCTGTGTCAAAGCGGCTGAAACCATTGTTTCGCTCTACCGCTGACGATTAAGCAAACAAAGGCCGTCTGAAACTTCAGACGGCCTTTTTATTAAATAATCGGATAATTTATATGGTGAAGTCCAGAAGGTAGAAATCTTCTTTACCTACGCCGCATTCAGGGCATTTCCAGTCGTCGGGGATGTCTTCGAACTTGGTACCTGCCGGCAGGCCGTGTTCGGGGTCGCCGACATCTTCATCATAAATCCAGCCGCAAGGGCCGCACATATATTGAGCCATTTGGTGTTCCTTCCATTTTGAAAGACCGTCTGAAACCATATTTCAGACGGCCTTTCGTGTGTCTTATTGTTGATATTTTGAATTTATTACGCTGCTTCCAAAACGGCGATTTCTTTGCGCAGGTGTTTGATGGCCGGTGTTACGATGGCGACGAACATGGCCTCGCGGACGCGGCGTTGCGCTGGGCTGCGCATCAGATAACCTTTCGCGCCTGCATGCAATGCGGCAGATTGAGTGGCGTTCAATGCCAATACGGCAGCCGCTTCACGCAGTTTCAAGGTTGCCAACGTATCGGGTTTATTGTTCCACGCATCATCGGCAAGACGTTCGGTTTCCGCCCATGCGCCGTCCAAAGCGGCTTTCAATTCATCGTAACTGTGGTCGAGGTAAGCGTTCACTTCTGCGTTCACCACATTGGCCATGCGGATAATGCCGAGCGCACCGTCAATCACACCGGCGCCGATACCCATTTGCAGCAAGATGAAACCGGCTTTAATAGTTGGAATATAAGACTGGAACTGCTCAGGCGAAGCAATCACATCTTCATCGGGAATAAACACATCTTTAAAATTCAGGCTGTAAGTGCGCGTGCCTTCCAAACCGCAGAACTCAGGGCAATCTTGCAGGGTAACACCTTCCCATTGACCGCCGGTGATGAACATCACATAGCTGTCGCCAATTTGGGCGGTATTTGCCCAAATGTGGTCTTCGCCGATATTGGATACCCAAGGCAAAGCGCCGTTGACTTTGTAGCCGCCTTCGACGCGCTCGGCTTGCAGGTTGTGTTTTTCAATGCCGGCAAGGTGTTTGACAGTATTGGACATGCCCGTACCGGCCAAGACTTTGCCCTGCAGAATATCGGCAAAATATTTGTCTTTGACCGCTTGGTTGGGAGATTGATGCAGATACCACGCGCAAGCCGCCTGACACCATGCGCTGAACGAAGTCGCGCCGCATTCTTTACCGATTTCGCGCAATACGGCGATTTGCGTTGCCAAACCTAAACCGTTACCGCCCTCTTCAACCGTACCGGTCGCGGCAAAACCGCCGATTTTGCCCAATTCCAGCATAAATTCTTTTGGGTACAGGCCTTTGCGGTCGATGTCGTCCACTAATGGTTTCAGCTTGCTTTTAACGAGTGCGGCAACATTGTTCAGTAAAGCTTCGCGTGTCATGATTTTTTCCTCTGAATAAGGTTTGAAGCGTAGATGGTTCTACTTATGAATTATTCTTGGCAACAAGGATATCCCTTGCTTTTTGCTAAAAGGCCGTCTGAATTTTCAGACGGCCTTTTTTGATGAGATTAGGCAAATGCCTGCAATTCAGGGTTGATTTCAGTTTTGGCAAGGTTGTTGACGTAGTTGCACAAGGTTGCCAAAGCAACGCCCATGACGACTTCAACGGCTTGCTGTTGGTTGTAGCCTGCATCGAAGAAAGCTTTCAGCTCGTCGTCGGATACCGCGCCTTTTTTCGCCATAACGGCTTGGGTGAATGTTGCCAAAGCACCCAGTTTGGCATCATCAAACTCGCCTGCAGCCAACGCGCGTGCAGCTTTGATGGATTGTTCAGACAGCAGTTTTTTCAGGGTAGCCAGTTTGGTGTGGCCGGCAACGCAGAAACCGCATTCGTTGGTACGGGCGGCGATGATTTGGACAACTTCAACTTCGCCGTCAGTCAGGCTGTTGGCCGCATTCAGCTTGCCAACTTCTTGATAAAACGCCAAAGCTTCAGGCGCATTGGCCAAAACGCCGATCAGGTTAGGAATAAAGCCATTGTTTTTCAATACGGCTTCAATGCGTGGTTTAGCAGCTTCAGGAGCGGTTTCAACTGTGTGTATGGTCAAGCGGGACATGTGTATAACCTTCTTATCTGGTGAAATGAAGCGACCATCATAAGCCATCCGCCTCCATCAGAAAAAGACTTATTGGTTATTTACCGCAAACCAAAAGTTATAAGGCCGTCTGAACGGATTCAGACGGCCTTATCATAAGGATTCAACTCATTATTTCATAAAGTTTTTCAGCAGCATAGAAGCGATGTCGTCCAAGCCGAAGCCATCCGCATCTTGAGCCGTGCCGTTAGGCGTCGCTTTATCGACCAAGTCTGGCAACACTTTAGCCAACAAATCGCCTGCTTGGCCGGCATCCACGCCGAATTTTTGCGCGATTTGGTTTACGGTATCGCTGCCCAAGGCATTTTGCAGGTCGCTGCCGGATACAGGCAGGTTGCTGGATTGGTTGGATACCCAGCTGCTCAAGGCATCGCCCAAACCGCCTTGTTGCAGTTGGTTGATCAGGTTGCCCACGCCGCCATGCTGTTTAACCAAATCCATCGCCATATCGGTCAGAGAACCTTGTGCGCCGTTTCCGCTGTTGCCACCCAACATTTGGGTAGCCGCATTCAAAAGATTGTCCATGAGTGCCATGACTTTTTCCTTGTATTTGTGTCTAAAAAAGAAAACGGAGTGTAGCAAAATTTGCACTGAAAAAAATCAGGCTTAACCAAACTAAACTTCTTTTATCCCAAAGCCGTAACAAAACAAAGGCCGTCTGAAACCAAGTTTCAGACGGCCTTTATAAGGAATAATGCTATTCTTCGCGGCCATTGAAATACTCGGCCGCGCCACCTTCAAAAAACCCTTGCAAAATCGCCTGCGCCGCTACTTGGTCAAGTACGGATTTTTGTTTTCGGCCGAATACTTGGGCTTCAGCAAGCAGGCTTTCCGCGTATAGGGAAGACATCCTTTCGTCCACCCAATAAACCGGCAAATTAAAACGTCCGTGCAAACGGCGGCCAAACTTGCGGCTCAAACGGGTCAGCTCATGTTCCGTACCGTCGGTATGCGTCGGCAGGCCGACCACAAAATACTTGGGTTGCCATTCTTTGACCATCTTGGCAATGGCCTCAAATTTCTCATCATTGCTGTTGCCGGTTACCGTCGCCAGCGGATGAGTCATACCCAACTCAGCATCGCCCTGCGCCACGCCGATACGCGCCTCGCCGAAGTCAAAGGCCAAAACCGTGCCTTTGGGTGCATCAGGCATGACCGACTCCTGAAACCAAGGCGTTCGGATTGACACCCAATTTTTCAAAAGCGGCGGCATAACGAAGCTCGTAAGGCACATCAAAAAGAATATGCTCGTCCGCAGGGACGGTCAGCCAAACATTTTCTGCCAGCTCGCGCTCCAACTGCCCTTTGCCCCATTTTGAATAACCAATGCTGATCAAAGCCTTGTCCACCGCACCTTCTTTAGACAAGTTTTCAATCACATCGCGCGAAGAAGTCAGCGCGACGTTATCGGTTACCACCATACTGTTTTGCCAGCGGCCGATCGGCGTATGCACGACATAGCCGCGCTCAATCTGAACCGGCCCACCCATCATCACGTTTTCATGTTGCAGGCGCAACGGGATATTGCGGTCGGCGGCGGCGAAAATCATGTCCATGGTAATCGGCGAAGGTTTGTTGATGATGATGCCCAGCGCACCTTCTTCATCGTGTTCGCACACATAAATGACCGTATCCGTAAAAAACGGATCATCCATATGAGGCATGGCAATCAGGAAATGGTTGGCTAAATTCATATTCTTTTAATCTATTAAGCTGATTTTATTATTTTTGTCCATCGGCAACCGGCGCGTCCACCACGCACGCACCGTAAACCGCGCCGCCTGCCGGTACCGGCGTATCGGTTTTCGCATGGGCAAAACACGATACCGCGCTCAAAGAGTTCTTCGGCGAACCTTGAACGATTTTATCGCTGTATACCAAATAAGCAAAAGACTTACGTTTCGGATCGTAGTAGCGGATAATCTGCTGGCTCTTAAATGCTATGCTGGCACTGCGTTTGAACACTTGTCGCGGTTTCAAAACCGCAGCCTCGTTATAACGGATGACTTCCGCACTTTGCACGCAGGAAACCGATGCGTCGCTGGCATCTTCTTCCAGATTGACCGTTTCTTTCAAACCGCCTTTTTTCGCGTACGAAATATAACAGGCAACCCCTTGCACATCAGGATCGTCAAAACCTTCCACTTCAATACGGTCGTTTTTACCTAGCATATGAAACACCGTACTGGCGCGTCCGATTTTATCGGTATTGTCACCGCAAGCCGCCAAAACCATGGCACCCAACACTACTAATAAATATTTTCTCATAATATCCTGTCGATGCAGACTGTCAGTTTCCAGGCAGACTAAACCCCGTCCGCCTACTCTATCGTTACTATATAAGACCGTTCGTCCATATTGCAACCCGATATTATTTTCAGACGGCCTGACAGACAGTATAATCCGTCCTATTGTTCCTACTTTGATAGCAAGATCGAACCATGCGTTACAAACCCCTCATTCTCGCCCTGTTGCTCAGTTTCTCCCTGCCAACCTATGCTGCCAAAGACGCGCCGAAAGAAAAAGCGGCCGCCGTAAAAAAAGCTGCGCTCGTAAAAAAAGAGAAAGAAGCAACTAAGGCAGATGTCAAAAAAGAAACCTCAAAAAAACAAGCGGTAAAAGAAAAAGAGGAAGACAAAAAAGCGGTTAGAGCCAAAGCTGCCAAAGAGAAGGAAACCGCCGACAAAAACGAACGCGCTTCAGCCAAAAACAAAACGGCTAAAGCCGCCGAAGCCACTGCCGACAATAAAAAGTCCAGCCGCAAAGCCGAAGAGCCTAAAGAAACGGAAAAAGACAAAAAAGCCGCAGCCGCAAAATCCGGCAAGGCCAAAGAACAAGACAAGAAACCTGTTGAAGATAAAAAAGACAGCAAAGCCAAAGAGCAAAACAAAAAAGCGGTTGAGGATAAAAAAGACAGCAAAAAAACCAAAGAGCCCGGAAAAAAAGCAGCCGAAGACAAAAAGGCCGAAGCCAAAGAACCTGCAAAAAAAGCTGTTGACGACAAAAAAGACGCTAAAAAAGACACAAAAGCCAAAGAGCAAAACAAAAAAGCCGAGCCTAAAGTTGAGCCTAAAGCTGCTTCTTCAGCCGACAACGATTTCAAAGCAGCCGTAACTGCCGCCGCCAACGATATGGAAACCAAAAAATCCTTTGCCAAACGCAACGAGGGTTTCATTATCCATGTCAATGCCACGCTCAAACAGCTGCAACAAACACGCAACAACCTCTCCGGCATCAACCGCAAACAACGCGACGCATGGGAAAAATTCCAAAAACTCAATGCCGATGCCAACCAGTTGAAAGCCGAAGTTTCCAACACGCGCGCCCAAATTTCGCGTTTTGTGTCTGGCAACTATAAAAACAGCCAGCCCAATGCGGTTGCCCTCTTCCTGAAAAACGCCGATGCCGGTCAAAAAACCCGCTTCCTGCGTTACACGCGTTATATCAACAACGCCAACGACCAAGTCATGAGAGACTTGGAAAAACAACAGAAAGAGCTGGCCGCGCAAGAGCAAAAAATCAACAATGAATTGGCTTACCTGAAAAAACTGCAAGCCAATATCCAAGCTTCTTTGCGTCAACAAGGCGTAACCAATACCGCCGAACAAGCCGAAAGCCGCCGTCAAAACGCGCAAATGGCCAAAGAAGCGCAAAAGAAAATCAACCACAGAGAAAACGAACAACGCCTCAACAATCTCTTGAAAGATTTGGAAAAACGCAAAGCCGAGCAACGCAAAGCCGAAGCCGAAGCACGTAAAAAAGCCGCCGAAGCCCGCTTGGCCGCTGCCGAAAAAGCCCGCAAAGAGCAGGCTGCCGCCCAACAAAAAGCCGAAGCCGAACGCGCCGCCATGTCCACGCTGACTGACGAAGACATGAAACTGCAAGCCCCGAACACCCAAGGCTTTACCGTCAGCAACGCCAACAGCTTCAGCCGTATGCAAGGCCGTCTGAAAAAACCGGTCAACGGCACACTGGCAGGCCTATTCGGTCAAGACCGCGGCGATGGCGAAGTTTGGAAAGGCGTGTTCTACAATACCGTTCCTACTCCGGTCAGCAGCATTGCCTCAGGCACGGTTACTTTTGCCGGCGAACTTGAAGGCTACGGCAAAGTAGTCGTCCTCGACCACGGCGACGGCTATGTCAGCATTTACTCCGGCCTGAACGAAATCGACATCGCCCAAAACTACGCCGTCAATGCCGGCAGCAAGATTGGCACCAGCGGCACTTTGCCGTCGGGCGAAACCGGCCTTTACCTTGAAGTCCGCTACAACGGACAAGTCATGAATCCGCTTTCATGGATTAACTGATGTTTCAGACGGCCTGAGTGGGCTTTCCCCTTCAGGCCGCCTGAATTTTCATCATAAACTACAATAAAACACGATTTTCACGCCTGTTCAGCACATTAAACAACAAACTTTTACCTTAAACTTATTGTTCCAAGCGTTTAAATCACATAAAGTCAACGGGTTCAGAGAAAACAAAAACCACTTTGCTTACCGTACACAAAAAGAAAGTCAAACGAATGTCAACAAAATCCACTTTGAAAAAAGTTGCAATCTACACTCTCGGCGCATTTAGCGGCATCGCCCTCAGCCTGAGTGTACAAAGTTTTGCCGCCGAAAAAGACAAAAAAGATAACGAGGCCCTGCCCGTGCAGACCATCCGCACCATGGCAGAAGTGTACGGCCAAATCAAAGCCAACTATTACCAAGACAAACCCGATGCCGAGCTCTTTGAAGGCGCAATGAAAGGCATGGTGTCCGATCTCGATCCGCATTCCGAGTATATGGACAAAAAAGGCTATGCCGAAATGAAAGAATCTACCAGCGGCGAATTCGGCGGTCTGGGCATGGAAATCGGACAAGAAGACGGCTTCGTCAAAGTCGTTGCCCCGATTGAAGACACACCTGCAGAACGCGCAGGCGTGAAAAGCGGCGACTTTATCGTCAAAATCGACAATACCTCTACGCGCGGCCTGACCGTCAGCGAAGCCGTCAAAAAAATGCGCGGCAAACCGGGTACCAAAATCACCCTGACCCTTTCACGCAAAAATGCCGACAAACCCATCGTCATCAACCTGACCCGCGCCATCATCAAAGTCAAAAGCGTGCGCCATCATCTGCTTGAAAAAGACTACGGCTACATCCGCGTCTCCCAATTCCAAGAGCGCACCGTTGCCGCGCTTAACGAAGCCGCACAAGCCCTTGTCAAAGAAAACAAAGGCCCGCTCAAAGGCATCATCCTCGACTTGCGCGACGACCCGGGCGGCCTGCTCAACGGTGCAGTCGGCGTATCCGCAGCCTTCCTGCAGCCTGACGTAACTGTTGTCAGCACCAAAGGCCGCAACAAAAAAGAAGGCATGGTGCTCAAAGCAACTGCCGAAGACTACATCACCACCAGCGGCAAAGACCCGTTGGCCGGATTGCCTGCCGAGCTGAAAACCATTCCTATGACCGTCCTGATTAACGCAGGCTCGGCCTCCGCTTCCGAAATCGTTGCCGGCGCATTACAAGACCACAAACGCGCCGTTGTCGTCGGCACACAAAGTTTCGGCAAGGGCTCAGTGCAAACCCTGATTCCGCTTTCCGGCGGCAGCGCAGTCAAACTGACCACCGCCCTTTACTACACGCCAAACGACCGCTCGATTCAAGCACAAGGCATTGTTCCTGACGTTGAAGTCAAAGACAAAGACCGCGCCTTTGAAAGCCGCGAAGCCGATTTGGTCGGCCATATCGGCAATCCGTTGGGCGGCCAAGACGTCAACAGCAGCACTGAAACGCCTGCCAACTCAGAAACCAAAGCCGATAAAGACAAGTCCAAAAAAGACAAAGACGAAGACATCTCCAGCCGCCGCATTCCAAATCCGGCCAAAGACGATCAGCTGCGTAAAGCCTTGGACTTGGTGAAAAATCCAGCCGAATGGCAAAAATCTTTGGGTTTGGCAGCGAAAAAACCTGCGCCGAAAAAAGATGCAGATAAAGACAGTAAAAAATAAACCTGTTATTTCTCAATAAAAAAGGTCGTCTGAAAACGATATGATTGTTTTCAGACGACCTTTTCTATGTTATTTCACTCCCCAATACACCAGTCCCTTATATGGCAACTTAATATTAGGCAACCAAAAATCTTCTCCCTGCCAACCTTTGTCTTTATTTCCTACTACTTGATAAAGTGTAAGGAATAAATCATTAGGATATTTTTCTCCTAATTTACGGTCGTCTTCCGAAAGCATTGTGCCAGTTGCTCGAGAAAGTTTACGTCCGGTTTTGATCAAAATATAGGTTTTAAAACTTGGACGTTGTGCCTTTAATGCTTCTACACCAGCAATAAATTTTTCCTTATCCCAGTCATCAGGTACATAATTACCAAGCTCATCTAAAATCAAGAATAGATCTTCTATGTCTATTTGATACAAATCAGATTGTACCTTATCTATCAAAACAGATGGAAGAATACCGTTTATAGCCAACAAGTTATTCTCATTCGGACGAAGTGGAAAGTAATTTACACCACCAACCATTTGATTGATACTATCAGCTTTTAATACATTCTTTCTGGTCGGATTGATGTTTTTCGGGTAAATAACCTGAATATTGCCATCTGATTTTTTTGCCTGCTCAATAATCAGATTATTTGCTTGATTGAGTTGTACAAAGAAGTAATAGACATCAAACGGAATATAAAGTCGTAATAATGATTTATCACGGTCATATCCAAAAATACGCGAATGTTGCCAGAAAGTATCTGCATTCGGTTTTTTGGCTGTGCGACTATAATAAACCGTTTGTAGTTTTGGAATAGTTAAGCCTCGTCCAATCACATTCCCACCAATAATAATATTAAAGCCTCTTTCTAAATCAAAATCTGATTCTGTCTGCGAGTTGACGACGAGAGTATAAATTTGCTTGTTTTCTAAAAGTTCTGTTAGTTTTTCATAAATTTCCTCAAAATGATGAATATCAGGCTTAGTCTTTTGTAAATCCAAATAGCCTTCTTTAAAGCTGTCCACAAAATTCTCCCCGCTATTAATCGCTTGTACCAAATCATTCAAAAAGGCTTGGATTTTTTGAGAAAAGGCCTGATGATCTTGGATTTTATAACTTGGATGTAAAGCAAAATTACAATTGGTTTTACCGCATAAAGCAAACTCTGCACAAGTAAGCAGAAAACTGTGCAATGCCTGTTTTACCCCTTCGGCAATTTCACCACTTGCATCTTTCATATCGTCCAATTCACTGTCAATAAAGCGAACGATATAGCTTGGAGGATCAGAGAAGACAAAGTTGCCACCGATGTATTTTTCACCAGCTTCAAAGAAATGGATAAATTCAGGTTGCCAATCAGATTCTTCATGTTGCAATAAAAGCGATTGAGGCGTGGCGGTCAACTGAATAAATAGGCTTTGACAACAGGAATTCTTAATGTCATTTAGCAGTTTATTGATAGTACTGGCATCTTTATCCGGCTTATCAGCATTAGTATTTAGGCTGGCAGCATCGGCTTCATCGTCCACAATAACCAAAGGATAGCCTTTCAGACTACTTTGACTGGCAAACAAATTACGCCAACGTTTCAATACACGGGCATTCTTTTTAATCACAACCAAAATAGGATTATTTGCCTTCATTACCTGCGTAAAACTACTGTCATCATTCTCAGATAATATAATAAATTTATCCAATGATGTTTTTGCTCGTTTTAATGTTTGTTGCTGTAAATCTACGCTATCGGTTGTCAAATAAATAAACAGCTTAAAATCACAATCAGCCAAAACACTCAATATACCCAATACTTGAGCGGTTTTACCACTTTGGACATTGCCTAACAGCAAAATGTTTTGGACGTTCTTCTGTTCAATTTGAGATAGTTTTTCCATAAAACCATCAACAGTCTTTTTAACAGAATTAGCCAACTCAGGCAGTGTTAATTGGTTCAGATAAGTTTGCAACATCTAGTTTTTCCCCTTGAATGAAAGCAACCAAACATCTGGATCATCGGTTGAGCGGAATTCAACGTGATCATTGCCGTATTGATGCAAGGTTTCAGGCGTAACAGGCTCACCTGATTTTAGACATCCTGAAATTTCCAAACGCCCCTTTATCCATTTACCCAATGTTTTTAGATCATCTTCTGAACGTAGATTTTCCGTAGATAATCGACTACCCTTATTTTTTGAACTGGAATAGCAAGAAAAAGACCAACCGTCATCAGTAATAATCTTTACTGTTCTATTTGTAGGGTAACCCTCTTGACGGACGATTTGAATAGGGACAATTAATTCAACTTCATACCAAGAACGAAGTTGCCATGGTTTCTTAGGATTTTTTCCTTTGCCAAAAAAACAATTTAGATTACTTTTTGGCTCTGTCTTTACAGGGATTAAAAAATGATATTGCGCTGTTTGTCTAAAAAGTTCAGAAACTTTATTTGCATCAATTTTCTCCACACCAATACAATTTTCCAAATAAACATTGTGCGGTGCAAAAATAGTCGGTTCACTTGCCTGATTAATAGGTTTCCCTAAAAACTTGATAATCCGTCGGATACCTGAATGTAAATCAGATGCCGTCTGAAAATCATCCAAATGCACCATGGTTTCGTAAGTGCGTTCGGTGTTATCCCAAAAACACGTTAAATTTGCAGAACCAATCAAGCCATTAATTTGTTCTTGATGCTTGAATGAGTACATTTTTCCGTGAAATTTAACAAATGGCGAAACGTATACTTGCCCACGTTTCTCAGCTTGTAAAAAAGCATTCAATCTGCACAAACTACGGTATTGTGGTTGGGAAAATCCTTCCAAATAGTGCATTCCGACCAATAATTCTACTGTTCTGATACTTGTCTTTTGTTCCAAAATACGTTGTAATTCAATAACAGCATCATTGGATACATAACCTGTTGCCATTAAAACTTCATCAGCATCTAAAAATAGATCCATCCAAACATCATTTAGCTTTTTCTGCGTTATTTGAGCAGGGTAGAAATTAGAAAAAACCGTATTCATCGTTTCCCTCCTCGAATTTTGCTTAATCGGTCATGAAATAAAACTTCTTTTTCTGCAACCAATTTCTCATGCAAATCTACTTTCTCATAGTTACCTGAAAAAATCGGTAAAATGCTTTTTGCCAGTTCAACCACGCCCTGGGGAGGAACCGCATTGCCAATCTGGCGACGTACTTCCGTCGTTGAGCCAACAAACTCAAAATCATCAGGAAAACTTTGAAGCCTTGCTCGTTCTCTATTAGTAAAAGCACGTGGTTCAGGGAAGTGATAGCCCCAAGTTCCACCGCCACCTGCTGCAATAATTGTTTTTGATGGCTCGCTACGATGCATACGACGATAAACGTGGCTAATCATACCTTTCACATATAAAGGATGATCTTTAGGAATATCGGTAAAATTTCCACCTTCAGGAATTAATTCCAACATACGGCGTGTTTTATCACTAATTTTTAGTAATTCATTATTACTAACATTTTGTGGAATATTAGATATCGCTTGACCAGCAGTTACATATGGTTTTAAGCCATTTTCGCCAGTTTCATTGTGCGTCGGTTCTGGATGATGAAAATCAAATCCTGTATCCAAACGTACTCCGACAATCAGCACACGTTCACGAAATTGAGGTACGCCAAACTCTGCAAAGTTATATAGCTTTGCCTGAACGTAATAACCGCAATTTTCAAAATCGGTAATAATTTGCTGGATGGCTTTTTTCTTGTTGGCAGTCAACAAACCTTTTACGTTCTCAGCAACAAAGACTTTTGGTTTTTTTGCATTTACAAAACGTAAAAAGCTTTTATAAAGATTGCCACGCTCACCCTCTAGGCCCGGCTGTTTCCAAATCATGGAAAAATCTTGGCAAGGGAATCCGCCTAAAATGATGTCGCAATCGGGAATAGTTGGATCGTTAGGATCTATTTGTTCAATATCGCCTTCTACGATGACATCGCCGATATTTTTACGGAAACTTTCGCAAGCCCAATGGGAAAAATCGTTTGCCCAAACAGTTTCATAACCAGCTTGGTGAAAACCCAAATCTAAACCTCCACATCCTGAAAATAGAGATAGAATTCTGGGTTTATTGTCAGAAGAATTAAAATTTGCGATTTGTTTAGATAACATAGGATTTCACTCCTATGCATAGATTTGATAAAAAACCTTGAAGGGATTTTAATAGAGAACTAGGCAAGGCAAGGCAAGGCAAGGCAAGGCAAGGCAAGGCAAGGCAAGGCAAGGCAAGGCAAGGCAAGGCAAGGCAAG
>NZ_JBQCUZ010000008.1:34484-135669 GCF_051962755.1 Neisseria sp. P0008.S004
AGGCAAGGCAAGGCAAGGCAAGGCAAGGCAAGGCAAGGCAAGGCAAGGCAAGGCAAGGCAAGGCAAGGCAAGGCAAGCTTACCATCACTTTTTTGAAATAAAATCATTTTTCTAAAACTTCCATGTAAATTTTTCCTATTATGCCGCAAAAAAACAGCAAATGCCGCTGCATTAAACAAGTGATGAATACTTGAAATTATAAATAAAGTATTCATAATCCCAAGGCCGTCTGAAAACCTTCCTCACTTTTCAGACGACCTTTTCACACATCAAATATCCATAGGGAAAACACCATGGCAAAAGCCCCCAAAACCATTTACCAATGTTCCGAATGCGGTGGCACTTCCCCGAAATGGCAAGGCAAATGCCCGCATTGCGGCGAGTGGAACACGCTTCAGGAAAGCCTAGCCGCGCCCGAGCCAAAAAACGCCCGCTTCCAATCTTGGGCGGCGGACACTTCGACCGTCCAATCCCTCTCTGCCGTTACCGCGACCGAAGTGCCGCGCAATCCGACGGGCATGAGCGAACTCGACCGCGTATTAGGCGGCGGTTTGGTCGATGGTGCAGTCATCCTGCTCGGCGGCGACCCCGGTATCGGCAAATCCACACTACTGTTGCAAACCATCGCCAAAATGGCGCAAAGCCGCAAAGTGCTGTACGTTTCTGGCGAAGAATCCGCCCAACAAGTCGCCCTGCGCGCGCAACGTTTGGAACTGCCCACCGAAGGCGTAAACCTGCTTGCCGAAATCCGCATGGAAGCGATTCAGACGGCCTTGAAACAGCATCAGCCCGAAGTCGTGGTCATCGACTCCATCCAAACCATGTATTCCGACCAAATCACTTCCGCCCCTGGTTCCGTGTCGCAGGTGCGCGAGTGTGCCGCCCAGCTGACGCGCATGGCGAAACAGATGGGCATCGCCATGATACTGGTCGGACACGTTACCAAAGACGGTGCGATTGCCGGCCCGCGCGTGCTGGAACACATGGTCGATACCGTGCTGTATTTCGAGGGCGACCAACATTCCAACTACCGCATGATACGCGCCATCAAAAACCGCTTCGGCGCGGCAAACGAATTGGGCGTATTCGCCATGACCGAAAACGGTTTGAAAGGCGTGTCCAACCCGTCCGCCATCTTCCTCGCCAGCTACCGCGACGACACGCTCGGCTCGTGCGTTTTGGTTACACAAGAAGGCAGCCGCCCACTTTTGGTCGAAATTCAGGCATTGGTCGATGATGCACACGGTTTCACCCCCAAACGACTCACCGTCGGTCTCGAACAAAACCGCCTCGCCATGCTGCTCGCTGTCCTCAACCGCCACGGCGGCATCGCCTGTTTCGACCAAGACGTGTTCCTCAACGCCGTCGGCGGCGTCAAAATCGGCGAACCCGCTGCCGACCTTGCCGTCATCCTCGCCATGCTCTCCAGCTTCCGTAACCGCCCGCTGCCCGAAAAAATGGTCGCATTCGGCGAAATCGGTTTGAGCGGCGAAGTCCGTCCCGTCGCACGCGGACAAGAGCGGCTCAAAGAAGCGGAAAAACTCGGCTTCAAACGCGCCATCGTCCCCAAAGCCAATATGCCGCGCCATGACAAAGAGTTTCCGAACCTGAAAATCTACGGCGTCAGCAGTTTGCAGGAAGCGATTGACGTTTGTCGTGACGGGGACTAAACCGTTTCGATAATCCTCCTAAAAAACAATCATCTAAAAGGCCGTCTGAAAACTTTCAGACGGCCTCTCTTTAAATTTAAATATTTTTGTTATATTATAACGAACGATTTATTCTATCTTTTCTACACATCGAAAATCGGAGAGAAATCTTGAAAAAAACCGCTTTGCTTATCGCATCCACCTTCCTGTTCAGCACTGCCGCCCACGCCCATCGCGTTTGGGTTGAAACCGCCCACACACATGGCGGTGAATACCTTGAAGCCGAATTGGGCTATGGCGAATTCCCTGAGCTTGAGCCGATCGCCAAAGACCGCCTGCACATTTTCAGCAAACCCATGCAACTGGTGACTGAAAAAGGCAAAGAAAACATGATTCAAAAAGGCACATACAATTACCAATACCGCAGCAAACTGCCGGTCAAAGACGGCAGCTACTTGGTAACTGCCGAATACCAACCGACTTTCTGGTCAAAAAACAGCGCAGGCTGGAAGCAGGCAAGCATCAAAGAAATGCCTGATGCAAGCTATTGCGAACAAACCCGTATGTTCGGCAAAAACATCGTCAATGTCGGCCACGAAAGCGCAGATACCGCTATCATTACTAAGCAAGTTGGCCAACATTTGGAAATCGTACCTTTGGACAACCCTGCTAACGTCCACGTCGGCGAACGCTTCAAAGTCCGCGTCCTCTTCAATGGCGAGCCGCTGCCTAACGCCACCGTTACCGCCACATTTGACGGCTTCGACACCAGCGACCGCAGCAAAACCCATAAAACCGAAGCCCAAGCTTTCTCCGATACCACCGATGACAAAGGCGAAGTCAGCATCATTCCATTGCGCCAAGGTTTCTGGAAGGCCAGCGTAGAACACAAAGCCGATTTCCCTGATCAAAGCGTGTGCCAAAAACAGGCGAACTACACCACAATGACCTTCCAAATCGGTCATTCACATCATTAATTTTTCCATAACAAAAGGCCGTCTGAATATTTCAGACGGCCTTTATTCATTCTATTTAAGGACGATGCGGCGCAAACTGCCATTGTCCCAATTCCAAATTCAAATCAAACAGATTCAGACGGCCTATCGCCACACGAACCAAGCGTAAACACGGAAAGCCTGCTTTCGCCGTCATCCTTCGCACTTGGCGATTTTTCCCTTCCGAAATTTTGATTTCCACCCAAAAATCAGGCACGGACTTGCGCACGCGAATCGGCGGCACGCGCGGCCATAAAACATCCGCTTCGCCTTCTTCCAATACCCTAACCTCGGCCGGACGGGTGACAAAATCGCCCAAATCTACGCCACGGCGCAACAAATCCAATTTGGCTTCATCAGGAGAACCCTCCACCTGCGCCCAATAAGTTTTGACCTGCTTGAATTTCGGGTCGGCAATCTGCGCCTGCAAACGGCCATTATTGGTCAGCAGCAGCAAACCCTCGCTGTCCGTATCCAAACGGCCGGCCGGATAAAATCCCGGTTTCTCGACAAAATCCTTAAGGCATTGATGTTTTTCATGTGCAGAAAACTGGCAAATCACGCCATAAGGCTTGTTTAGAATAATCAAATCGTTCATTTCACACTTTCAGACGGCCTTAGATTCCAAGAAATTCCGGATAATAAAAAAGACACCGTATAAACGGTGTCTTTCATATTTGGCGGAGTAAGAGGGATTCGAACCCTCGATGCAGGTTGACCCCACATGCTTCCTTAGCAGGGAAGTGCCTTCAGCCTCTCAGCCATTACTCCTAAGGAAGACCGCAATATACGCTTTCTGCCCTCCTTCGTCAAGCATTACCGCCTCAAACTTTCTTAACGCCATGAAATCATTTAAATAAAAATATAATATTTTTTACATCATCCTATTTTTATACTTCTTTCATATATGTTAAAATGATTCTGTTTTCTGTAAACTTTTTCTACGCCCATTATTACAAAGGAGTTCGTATGTTACGTTTTTCTGCTTTGGTTGCCGTATCCGCCCTGATGCTTGCCGCTTGCTCACAATCTGGCAATTCCCAACCATCCACTTCCTCCTCTCAAACTTCTACTCCAAAAACAACTGCCGCCGGTTCTGCCTGCCGTAGCATGGGTGAGGGCCATAAAGTCCATGGCAAAGGTCAAAACGATATTTATATGTGTAAAGTCGATGTAGCTTTAAACTCTACCGAAGCTAAATCTGTTTTGGATCCTAGCATCCGCGTTCACTACGGCAGTACATCCGGCGCAACTTTGACTTCTCGTCAAATTGCCAACACAGTCGGCAAAACCCCTGATGAAACCTGCCAACGCGCATTCTTAAGCGCGGTTAAACGCTTCCAAAGCACTGCTCATCGCAAAAAAGCCAAATCCGTTCATCTGGTTAGCTACTTTGACAAAGTAACCAAAGGCGGTAACGAATACGAATGCCACATCGCTACATTCAACAGCCGTGTGGTTTTGAAAGGCAGCTTCCACTAAGCAATGTCAAAAATGCCGGACTTCAATATGAAGTTTGGCATTTTTCTATTTTATGGATACGACACCCCTTCACTGTCTGCTGGCCGATCCCTCTTTTGCCGCCTGCTACGACCATGCGTCTCTAAACGCAGCCGATTCCCAACGTTTGGCTACCACGCCTCAACTGGCGCAGCGTCAAGACTGGCAAGTCAGCCGCGCATTAAAACAGCAAACCGATTTACCGACTGTATCGCTGAGCCACAGCAAAGGCTTTGCCGCTTTATTGTGTGCGCCTCAGCCCTTAACAGCCGGTATCGATATCGAGTTTATCCGCCCGCGCGATTTCAAAGCGCTGTCGGCTTTAGTCTGCACGCAGGAAGAACAAGACTATTTGGAAACGGCAAACTGGCCGTCTGAAACGTTTTACCGATTATGGTGTTTCAAGGAAGCCTTGATTAAAGCGGCAAATTTGGATTTTCCGTCAGACATGAAATCGGTCGGCTATGTTTTCGATTCAGGGCAACCCGTCGGTTTACGCGCTGGAAAGCAAACCGATTGGCACGGCACAAGCGCGATTTTGGCGGATACGATGGCACTTGCCTGCGTTTGGAAGGGAAAAGCCGTCGCTCTGCAATGGCAGTTTTTCGGCTCACTCAAGCTCAATGACTTAACCGACCAGCAAACTATCTAACAACTGACAAACTAATAATAATCTGATTTAATTTACTGCACTTTTACTTATTCCACACACCAACAGCAGCATTTGCAAAAGGCCGTCTGAACGATGAATCTTCGCCTCCTAAACCGCCTCTATACTGCCCTTATCCTGTTTCTTACCCTGTTTTTGGTTTATGCCTTTGCTTCACAAGCGCGCATCCAAACCGATTTGACCGCGTTATTGCCAAGCGAGCAGCAACCCGATGCCTTATTAACGGCCGCGGATAAAGCCGCAGAAGCGCAGCTCAATTCGCAAGTCATTTTGCTTGCAGGCAGCACCGATGCCGAAACCGCTTTTCAGACTGCCTCACAAATTGCCGACGTATGGCGCAAAAGCGGCGTATTTGAACAAGTCGACAGCAGCATGACGCCGAATTTGGACAAAGTGCGGGCGGATATGCAGAAACTGAGTTTGGCAGTTTTGCCGCAAGACGAAATACGCCTGCTGTTTGAGCAGCCGCAAGCCTATTTTCAGGCTCGGGCAGAAGCCGCGGCCAATCCGTTTGCCACCCCCTCCCCTTTGTCTTTAGAACAAGACTGGCTGGGCTTCGGACGCTTTGTTGCCAACAAGGCCAATCCGCAAAGCCGTTTGCAGTGGGACATGGACAACGGCATGCTCTTTGCCGAAGACAAAGGCAAAACTTGGGTATTCTTGCGCGGACGGCTCGCCGGCGGCGATCAATTTTCCGGCAACGATGCCCTCTTGCCGCTGATGGCGCAAAGCCGTCAAATCGCTTCGGAAAACGGCGCCGAAACCTTAAGCGCAGGTGGCGCATTGTTCGCCGCCGTATCCAAAGCAGCCGCAGAAAAAGAAAGTCGGCTGATGAGTATGGTCGGACTTGGACTGACCTTTGCGCTGCTTTTGTGGGTCTTCCGCAGCGGCCGCGTATTTTTGCTGTCCTTGCCGCTGGCAGCCGGTATGTTGACCGGATTGGCGGTCGCTTTATTGGTATTCAACGAAGTACATATCCTGACCATCGTCATCGGCACCAGCCTGGTGGGTATGTTGGTGGATTTCCCGTTGCACTGGCTTGCTCCGTCGGTATTCGGGCCGTCTGAAAAGACCGTTTGGCAGGCTGAATCGGCAATGAAACATGTCTTGCCGAGTTTTGCTGTCAGCCTGACAATTACCGTCTTGGGCTACGCACTGCTGTGGTTTACCCCTTTGCCTGTATTGCGCCAAACCGCGGTATTTTCAGGCTTCGCTTTATTTGGCGCGTTTGGTGCCACCGTTTTATGGCTGCCGCCGCTGTTTCGCCGCTACCGTGCCAAAACCGTGCCTTTTGCCGCATTAACCGAAAAGCTCTATTCCTTGTCAGGCCGTCTGAAAAACCGCCTGCACAAACGCGGCTGGTTAATCGTAGGCGGAATTTTGCTGGCAGCCGGACTGTGGCGCAGCGACTGGCGTGACGACATCCGTCAATGGGTCAATATGCCGACCGCGATGTTGGCCGAAGTACAACAAATCGGCCAGTTGAGCGGCACGGATTTTGGCGGCAAATATTTGGTGGCCGAAGCACAAAGCGAAGATGCCCTGTTGAAGAAAACCGCCGAACTCGGCCGCGCCCTGCAGCCCTTAATTGTGCAAGGCAAACTGTCCGGCATCCAATCGCCCGACCAATTCATCCTGCCGACAACGGAACAGCAAAAACTGCAAAACCGCCTGCGCGAATTGACCAAATTGCCTGATAGCTGGAAACCGCTCATAGAAATCGGTATTCCGCGCAAAACCGTGCGCGATGCCCTGCTGCAAGCCGCCGATACGCAACCATTATCGCTTTCAGACGGCCTGAATACCGATTTGGCAGAAGCTTGGCGTTCCTTGTATTTGGGTGAAGTGGAACCAGGCCGTTTTGCTGCCGTCGTGCGTTTGAACGGCATGACCGATGAAGCCGCCGTACACGCCGCAGTGCAACACGTCTCCGGCATACATTGGGCAGACAAACGCGCCCACTTAAACGAGCTTTTCCACCACACGCGCAATCAGGCCGCATGGTTAAAACTGGCTTCCTATGCGTTGGCATGGCTGCTTTTATGGAAAATGTTCGGTTTCAAACGCGGCAGCAAAATCCTTGCCGTGCCGCTGGCCGCCGCCATCTGCACCGTTGCCGTACTCGGTTTGGCCAGCATTCCCGTCAGTCTGTTTGCCATGTTCGGCCTGCTTTTAGTGTCCGCCATCGGCGTGGACTATGCCGTCTATGCCGCCACCGCACACCACAGCGCGCCGGCAAAATTAGGCGGTATGCTGCTTGCCGCCGCGACGACAGCCATTTCCTTTGCCCTGCTCGCCATCAGCAGCACGCCCGCTGTTGCCGCGTTCGGCATGACGGTTACCATCGGTGTGGCATTCAATATTTGGCTGGCAGGCACATTGTTGAAAAATTAGACAAAAGATGAAGGCGATTGAAGTTGAAGCGATATTTTTTTCAACTTCTATCGTCACGTTGTAAGAGGCCGTCTGAAAAACTTCAGACGCTAGTTTAAACATTTTTTTATCATTAAAATCAAAGGTATTTTCAAATGTCCGTAGAATTTGACGTTGCCGTTATCGGCGCAGGCCCTTCAGGTTCGGTTGCTTCCGCTTTGCTGAACAAACAAGGCTTTAAAGTTTGCGTATTGGAAAAACAACATTTCCCGCGCTTTGTCATCGGCGAAAGCCTGTTGCCGCATTGCATGGAAATGTTGGAAGAAGCCGGTTTTGCCGATGCAGTACATGCCGAGCCCAGCTTTCAATTTAAAGACGGTGCTGCGTTTTCATGGGGCAGCCGTTACACAGATTTCAACTTTACTGAAAAATTTTCAGACGGTCCTGGCACCATTTATCAAGTGCGCCGCGGCATCTTCGACAAAATCCTGATTGATGAAGCGGCAAAACAAGGCGTCGATGTCCGCTTCGGACACGGCGTAACCGCGTTTGACAACAGCGGCGATGTGGCACGTTTGAGCGTTGCGACCGATACAGGCGAAAACTATGAACTGACTGCCAAATTCGTTTTGGATGCCAGCGGTTACGGCCGTGTCCTGCCCCGCCTTTTGGACTTGGAAAGCCCGTCCGAGCTGCCTCCGCGCCAAGCCCACTTCACGCATATCGACGACAACATCACCAGCCCGAAATTCGACCGCAACAAAATCCTGATCAACACGCATCCTGAACATCGCGATGTCTGGATTTGGCTGATTCCTTTCGGCGACAACCGCTGCTCCATCGGCGTTGTCGGCACGCCCGACAAACTGGCAGGCGAATCAGAAGCCGTGTTGAAAAAATTTGTGTACGAATGCCCGATGCTGGCGGAAATTTTAGATAAAGCCGTTTGGGAAAACGACTTTCCGTTCCGCTCTATCCAAGGCTATTCCGCCAACGTGAAAACCTTATACGGCAAACATTTCGCCCTTTTGGGCAACGCCGCCGAATTCCTCGACCCAGTCTTCTCCTCCGGTGTAACCATTGCCCTGCACTCTGCCAAACTGGATGCCGATTTGTTGGGCAAACAGCTCAAAGGCGAAGCCGTCGATTGGCAAACCGAATTTGCCGACCAACTGATGATCGGCGTGAACGCGTTCCGCACTTATGTAAACGGTTGGTACGATTTCCGCTTCCAAAACGCCATCTATGCGCCCAACCGCAGCCCTGAAATCAGCCGCATGATTTCGTCTATTTTGGCAGGCTATGCTTGGGATACAGACAATCCATTCGTGGAAAAATCCGAGCAACGCTTGTCCACACTTGCCGCATTGGTGGGCGATTTGAAGGTAGAATAAGGACGAATGCCTTTCAGACGGCCTAGACTGAAAACAGAACAGGCCGTCTGAAACTTCATCCACACCATTAAATATTTTGACCGATAGATAAAACCTTATGCGATTTATCCCTTTGCTTGCCGCACTGCTGCTTTCCGCATGTGCGACCTCGCTCCCCCATCCGCAAACGCTGCCGCTGCTTTCCAAAGAAGGGCAATGGTTCAAACTTGAGCAGACTAATGCGGCGGGGCAAACCGTTCAAACCAATCTCTTGGCAGTCGAGCCTCATTCAGACGGCATCCGCTTTGTCCAAACCGATGCACTGGGAGCGCCGGTATCGCGCCAATCGGTCAGTACCAAAGGCTGGAAAAACGACGGCTTTGTGATGCCCAATGCCAATTCGCGTCGACTGTTTGCCGCCCTGTTGCCGCTTTTGGCCGCCGAACAAGCCGCCACGCTTTACCCTGAAGCCCACCAACAAAACGCCACTCATAAAGGCTTCTGCCCTGACGGCAAAGGCGCGGTGTTCAGCTACCACGAGCGTGATTTGTGGTGTGTCGCCCACCATTCCGAACAATTCCTTATCGGCTTCCCCGACCAAACTTTCTGGACGGTCAGCCCGATTGCAGAAGACTAATTCATGAATACTCCTGTTTATCTCAGCCGTCCGGCACTGACCAGCGCATTGGGCAGCGGCTTGCAAGTTCATGCCGATGCCTTACTCACGCCGTCTGA
Source organism: Neisseria sp. P0008.S004 (assembly GCF_051962755.1). NCBI lineage: Bacteria > Pseudomonadati > Pseudomonadota > Betaproteobacteria > Neisseriales > Neisseriaceae > Neisseria > Neisseria sp. P0008.S004. Next base: position 43,780 of record NZ_JBQCUZ010000008.1, read on the forward strand.
AAACACACCCCTGACTTTTTCAGACCAATGGGTAAAAGGCAAAACGCATGCTTTCGGTGCGGTCAAAGAAACCCTGATGCCTCTGCCCGACAGCATTCCCAAAGCGCATCGCAGCCTCAACAACCAGCTTATCCTGCACGCGCTTTCGCAAATAGACGGACTGATTCAGACGGCCATTGCACGTTACGGCAAAGAAAGGGTTGCTGTCGTTACCGGTACGTCCACCAGTGGCGCAGATGAAAATATCCCTTTGTTCCAACACGTTATCCAAGGTGGTGAATGGACGGATGTTCCGTTCAAGCAGCTGCAACACACCATGGCTTCGCCCTCCGAATTTATCGCCCAAGTTTACGGTTTGGACGGCTTGCGCTATACCGTCTCCACCGCCTGCACTTCCGGCGCACGCGCCCTCATCAGCGCAGCCCGATTGCTTCGTGCCGGATTGTGTGATGCCGTGATTTGCGGCGGCGCGGATACGCTTTCTCCGCTGACGATTAATGGTTTTGCCTCTTTGGAAGTGCTTTCAGACGGCATCGCCAAGCCCTTTTCTGCCAACCGCAACGGCATCAATATCGGCGAAGCAGCCGCATTTTTCGTGATGACGCGCGATGCGGATTTTGACGGCAAAATGCAGTTGCTGGGCTATGGTGCAAGCAGTGATGCCTACCATATGTCTTCTCCCCGCCCCGACGGTTTGGGTGCTGCCCAATCCTTTCAGGCTGCTTTGGATAAAGCCAGTTTGAAAGCAGAAGACATCGGCTGGATCAATCTGCACGGCACTGGCACGCAACACAACGACAGCATGGAAAGCCGAGCCGTTGCCGAAGTATTTGGCAACCACACCCTTTGCACCTCAACCAAGCCGTCCACCGGTCATACTTTGGGTGCAGCCGGTGCGATCGAAGCCGCGTTTGCCTGGTTGATGGCCAACCGCCAATACAATCCGGAAGGCAAACTGCCGCCGCAACAATGGGACAACATACCCGATTCCGAGCTGCCCAACATCGCTTTGACCGACGAAAACAGCCGCTGGCCGTCTGAAAAACGCATTGCCGCCAGCTCGTCATTCGCATTCGGCGGCAGCAATGCTGTTTTGATTATCGGATAAGTCCTTATATTTAGGCTGTCTTTTCAGACGGCCTTTTTCTTTTCCGCAACTTAAAAAACAATAACATCAAAACAACAACCAAATCCGCCGAAATATGCCATAATAGGCTTAGCACGTTTCTTCTCGCGATGTGCCCGAAAAGAAAAACTTAACCTACATAGAGAATAATCCCATGACTAAATCCACCATTATCTATACCTACACCGACGAAGCTCCTGCATTGGCCACTCAATCCCTGTTGCCAATCGTGCAGGCGTTTACCCGCCACGCCGATATTGATGTCAAAACCAGCGACATTTCTCTCTCCGGCCGTATTTTGGCGGCGTTTCCCGAATACCTGACCGAAGCGCAACGCGTACCCGATGCGCTTGCCGAATTGGGCGAACTGGTGAAACAACCCGATGCAAACGTGATCAAACTGCCGAACATCAGCGCATCCGTACCTCAACTGACGGCCGCGATTAAAGAATTGCAGTCTAAAGGCTTTGCCGTTCCCGACTATCCTGCCGATCCTCAAACCGATGAAGAAAAAGCCGTACGCGAACGCTACGACCGCATCAAAGGCAGTGCGGTAAACCCTGTCCTGCGTGAAGGCAACTCCGACCGTCGCGCGCCTAAAGCAGTGAAAAACTTTGCGAAAAAACATCCGCACAGCATGGGCGCATGGACCAAAGATTCCAAAACCCATGTTGCCACCATGCAAAGCGGCGACTTTTTCCATAACGAACAATCCGTTACCGTACCTGAAGCGACTTCCGTATCCATCGTGTTCACCGACAAACAAGGCAACAAAAAAGAGCTGCGTGAACCTGTTGCCTTGAAAGCCGGCGAAATCATCGACGCGACCGTAATGAGCAAAAAAGCCCTGCTCGCCTTCCTTGCCGAACAAGTGAAAGACGCAAAAGCTAAAGGCGTATTGTTCTCGCTGCACATGAAAGCCACCATGATGAAAGTGTCCGACCCGATTATCTTCGGACACGCCGTCAAAGTGTTCTTCGCGCCTGTATTTGAAAAATTCGGCGACAAACTGGCTGCCGCAGGCGTCAACGTCAACAACGGCTTCGGCAACCTGCTTGCCAATCTGGACAAACTGGATGCGGACACCCGCGCCGCCGTTGAAGCTGAAATCGCTGCCGTTTACGCCGCCAACCCTGATTTGGCCATGGTTGATTCCGACAAAGGCATTACCAACCTGCATGTTCCTAGCGATGTCATCGTCGATGCTTCTATGCCTGCGATGATTCGTAATTCTGGCCGTATGTGGGACAAAGACGGCAAAGCGCAAGACACCAAAGCCGTCATTCCTGACAGCAGCTACGCCGGCGTTTACCAAGCAACCATCGACTTCTGCCGCGAACACGGCGCGTTCGATCCGACAACAATGGGTACCGTTCCTAACGTCGGCCTGATGGCGCAAGCAGCCGAAGAATACGGTTCGCACAACAAAACTTTTGAAATCGAAGCCGACGGCCAAGTTCAAGTCATTGATGCAGCTGGCAATGTCCTGATGCAACACGACGTTGAAGCCGGTGACATCTGGCGTATGTGCCAAACCAAAGACGCGCCCGTCAAAGACTGGGTACAACTCGCCGTCAACCGCGCCCGTCTGAGCAACACGCCAGCCGTGTTCTGGCTCGACGAAAACCGTCCGCACGACAAGAGCCTGCTCGCCAAGGTTAAAGCCTACCTTGCCGAACTGGATACCAACGGTCTCGACATCCGCGTCCTCGCTCCCGAAGAAGCTGCCAAGTTCAGCTTGGGTCGTCTGAAAAACGGCGAAGACACCATCTCTGTAACCGGTAACGTCCTGCGCGACTACCTGACCGACTTGTTCCCAATTTTGGAACTGGGTACCAGCGCGAAAATGCTGTCTATCGTTCCATTGATGAATGGTGGCGGTATGTTTGAAACCGGCGCTGGCGGCTCCGCACCGAAACATGTCCAACAATTCCTCGAAGAAAACCACTTGCGTTGGGACTCTTTGGGCGAATTCCTCGCACTCGCCGTATCGTTTGAACATCTGGCGCAAAAAACCGGCAACTCCAAAGCCCAAGTCCTCGCCGACACTTTGGATGCAGCCACCGAAAAACTGCTGTTGAACGACAAATCGCCTAAACGCAAAGCAGGCGAACTCGACAACCGCGGCAGCCATTTCTACCTCACCCTCTACTGGGCGCAAGAATTGGCGGCGCAAGACAAAGATGCCGAACTGAAAGCCGCATTTGCTCCATTGGCAGCCGCTTTGACTGCCGACGAAGCCAAAATCGTTGAAGAACTCTCTGCCGTACAAGGCAAAGCGGTCGACATCGGCGGCTACTACGCAGCCAATCCTGAAAAAGCGGCACAAGCGATGCGTCCAAGCGCAACCTTTAATCAGGCCTTGTCAGCCTTATAATTAAAGCAATAAAAGGCCGTCTGAATTTTCAGACGGCCTCAAACCTTATGGAAGCACAATGAAAAAAAACATTCTTTCTCTTACTCTCCTCATCAGCGCTCCGGCTTTGTGGGCATTTTCCCCTGCCGAATTGGCACAAACCCTGCAAAAACCGCAAAACGTGCAAGGCAATTTTGTCCAACAACGCCAGCTTAAATCCCTCAGCAAACCCATGACCACCAGCGGCAGCTTTACCCTTGTCCCACAAAAAGGCCTGCTCTGGAAAATGCAAAAACCATTTGAAACCACCCTGCGCGTGCGTTCAGACGGCATCATGCAATGGAACGGCAGCCAATGGGTCAACCCAAATGCCAGCAAGCTCAACGGCCAAAGCCGCCAAATCAAACTCTTCCTCGACCTTTTGGGCGGCAATACCCAAGGCCTGGAAAAACAATTTGATTTGAAATTAAACGGCAACGAGAAAAAATGGACGTTGACCTTAACTCCGAAAACCGCCATTACCCGTCAAATCTTCAACCGTATCGAAATCAACGGCGATACGCTGGTACGTAAAATCGAATTAGACGAAAAGCAAGGCGACAAAACCATCATGCAGTTCAACCAAATCCAAACTGATAAAGCCCTGGACAGCTTCAGCCGTACCGCCCTCTAAATTGCCTATTCCAACAAAAGGCCGTCTGAAAATAGATTTCAGACGGCCTTTTAGATTAATCGGCTGAAGGCTGCTGCCCTTTTCTTTCCGCCTTTCTGGCTTCGCGAATGGCTTTGAGTTCGGCCTCTTTCTGTCTGGCTTTTTTCAGCCAAGTTTCCCATTGGTTTGGCGTTTCCAGCGTGATTCTGCCGATTTTTCCTTCACGGAAATCAGTCAGGATATTTTCAGCGGCTTTTTGGTAGTTGATCCGTCCGCCGCTCAAAACCGCACCGCGTTTCTTGGCAATCCACTCCAGCCAAGAAGTATCGTCCCAATGGCTGCTTGGATCTTTGTCGGCTTGATAGCGCTCTTGCAACAGGGCCAGATAATGGCGGCGGAGGTAATCCAAAAGCTCAAGCGCTACTTCTTCTTCATCCAGTGCGTTGCGTCCGACTGCACCGCCGGCCGCAAGGTTGTAGCCGCCTTCTTCGACGATAATTTTCGGCCACAACATACCGGGGGTATCGTAAAGCCAGAAATCGTCTGCAAGGAAAAGGCGTTGTTCGGCTTTGGTAATACCGGGTTCGTTACCGGTTTTGGCAGATTTTTTGCCGATCATGCCGTTAATCAAGGTGGATTTGCCGACGTTGGGAATGCCGCAAATCAGGACACGTAGCGGCTTCTCGATACCTTGGCGATGCGGAATCATGGCGCGGCAGGCTTGGGTAATTTTGCCATGAGCGCCGGTTTCGGAAGAATCAAGCGCAATGGCGCGGGTATCTTGGCGGCTGTTGTAGTGTTCGAGCCAAACTTTGGTACGCTCGGGATCGGCAAGATCTTGCTTGTTTAAGATTTTGAGTTTTGGCTTGCCTTTGGACAACTGGGCAAGCAAAGGGTTTTCGCTGGAAGCAGGCATACGCGCGTCTAACATCTCAATCACCATATCAACGCTTTTAATGCGTTCGGCAATGGCTTTTTTTGCCTTGTTCATGTGGCCGGGAAACCATTGGATAGCCATGTCTTTTTGTTCTTTCTATTCGTATCTGAGGCCGTCTGAACAATCATTTTTTTTCAGACGGCCTCGGTATTTGGATAATCGGTCAATCCGGATTTAGAGATTGCCATGTTCATAGCTGTAATAACCTGCTTCATCCATACATTGCTCGAACGTCTTGTATGTATTTCTATTTTGGACTTGCGATTTGCAAGTATTGATTTGGCGGGAAACTTCAGCTTCGCTCGCGCCGGTACGATGCCAACGGTAAGCAGTGACAGGCTCTGTCGCGCAGGCGGTCAAGATAAGCAAGGATAATGCGGTCAGACTGATTTTTTTCATGGTTTCTTCCTTTGAGGCCGTCTGAAACGGCAAGTTAGCGTCCTGCCAAGCTTTGAGCCTGACGGTGGCGGACAAGGAGTTCATAACGGCCTTTGAGGCGCTCGGCCAGTTTTTCCACAACATAAACGGAGCGGTGCTGACCGCCGGTACAACCGATGGCAATCGTCACATAACTGCGGCTCTCTTGTTGCAGGCGCGGCAACCAGCGGCTAATAAAATGGTCGATGTCATCAACCATTTCTTGAACCAACGGCTGCTGGCCCAAATAATCTTGAATAGGTTTGTCCATGCCAGTAAAGGGGCGTAATTCCGGATCGTAATACGGATTGGGCAGGCTGCGCATATCAAACATAAAGTCGGCATTATTGGGAGCGCCATATTTGAAACCAAAGGATTCAAGAATGACCAGCAAACCGACACGTTCAATATTGAGCCATTGTTGCACAGCATAACGCAGCTGCTGAGCATTCATTTTGGACGTATCGATGCAATATGCGATGTCTCTAAGCGGAAAGAGCCACTCGCGTTCTTTTTGCAGGCTTTCCAACAAAGTCAGGTTTTGACCAGACAAAGGGTGTCCACGTCGGGTTTCTGAGAAGCGGCGAACCAAAACACCCTCTTCTGCTTCAACAAACAGGACTTCAACCTGATGTCCTTCGTCACGCAAATATTGGATTTGCTCTTGCGCTTCTTGGATATTAATACGGGAACGGATATCAACGCTGACACCGAGTTTGGTTTCATCGGCCCGTTCGATATGGAGTGAAACCAATGATGGAAGCATTTCCAAGGGAAGATTATCGACACAGTAATAGCCCAAATCTTCGAGCTGCTTAAGAGCTACGGACTTTCCCGAGCCGGATAAGCCGCTAATCAGGACGATTTTCATGATTTTGTTCGTTTTCTTTGAGTTGTGTTTGGTGACGTTCGAGAAATTCTTTGGTGCTGTCTTTACCACGCAATTGAAGGATGTAATTGCGTACTGCAGCTTCAACCAATACTGCTAAGTTTCGACCGATTGCAACAGGCAGGGTAACGGAACGGACGCTGACGTTGAGGATAGATTCTGTTTCGGTACGGATGCTCAATCGATCAAGTTGTTTCATATATCCGTCGTCGGCCGGAACCAAATTGATAATCAGCTGGAGGATTTTTTTCGGACGGATAGAGGTTTCGCCAAAAATATGGCGGATATTAAGTATGCCCAAACCGCGTACTTCGAGGAAATCACGCAGCATAGGCGGGCAACGGCCTTCCAGCATTTCCGGGCCGGTACGGAAAAGTTCGACCGCATCATCGGCAATCAGGCTGTGGCCGCGCGAAATCAGCTCCAATGCCAATTCGCTCTTACCCAAGCCGGATTGTCCGGTAATGAGTACGCCCACTTCAAATACATCCAAAAATACGCCGTGCTTGATGGTGGAAGTTGCCAATGTCCGTTGCAGATAAATCCGCAAAACGTCCATCAGGTGCGGGCTTTCCTGTTTGGAAGTCAGCAAGGGGATACTGTTGGTATGGCAATAATCGCGCAATTTGGGCGATACCGGCAAGCCGTTGGCGACAATGACCAAAGACATGGGGATGTCGAAAAGCTCTCCGAAATCGTAGTTGAGCTCGCCCGACTCCAAGCGGCGCAAATATTCGGCTTCAGCTACGCCGACAACTTGAATTTGGTTGGGATGGATAAAGTTTAAGTGGCCGACCAAGGCCAAGACGGGTTTATCGGCTTCGACACCGATACGGTTGTCCGCGCCAGAATTGCCGGCAGCCCAAGCAAGTTCGAGTTTGTGCTGATTGTCGGAAAACAGGCGGCGGACGGATATGCTGGGCATGAATTACTCTTCGGTCAGAAGTGTGCGTACTTCTTCGGCAGAAGTTGCGGCCATTAATGCTTCACGGATGGCTTTTTGAGAGAATCTGCCGGCCAGTTTGGACAAGACTTCCAAATGTTCGCCGGTAGCGTTTTCAGGCACAAGCAGGATGAAAATCAAGGAAACGGGTTTGCCGTCGGGCGCATCAAAGGCAACCGGCTCTTTGGTGCGGATAAACGCACCGGTGGCTTTTTTCACGCATGCGTGACGGCCGTGAGGAATCGCCACCCCCTGCCCCAAACCGGTCGAACCAAGCTTTTCACGGGCAAACAGGCAGTCGAACACGTTGGTATTCGGTAATTCTGCTTCATTCTCCAGCAGCTGGGCGGCCTCTTCAAACAGACGCTTTTTGCTGCTGACTTCCAAATCCAAAACGATATGGGACAAAGGTAAAATTTCGCCAATCAGGCTCATGTGTATCTCTTTTAAATGTCGCAAAACAATAGGATTGTACCGATTGTCGGTGCAAATCTCAATCCTGAAGGCGTAATTTACACTCGCCCTGCTAACATTTTCCATGTTGTTCTTGATATTTTTTAACGAGCTAAAAATAATCCAACTGCTTGCTTATATTGAATTTAAAGTAAAAATGCTATCAATAGCCAAACTATGATTCAAATGAAAAGGGGTATGCCCGGCATACCCCTTTTCCCCTTCTTTTCAGACGGCCCCAACTTCTTTTTTTAAAACAGTTTGGAAACCAAAAATACCCAGAAATAATGGCAGACCAATCCGCAAAACCACGCCAAACCGATGCGGTTATTGGCCAAAAACGTTTGGAAGCACAACTGGCGATTGCGCGTACGGATGACAACATATTGCTGATACTGCCAATAAACAGTTATCGGCAATATCAACCAATACGGCCAAGTTGCACCGATTTTGATACCCAACACCGCCATCAATACCGTAAACCAAAAATGGCAAAGCATAGAGGCAGTAATGTCGTGATGGCCAAATGTGATTGCCGAAGTTTTAATGCCAATTTTCAAATCGTCTTCTTTGTCCGCCATGGCATAAATCGTGTCGTAAGCCAACGTCCATAAGGCATTGGCGGTAAACATCAGCCACGCTTCGGAAGGCACTCGGCCTTGCACGGCGGCAAAGGCCATGGGAATGCCGAACGAAAATGCCAGTCCTAAATAAAACTGCGGCAACGGGAAAAAGCGTTTGGTAAAGGGATATGTGATGGCCAGGAACAAGGCCGGAAGGCTCATCAGCCAAGTAAAGCGGTTGAGCTGCACCAAGCATAAAGCTGCCATCAGACACAACATGACGGTCAAAAGCAGCGCTTCGATTTTAGAAACCAAACCTTTGGCAAACGGGCGGTTTTTAGTGCGCTCTACTGCACCGTCAAAATTGCGGTCGGCAAAGTCATTTACCACGCAACCTGCGCTGCGCATCAAAAATGTGCCTGCGCTAAAGGCAAGAAAAATATCCGCGTCAGGAACGCCTTTAGACGCAATCCACAATGCCCAATAAGTCGGCCACAGCAAAAGCAGTGTGCCAATGGGTTTGTCGACGCGCATCAGTTTGGCGTATATCACCATCCGTCCGACAGCGTAACGCGGTAGAAATTGTAGAAAAAAGCGCCTTATGTTCATTGATGTAATGTGTCGTTGTTTATGTGTCGATTCGGAAGGAAAGGCTTTTTAGAGCCTTAGCTCTTATTATAATTTATTGCCGTCTGAAATCAAACAGATCTTAACAATTTAATTTATTGTATTATATCAGAATTATGACAAACATCGGTAAACGGTTTTATTTTCAGACAGCCTTAGCGGTATAAATCTATTAATTTCAATAAGAAATATTCTGTTAATTCCAATGTTTCGCCGTTCCAATCGAAATACGAACGGCGCGCGGTAACAGGCCGTCTGAAAGATGGATAGTCGGAATCTTCAAAACGAAGAAACTCAAAATCCGAACGTTTCAACGGCAATGTACCGTCAAACAGGCGCTCGCCCAAAGGCTGCGTTCCGCAATCTAATAATTCTGTCCATAGACTGCTGTCCGGTCGGCACGCGCTTCTGGCTTGTATCACTGTTTCGCCGTCCAGTTTGAGCAAAACATCGCGTACAAAGATTTCGTCTCCGTTTTCCGCACAATTCGTCAAACCCAAATACACGGGCTCGACTGAAAAATCCTTACCGGAAGCACGTAAAGCAGCGGTTAGCGAAGAAACGGTCAGCAAATGTCCGGCCTTAGACGACAAAAGACTTGAAGCTTCGGCATACGAACAAAGCGTGCCACACGGTATATCAAGCTCCATCTGACACCTCTGTTTTGGCCAACTCCTGCCATTTGGCTTCGGGAAACTCATCTTTCAGACGGCCTTTAAGATATTCCAAGGTATCGCCTGCAATGGTTTCATCTTTGCTGTCGTGAATATGGTTGAAAATCAGGCTATACAAGCTGATACCGTATTGTTTGAGCGCGGAAAAGCTGAGCAGGGTGTGGTTGATGCTACCGAGCCGTCCACTGGTAACGAGGATGACGGGATAGCCTTGCTGACGGATATAATCAATGGTCAACAGATTTTCCGTCAGCGGAACCATCAATCCGCCCGCGCCTTCGACCAAGACGATTTCGTATTGCGTCGCCAACTCTTGAGTGGAGGTACGGATTTTGTCCAAATCCAAAGCCCTGCCGTCAAGACGGGCGGCGAGATGGGGCGAGGCGGGATAGCCGAAGATTTCGGGCATGGTCAGCCCTTGCTTGTCGACTTCCTGCATGGGTATGCCCATGATTTTACGGTGGACGGCAATGTCTTCAGCGATGTCTTGGCAACCAGTTTGCACAGGCTTTTGCGTGATCACGCTTTTGCCCTGCTGCAACAATTGTTTTGCCAACACACCGGTGGCGACGGTTTTGCCAATGTCCGTATCAATGCCGCTGACGAAGTAAACGCCTTTCATTTGTTGTGTTCCTTCAAAATGTGCACGGTTTTGTCGGCAAGTTCGGTTAAGAGGTCGTCTGAAATGATGTAAGGCGGCATCAGATATACCAGCCTGCCGAAGGGGCGCACCCAAATGCCCTGCGCCACGCAATCCGCTTGAAAACGCGCCATATCCACGCCTTTTTCCAACTCAATCACCCCAATAGCACCCAAAACGCGAACATCTTTCACACCGCGAATGTCCCACGCAGCTTTCAGACGGCCTTTTAAGATGCTTTCGATGCGGCGGATATTTGCCTGCCAATCTTGGGACAAAAGCAGTTTGACCGAAGCGCAGGCTACGGCACACGCCAGCGGGTTTGCCATAAACGTCGGCCCGTGCATGAACACGCCCGCTTCGCCGCGCGAAATCGTTTCGGTGACTTTTTGCGAAGTGATTACCGCCGCCAGCGTCATATAGCCGCCGCTCAAGCCCTTGCCGATGCACATAATATCCGGCACGACATTTGCGTGTTCGCAGGCAAACATCTTGCCCGTTCGCCCGAAGCCGGTGGCGATTTCATCAAAAATCAACACGATATCAAATTCGTCGCACAAATCACGCAAACCGCGAAGATACTGCGGATGATAAAAATACATGCCGCCCGCGCCCTGCACGACCGGTTCCAAAATAAAGGCGGCAATATCCGCATGATGTGCTTCAAACAAGGCGCGGACAGGCTGCAAATCCGCCTCGTCCCATTCATCGTCGAAGCGGCTTTTCGGATTATCGACAAAATAACGCTGCGGCAACGCGCTGCCGAAAATATGGTGCATCCCTGTTTCCGGATCGCAGACGGACATCGCGTTCCAAGTATCACCGTGATACCCGCGCCGCACCGTCGCGATATTCTGCTTCGCCTTCAGCCCCCGCGCCTGCTGGTATTGCACTGCCATCTTCAGCGCGACCTCTACCGAAACCGAACCCGAGTCCGCATAAAAAATACGGTCCAGTCCCTGTGGCAAAATCTCGACCAATAATTTACCCAGTTCCACCGCAGGCTCATGCGTCAGACCACCGAACATCACATGCGACATTTGCTTAATCTGCGCCTCAACCGCCTGATTCAAAACGGGATGATTGTAACCGTGTATCGCACACCACCAAGACGACATCCCGTCAATCAGCCGCGTGCCGTCCGCCAATTCGATGTGTACACCCTCCGCTCGTCGCACCGGATAAACAGGCAACGGATCGGTCATAGATGTATAGGGATGGAGCAGGTGGGCGCGGTCGAAATCGAGCAGGGAGGAATGTTCGGACATGTTGAAAACAATGGTTTAATCAGTTTCATTATTATATAACATATTTACCTTTTCAGACGGCACGTCTTCCGTACTGCATCAACGCCAATCCGCCCACCGCCGCCAAACAGCCGACAACCAAGGAAACATGCAATGCCTCGTCCAAAAACCAAGCAGAACACAAAATGCCGAATACCGGAACCAAAGTGATGTACGCCGCCGCGCTGCCTGCGCCCAAAGTCTTCACGCCTTCAAAATACCACGCATAGCTTAAGACCGTTGCGCCGACAGACAGGCCAATCAAAGCAAACCAGCCCCTGCCGTCCATTTCGGCAAGCATGCCAAACGGCAGTCCGTCTGAAACCAACGCAGGCGGCAGCAACATCATTGCACCCAGCCAAGCGGTGGCCACGGTAACCGTCAGCGCATCAATCCCCTGCAACACCGCCCTGCCTATCATCGTATAAGTAACCAAGCAGCAAAGGCTGCAAAACACCAGAACTTCGCCCCACCCTATGCCGCCGCCCGATAAAAATGCCGCAATCTCGCCATGCGTAACCGCCCATATCGAGCCTGCCACTGCCAACAACATGCCCGACACAATCTTGCCGTTGAGCTTCTCGCCAAACAGCAAAGCCGCAAAAAACATCGTCAACACAGGATTAAACGTAACCAACACCGTCGCCCTTGAAGCAGGAATCCGCTGCAAACCCAGCATAGATAACACAGTAAAACCAAATACGCCGAATGCCGCCGCCAGTGCCAATCCAAGCCATTGTTTGCGCGACAAAACCGCCAAAGTACGCAATCGATACCGTGCAAACAGCCAGCCCAAAAGCAAGATTGCCGCCGTCAAAAAGCGCAGCATACCGCCCGTTAAAGGCGGCAGCGCCTGTCCCAGCATCCGCCCCATCGGCCAAGATGCGCCCCAAAACGCCGCCATGCCCAATAGTTTTAGATGGATTGCTAAATGTTTCATGGTGATGGATAACTTGAATAAATCGGTTTAGAAAGCGTACACACGCAGTTTGGAAGGATAAATTTCCTTAGCCGCCGATACTTGATAGAGTTTGCGCGGATAAAATACTACGCTGAATCATTACGGAAACAAAGGCCGTCTGAAAGACTGAAATCCAGCTTTTTCAGACGGCCTTTACTGCTCAATCAATAAGGCTTACAACTCAATGCCTTTGAGTTTCGCCACAGTATTAATGTCTTTGTCGCCGCGACCGGACAGGTTGACCAGAATCACTTGGTCTTTGCCCATTTTCGGCGCGTTGGCGACTGCCCAAGCGACTGCGTGACTGGATTCCAGCGCAGGAATAATACCCTCGAAACGGCAGAGCAAGTCAAAGGCTTCGAGTGCTTCGTCGTCTTTGGCAACGGTGTATTCCACGCGGTTGATATCGTTTAAATGGCTGTGTTCCGGGCCGATGCCTGGGTAGTCCAAGCCTGCGGAAACGGAGTGCGTACCCAAGACTTGACCGTTTTCGTCCTGCATCAAATAGCTGCGGAAACCGTGCAATACGCCGATAGGGGCTTTACTGGTAATCGGTGCGGCGTGGTCAGGGGTATCCACACCCAAACCGCCGGCTTCTACGCCGACCAAACGTACGTTTTCTTCTTCGATATAGGGATGGAACAAACCGATGGCGTTCGAGCCGCCACCCACGCAGGCAACGGCAACATCAGGTTGGCGGCCGATGGCTTCCAACATTTGCTCTTTGGCTTCATTGCCGATCACGCATTGGAAGTCGCGCACCATTTCGGGATACGGCGCGGGACCGGCGGCGGTGCCGATGATGTAGAACGTATCGTCCACACGCGCCACCCATTCGCGCATGGCTTCGTTCATCGCGTCCTTCAAAGTACGGCTGCCGCTGTCAACGCTGACCACGTTCGCACCCAATAATTTCATGCGGAACACATTCGGCATTTGACGTTGGATATCGTCCGCGCCCATGTACACGTCACAAGTCATGCCGAAGCGTGCGGCGACGGTAGCAGAAGCCACGCCGTGCTGACCCGCGCCGGTTTCGGCAATCACGCGTTTTTTGCCCATGCGGCGGGCAAGCAGAGCCTGACCGATGGTGTTGTTCACTTTGTGCGCGCCAGTGTGGTTCAAATCTTCACGCTTCAGCCAGATTTGCGCGCCGCCCAAATGCTCGGACAAGCGCGCGGCATGGTAAACAGGGCTGGGACGGCCGACATAGTGTTTCAAATCATGGCGGAACTCTTCCCAAAATGAAGGATCTTCTTTCGCTGCTTTATAGGCTTCTGCCAATTCTTGCAATGCCGGAATCAGGGTTTCGGAAACGTACAGGCCGCCGTGTTCGCCGAAAAAGCCTTTCTCGTCGGGAGCGTGATAATTTTTCATGGGATTTTTCCTTGTTCGTTTTATGGTTTCAGACGGCCTGATTCAGTAAAAGGCCGTCTGAAAGTAAAAATTGTCAGCAATTATAGCTGTTTTCCATTCATCTTGTCGGCAACTAATTGAATAATAATATCAGCAGACAAAATAGGAACAACAGCGTACAGCTCGATGTTGCAATCAATGCCGTACCCAACGGAGGCGCGATATATTTTTCTTCGTTTTTGTTTCTCAGGCATAGTTTCAATGCCAACATCCCCAGCCACAGCGCCAGCAACCAACAACCCAGAAAGTTAAGCACAAGCAAAGCAATAATCAACTCATTGGTATTTATAGTACTTACGTTCAAAAATATCCAATTAAGGCCGTTAACAGACATAATGACTGCAGATATTTGTATCACATACAAAAGCGTTCCGCCCAACAATACCCTGATGTGCCATTTTTTGGCCTTCAGCCACACTGAGACGACATTAAAAAGCCACCACAAAGCCATAAACACCATTAAAGAGATTTCATAACGATCCATCGCCCTACTCCTGAAAAACAGTCAATCCAGCCATTTCAAAAAAAGCCCGATACGCCGCTGCTTTTTTTGCCAAACTCAAAGGATAGGCACGCGAAGTCGAAGGCAGACGCGTCAGGGTCAACTCACGCCCTGCATAGGGGAACGGCACTGTTTCGCCGGTTTTCGGCATTTTCATGCCGCTGCCTTGAATCTCCAACAAAACTTCGGTTGCCTTGCCGCCAGTGGTGCAAAGATGGCGGCACTCGGGCATTTGCGCCAATACTGCCGCCAAATCGACAGTTTCTATCACTTTTAAAAACTTATCCGAAGCATTGCCATGTTCGCGTATTGCCTTCAATACGGTCGGACAGGATGCAATCCCCTTTTCACTCAAAAACGCTTTGATTTTATCGGCATCAAACGCTTTTTCGCCCTGCTTTTGAAAATGCGCCGCATCGCCGAAAAACACCAGCCCATACACACGCCACATATCGTTTTGAAAATTCGGATAATGAAACTGCATCGCGTGTTTTTCTTCTTTAGGCGGAAACGTCCCCATCATCATGACCGTTGCCTGCGGAGGCAACAAGGCTGCGAAGGGGTGGGACTCAACGATTGACTCTTGCATATCTGTATTCCGGTTGTTTTTCATTCAAACAAATTTTCAGACGGCCTTTACTGCCTGAATAAACGCCGCCATTTTCTCCCTGCTCTTAACCCCACCGGAGATCTCCACGCCGCCGGACACATCCACCGCCGCCGCGCCACTGATTTTTACCGCTTCGGCAACGTTTTCCGCAGTCAATCCGCCGGCAAGTATCCACGGTTTGCCGATATTGCCGTGCAACATGGTCCAATCGAAACTTTGTCCCGTACCGCCGTATTCGGTCGGATGATAAGCATCAAACAACAAGGCGCGTGCATTCGGAAATTTGGCACAGGCCGTCTGAAAATCGGCTGCGGACTGTACACGCACGGCCTTCAAATACGGGCGGTCAAACCGACGGCAAAAATCATCGTCTTCATCGCCATGAAACTGAATCATATCTATCGGCACCTGACGCAGAATCTCGCGGATGGTTTGCTCGTTTTCATTCACAAACAAGGCCACCACCGATACAAACGGCGGCAGATTTTTCACAACCGCCTGCGCCTGCTCAATACTCACTGCCCGTTTACTCTTGGCGTAAAACACCAGCCCGATGGCATCCGCACCCAATTCGGCCGCAGTCAGCGCGTCTTCAGGTCGGGTAATGCCGCAAATTTTGGTGCGTATGGTGTGCATGGAAATTGCCTTTTTAAACAGATGAGTCGGATATTATATAAGTTTAAGGCCGTCTGAACATGAAATATCAGGTTCAGACGGCCTTAAACTTTAAAATAACAATCAGCCGATAATATTGGCGGCTGTCAGCTGCGCAGCATCTTCATTGTAGAAACGTGCAAACTCTGTGCTGCTTTAGGCTCTGCTTGATATACAGAACATCATACCGATTATTACTAATAACTTTGTAATTATTACCCTATTTTTAAACTGCCTATTTTTTCATCACAATTAATTTATTCTTTATTATCAAATATCAAACCAAACTATCCACAATTGGATTCACACAAAATTTGGATAATGCCCGTCAATGAAAAATATTAAGGCCGTCTGAAAAGTCTTTCAGACGGCCTTTTAGCCTTTTTACTCAAACGGTTTCTTCTGCCAATAAAACTTATCCTTTTTCAGACGGCCTTGAAATATATCGTCCTGTCCCAAAGCAAACACCAACGCGCCTGACAAATCCGTTCTCAACAAAGTAATACCGTGCGCGCGGACACGATTTTGTACGGCAACGGTCGGATGTTTGTAGGCATTGGCATAGCCGCTGGATGCCACGGCATATTGTGGCGAAACCGTATGCAGAAAGCTGCCTGACGAAGCCGTGCTGCTGCCGTGATGTCCCAATACCAACACTTGGCTATACAGCGCATTGCCGTATTTCTCAATCAAACCGGCCTCGCCCTTCACGCCCAAATCGCCGGTTATCAACAAGGCTTTGCCGTTTGCCACGACACGCAATACGCAGCTTTGGTCATTATCTTCCTTGCCTGCATTTTCAGACGGCCTGAGTAACTCGAAATCTACGCCGTCCCATTGCCATTTGTCTTCTTGGCAAAACTCTGCATTCGGATAAAACTCAGGTTGTCCGGCAAGCAATTTATCAGCACCGACAGCCGCTACACTTTGAAAACCGCCGTCATGATCAATATCATGGTGCGACAAAATCAGGCTGTCCAAACGGCGCACGCCCATAGCGTTCAAACTCGGCACAATACCTGTTTGCGCCACTTGCTCCGTTCCCGTATCAAACAAAAGATTGCGGTTACGCGTTTGTATCAACACCGACAAACCTTGTCCTGCATCCATCACCATAACTCTTGCTACCCCCTCCTCCAGCTTGGCAGGATGGTAAAACACAAAGCCCAATAAAACCAGACATGCCCAAGGTTTTAAGCCCATTCCTTTAGGTAGCAATAACAGCAAAGCTGCCATCATCGCCAACACCAGCAAAGGCACAGGCGCCGCTGCGACGGCAAATTCAGGCGATACCGTAGCCAGCCATACCAAACCGCGTAAAGTATATTCCGCCAAAAATGCCGCTACCGACTGGACAAGCTCAAAGGGAAAAACCGAACCCAGCAAAGCCAACGGCGTCAACACCCAAGAAAACCAAGGAATAGCCAGGGCATTAACCAACGGACTGAGCAAAGGTAACGAAGCAAACAAATAGCCCAGCAATACCACCGACAATACCGTTGCCGCCCATTGCCCCCGTACAGCCAAACGCCAACCCAACTCTTTCAGACGGCCTGATGAAGCCCAAATCAAAGCAGCAACTAAACCGAAAGACAACCAAGTTCCCACGCCCAATACAGCCAACGGGTCCAACAACAAAACAACGGCCAAAGCCTGCCACCACGCCATCCAGCCCGAGCCGCCACTTCCGCGCCACCATGCCCACGCAAACGCAGCCAACATCAACACACTGCGTTGCGTCGGTACGGAAAAACCTGCCAAAAGCGCATAAAACAAAGCACCAGCAACACCACCAGCCAATATCCACACACGCGGTTTCGCCGGAATCCACGGCAAATAACGGAAAATTCGCTTGATCAGCCAGGCAAACAATACCGCCACCATCGTCACATGCAAGCCTGAAATACTGACCAAGTGCGTCAGCCCCAAAGGCCGGAATGCCTGCCACAAAGGCGGCCGCAACGCCGATTGCTCGCCAATACTCAAAGCACGCATCAGCCCTATGCCGTCTGAAAACTCAGGATATTTGTCCGCCGTTCCCTGCCAACTTCGGCTTACCGCATCACGCATATTAGCCAAACCGAAACCGCCGCCTTGCCGCACGAGTTTCCTGTCGCGCCCCAAAGTACCCATGCCGTCGATACCATTGGCCAAAGCCCATGTTTCACGGTTCAAACCGCGCACATTCACTTCACCGATCACCGGCCTTACCCGTGCCGATACAGACCACCGACTGCCCACCGTCCAATTGCGCCGCTGATAATCCGACAACATCAAATCAAAAGCCTGCCCACGCTCATCCCAAGCCCTTGCCGCAAACTGCACACGCCGACCATCATCACGCGGCATATCCGCCACTTCAAGCGTCAAAACTTGAGCAGCCACTTCCCCTGCAGGCCATTGACCAGCCAACACCAGCCCGGTCCGCCACACACCAAACGCCATGCCCATACAGACGGCCAGCACCAACCAAGCCACAGCAAATCTTCGACACAACGCAAGCGCGCCAATGATTACAGACAACCAAGCCCACCATAGCGGCACAAATGGCAGCGCAAACGAAAGCACTACACCAACCACCCAGGCAGGCAACACAAACTGCCACGCCATGAACGTTTTCCCTTAAATTATGATTATTAGATATGCAATAATAAATGCTTTTAGTATATTATGACAAATGCCAACCAGCGTTAGTAGATAAAAAGAGAGGTTCAAATCATTTCAAAACCGATAGACGCAAAAAAGCGCAATCCGAAACAGATTGCGCTTTTTAATAAACTGGCACGCCCACGGGGAATCGAACCCCGGTTACCGCCGTGAAAGGGCGATGTCCTAACCGCTAGACGATGGGCGCGGAGATTTTCTGTGGCGCACCCGGAGCGATTCGAACGCCCGACCCTCTGGTTCGTAGCCAGATACTCTATCCAACTGAGCTACGGGTGCATCAACAAAGATTTGAATTATAAAGAGAGGGCTGTTTACTGTCAAGCGTTTTAATTGGAAAACTTGCAGACAGCGTGTAAAATGCGCATTTGCTATTGAATTTACAGAGAATAAAATGTCAGATTTCGCACGCTGGCCGCTCTTATCCGAAGCATTTTCCCGTTTGGGACGGCCTGTGGTTGTGGTGGATTTGGAGACGACCGGTGGAAATTTCTATCAAGACAGGATAACGGAAGTCGCCCTTGTTCGTTTTGAGCAAGGACGCGCCACACATTACGAGCAATTGGTCAATCCTTGCCGCAGCATTCCCGAATTTGTTGCCAGGCTGACCGGAATTCATGATGAAACGGTGAAAAACGCGCCTGTCTTTGCCGATATTGCAGCCGATTTGTTGCCGCTGTTGCAAGGTGCAGTGGTTGTTGCACACAACAGCCGCTTTGACTACACCTTCCTGCGCCACGAGTTTGCCCGTATCCATACTGACTTTGCCGCACCCTCGCTCTGTACGGTTCAACTGTCTCGTCGCCTGTATCCTGAATTTTACAAACACAGTCTCGACAGCATTATCGAACGCACCGGCATTCGGACGGCCAACCGCCACCGTGCCATGACCGATGTTGCCGCATTGTGTGATTATCTCGAATTAAGTCTAGCAGAAAAAAATCATCAACAATGGGACGAACACGTCCGTGTATTGATGAATCCGAAAATGTTGCCCACTTGGCTGCCTGATTCGCTTGCCCAACAGCTCTATGCCCTGCCCGACAGTTACGGTGTATTGGTTTGGTTTGACCATTTCGGCAAAGCCCAATCCATTGAAGCACACGAACGCGCATACAGTGAAACCGCTACCCTGCTGCACAGCAAAAAACTGCCACCGCACATCAAAGCTGCGGCCTCCATCCGTTTTATTCCGGCAGTCGGACAGCTTCATACATTATGGCTCAAAGCACAGACCATGCAGGAATACCAACTGATGCCGTCTGAAAAGTCCACATCGTTTTCTACCGTCCGCTTTATCGCGGACGAACACGGCAGCCTTCAAGCACGCATTGTCTTGTTAAACAGCGGCACCAGAAACTGGCGTCCATACGGTTTGTTTGCCCACAAAAAAGCAGCCAAACGCGCCTTGACACAATGGTCGCAAGAACACAGGCTCTGCCCAGATTCGCTCAACATTTTGCCGACCAGCTACGCAAAGGGAGAACCCTGCCCAGTTGAGGCCGTCGGAAAATGCAATGGCAACTGCCGCCAGCCAAACGGCATCAAACATCAAAACCAACGCATTACCGAGCTTGCCGCCCTACTCCCCGTAACCGATTGGGGCAAAGCGCACGAAATTGAAATTACCGAAACCGACCCCCTGACCGGAAACAGCATTACCCTGCTCTGCGCCGGCGGTGCGTTGGCATTGCCTGACGGCAGCTGGTATTTCGACAGCAGCCTGCCTCTCGTGATTAAAAACAAATTCAGGCAAGACAAAGAAAATATCCGTTTGATTGCTTAAAACAAGGCCGTCTAAAAACCAAATTTTCAGACGGCCTATTGTGAATAACTTTCCGCTTTATTCCCAAAATAAAAATCTGCCTAAAATTTAATCAGAACTTATTTTTATAATAGCAATCAAATACTAAACCAATTTATACACAAGCTGTTCACACAATTTTCAATGAAAGCTGTGTATACCCAGCCCAACGAGTAAACCATGAACAACCCTGAAATCATCTTCTTTGACATCGACGACACCCTCTACCGCAAATACACGGATACCCTGCGTCCCTCAGTTCCCAAAGCCATGCACGAATTGAAAGCCAAAGGCATTTTGACTGCCATTGCCACCGGCCGTCCGGAAGCCGCCATTCCCGCCAAAGTCAAAGCCTTGATTCAAGAATGCGGTATCGACATGCTCGTTACCATCAACGGCCAATATATTTCCTTTCACGGCGAACCCCTGCAAAGCTACCCCTTGGACATTGCCGACATCGAAACAGCCATCAACCTGCTTGAACAACATAAAATAGACTACGCATTCGTCAACAACCAAGAAATTGCCGTTTCCTCCCATTCGCCGCGCGTTGCCGAAGGCTTATCGCATATCCTGCCCAACTTCCTGATGGATAAAGAATATTTCCGAAAACAGCCTGTTTATCAAATGTTGGTATTTGTGGATAAAGAAGAAGAAAAAATCCTGCAACCGCTAACCCAGCAACACGGCTTCAAATCCGTCCGCTGGCATGAATATGCCGTGGACCTGCTGCGCAAAGAAGGTTCAAAAGCACGGGGCATCACCCACGCAGTGGAAAAACTGGGCATTGATATGAGCAAAGTGATGGCATTCGGTGATAGCTTCAACGACTTGGAAATGCTGTCAACCGTCGGCTTTGGCGTTGCCATGGGCAATGGCGAAGAAGCAGCCAAAGCGGCCACACAATTCGTCTGCCCAAGTGTTGATGAAGATGGCGTCTTGCGCGGCTTGCAAGAATTGGGCGTAATTTAAATTTCAAATCAAAAGGCCGTCTGAACATTTTTTCAGAAGGCCTTGTTCTATCTATAAACTTTCTGCTTACTTTGGCAATACCAAAAAGCTAATCAGCAACTCTTTAAATACGAATCCAAACACACCCAAGCCCAAAACCAAGAAGAGCATGGCAATGCCGAATTTGCCGGCTTTGGATTCTTTACCCAAGTTCCAAACGATAAAGCCCAAAAAGATAATCAGGCCGGTGAGGAGGATTTTCATTGCCCACGAGGCGAATTCTGCTTCAGACATTATTTTTTCCTTTTATTCTTAAGATGTGTGTTTAATTGCTTTCAGACGGCCTATTAAAATTTAAGGCCGTCTGCAATTTGTTTTTAGATTATTTGTTCAATGCTTGTTGCAAATCATCAATCAAATCGTCGATGTGTTCCAAACCAACAGAGAGGCGTATCAAGCCCGGGCGGATATTGGCGGCGAGTTTTTCTTCAGGCTGCATCCGGCCGTGCGTGGTTGTCCACGGATGGGTGATGGTCGAGCGCACATCGCCGAGGTTGGCAGTACGGGAAAAGAGTTCTACGCCGTCCACGATTTTCCATGCTTCTTCTTGGTCTGCAACTTCAAAACCCACGACGATACCGCCGCCATTTTGCTGTTTGCGGATCAGTTCGGCTTGCGGATGGTCGGGCAAACCGGTGTAGTACACGGCTTGGACTTGCGGTTGCTCTTTCAACCATTGCGCGATTTTCAGCGCATTGTCGTATTGTTTTTCCATACGCAGCGACAGAGTTTCCACGCCGCTTAACAGCTGCCATGCGTTAAACGGAGACATCGCCAAACCGCAAGAGTTGCAATACATGGCAACTTGCGTCATCAATTCTTCCGAACCGGCCAACACGCCGCCCATCACGCGGCCGTGACCATCAATCGCTTTGGTTGCGGAAGAAACAGAAATATCCGCACCGTGTTTCAAAGGCTGCGAGCCGACTGGCGACAAGAGGCTGTTGTCCACTACCAAAAGCGCACCGATGCTGTGTGCCAGTTCGGCCAAAGCTTCCAAATCGGCAACTTCGCCCAAAGGGTTGGACGGCGTTTCCAAAAACAGCAATTTGGTATTGTCTTTAACCGCGGCTTTCCACTCGTTCAAATCGGTTGGCGACACATGACTGACCTCGATGCCGAACTTAGTTACGATATTATTGATAAAACCAACAGTCGTACCAAACAGACTGCGGCTGGAAATAACATGATCACCAGCTTGCAAGAAGGTAAAAAACGCTGCCTGAATCGCGGACATACCGGTCGAAGTGGCTACCGCGCGCTCTGCGCCTTCCAATGCAGCAATGCGTTTTTCAAAAGCGGCAGTAGTCGGATTGGCTGTACGGGTATAGGTAAAGCCTTTAATTTTTTTGGAAAACAAATCTGCCGCATGTTGTGCGCTTTCCCACATGAAGCTGCTGGTCAAAAACAGCGCCTGATTGTGTTCACGATATTCGGTCTGCTCTTTGCCGCCCCGGATGGCCAGCGTTTGCGGATGAAGTTTTTTGTTCATTTATTCTCCAATCTACTGTGTATTCCAATGGACGGAACAATATTTTCCGTCTGTTTAACTTGTTAACATTTTGCGCTTATTCCTGTCATCTTTCAAGCAGGAGGCCGTCTGAACGGTTATTGATAAACCTGTCCGCCGTGCTTCAGCCAACCGTCTTCATGACGGCCTGCCGGGTCATGATGCGTCCAATGGATAACACCGCCCTGCTCCGACCATTCGTATTCGCCGTAAAACGCTACTTTATCGCCTTTTTTCAAACCCTTAATCTTATCGGCAAGGTCGATATTGTGTGCCACCAAAAGCGTCTGGCCGCTGGAGAGCTTCAAGATAAAGCGTTGGTGGCGCGTGCCTTTGTTGTCATCCGGCAGGGTTTTCCATACCGTGCCCTCGCCCTCAACCTGAATATCGCTTTGTTCGTTTTCAAACGCCTGTTTCAAAACCGCTTCGGCTGATTCCTTGTCCGAACCGATTTGCTGCTGAGCCGTATCGGCATTCTTTTTGCCCGCATTATTTTGTTTCTGAACGGCTTCTATTTTCTGGTGATTCTGCGATTGTACCGGCTGCTTGTTTTGCATTTTGTTATAGGCAAATACGGCAACCAAAGCAATCAGCAATACAATGATTTTATTTTTATTCATAACAATCTCAAAAAAAATGCCCGATTCTGCATCGGGCATATCAACTATTTAGAAAGGATATTTATCACGAAAACGTGAGCCACTATTATACACGCTTCGTAAAATTTTAAGGGAAATTTACGCCGAAGGCCGTCTGAAGCTTTTCAGACAGCCCAGATACTCAACGGCGGTATTTCATTTCGGTCTTCATATCGTCCAAAATACGTTTGACGTTGTGTTCCAACACATCTTCCACCAAGCCCGGAGCCTGCTCGTTCAGCATTTGCTGCAACTGGTAAGTGAACAAGGCCATTTGTTTTTGCACGGCAATCCGAATCATGCCATTGACCGCATCGGCCACATGGGGGCGTAAACGCTTAATCAGACGCTCGGTCAAATCTTTTTCAGAAACGCAGAATACCTCCCGACGGCCAATCGCTTGCGGGTTCAATACATTGATATGGACATTAATGGCCGGTTCTTTTTCAAGGCCGTCTGAAACCGCCTCTTCAGCCACTTCCGCATCATCATTTTCCGGTTTTTCAGTTTCTTCCACTTCAGGCGCATCAAAATCTACGGCACCTGATTTCGGATTCAGTCTGACGGTGCGCGTTGATTCGATATGACGCTCTGAAGCCGCAGCCTGCAATGCCGATTGCGCGCTCAACCAGTTATCCTGCAAAACCACCATTGCATCGGTTTCCACTGCCTCGCCCTCGTCGGCAAGGGCAGTATTGTGTTCCAACTGCCAGCGGTACAAATACTCTTCCAATACTTTTTCACGATTGTCAGCATCCAGTTTATATTCTTTTTTAGGCGCGGTTTTGGGCGCAACATCGACAGCGTCGTCCGATTTTTTGACCAATGGCGCATGAGTCGGCTCAGTATTGAATTGTCGTGCCTGACGCAATCTTTCCAGGCGTTTTTCCCAATTCAGGTCTTCTTCCTCGAGGGCTGTGGGGTCAAGACGGTTGTTTTCCATAATCTCGTTTTTTCATTTTTATTGTGAACCGTATTTCAAACCTAAAATTACTTGAAATACGGCCAATGGTTGGACATATCCGGCAAGCCGGCGCAAGCGTCACATTTTAATATTAATTCGCTATATAATCACTATTTTATTTAACTCAAGGATACATCATGAGCAGCATCGAACAACGCCTCGAATATCTGGAAGAGGCCAACGACGCTTTGCGTATGCAAAACCACGTCCTCGCCACCGCACTCAAAGGCCTCATCCGCTCCCTGCCCTCCGACATGGCCAACGATGCCGTAGAATCCATCCAGCTTGCCTTTGAAGACGCGTTGGCGGAATTGAGCTATGAAGACAGTCCGCACACCGACCTCTTCCATGACGTAACCTACGCATTTTTCCGAGAAAAAGACCACTGATTTCGGCTAGTTTGTTCACAAAATTATGCTAAACTAAGATTTTATCCGTTAACATTTTATTAAGAAAGCACATATCATGAACATGAAAAAATGGCTGGCCACTGCCCTCGCTTGCTCCGCCCTTGCCCTGACTGCCTGCGGCGGTCAAAGCAACAATGCCTCTGCTCCTGCCGATAAAGTGTACCGTGTCGGCTCTAACGCCGAGTTTGCCCCATTTGAATCTTTGGATTCTGCCGGCAAAGTAGAAGGTTTTGACGTTGACTTGATGGACGCCATGGCTAAAGCCGGCAACTTCAAAGTCGAATTCAAACACCAGCCATGGGAAAGCCTCTTCCCTTCTTTGAACAACGGCGACGTGGACATCGTTATGTCCGGCGTAACCATCACTGACGACCGCAAACAAAGCATGCTCTTCAGCGATCCATACTTTGAAATCACCCAAGTTGTCCTCGTTCCAAAAGGCAAAAAAGTAGCTTCTTCCGAAGACCTGAAAAACATGGCCAAAGTCGGCGTGGTAACCGGCTACACCGGCGACTTCTCTGTTTCCAAACTCTTGGGCAACGACAATCCGAAAATCGCCCGCTTTGAAAGCGTTCCTCTAATTATTAAAGAATTGGAAAACGGCGGTCTAGATTCCGTAGTCAGCGACAGCGCGGTTATTGCCAACTATGTAAAAAACAACCCGACCAAAGGCTTGGATTTCATCTCCCTGCCTGACTTCACCATCGAAAACTACGGTATCGCTGCACGCAAAGGCGACGAAGCAACCATCAAAATGTTGAACGATGCACTGAAAAAAGTACGCGAAAGTGGCGAATACGACAAAATTTACGCCAAATACTTTGCTAAAGAAGGCGAAAAAGCCGAAGCAGCCAAATAATCTGGTTTGACTTCCTAAACTAAAGGCCGTCTGAAAACTTTTCAGACGGCCTTTAATCTGGTTAACTCAATTAAACGCAAGCACCCCCTATAATCCGCTTGTTTTTATCTTTCAAATGAAAGACACACCATGATCAAGCCCATCATCCTCAGCCTCGCTGCCGCAACCGCTTTGGCCGCCTGCTCCGCTTCTGAAAAACAAGAATCTCCTAACGTCGGCGTGGCCAATCCGGCTTCCAAATTCTGCGTCAAACAAGGCGGCAAATCCGAAATCAAAAGAGACAAAGACGGCAACGAATACGGCGTGTGCCACTTGCCTGACGGTACCGTTGTCGAAGAATGGGAATATTTCCGTCAACACAACAAATAATTACTCAATCATAGAAAAGGCCGTCTGAACCCAAGTTTCAGACGGCCTTTTTCTTTTAAACAGCGATTATTTTACTTCCAATTTGGTCACGCCACCCATATACGGTTGCAACGCAGCAGGAACATTAATGCTGCCGTCGGCATTTTGATGGTTTTCCAAAACCGCCACCAAAGTACGGCCGACTGCCAAGCCTGAGCCGTTCAAAGTATGCACCAAACGGTTTTTACCGTTTTCATCTTTGAAACGCGCTTTCATGCGGCGAGCTTGAAAATCTTCGCAATTGGAGCAGCTGGAAATTTCACGGTAGGTATTTTGCGCAGGAACCCAAACTTCCAAGTCGTAGGTTTTGGTTGCGCCGAAGCCCATGTCGCCGGTACACAAAGTGATCACGCGGTATGGCAGTTCCAACGCTTTCAAAATATTTTCAGCATGACCGACCATTTCTTCCAGCGCTTCGTATGATTTTTCCGGATGAACGATTTGCACCATTTCCACTTTGTCGAATTGGTGTTGGCGAATCAAACCGCGCACGTCTTTGCCGTATGCGCCCGCTTCGGAACGAAAACATGGGGAATGCGCAGTCAATTTCAACGGCAAATCGCTGCCGGCCACGATGCTGTCGGCAACGGTATTGGTCAGCGTTACTTCGGCGGTCGGAATCAGATATTGCGTTTTCTTGCTCTCGTCACCGCCGCGGGTAACATGGAACAAATCTTCTGCAAATTTAGGCAGTTGGCCCGTGCCCTGCAAAGTGGTGTCATCCACGATATAAGGCGTGTAATGCTCGGTATAGCCGTGTTTCAGCGTGTGCGTGTCCAGCATGAACTGAGCCAAAGCGCGATGCAGACGGGCGATTTGGCCTTTCATCACGGTAAAGCGCGCGCCGGAAAGTTTCGCACCGCCTTCAAAATCCAAACCCAAAGGCTCGCCCAAATCAACATGGTCTTTGATTTCAAAGTCAAATTCTCGCGGCGTGCCAACTTTGCGGACCTCAACGTTTTCAGTTTCGTCTTTACCGACAGGCACACTTTCGTGCGGCAGGTTCGGAATGCTCAGCAGCCAAGCATCCAATTCTTTCTGAACGGCATCCAAATCAGCGGCTGCCTGCTCCAAATCAACTTTGATTTGGGCAACCTGATCCATCGCAGCTTGAGCCTCCTCGTGTTTGCCTTGACCTTTCAACGCACCGATTTGTTTGGAAATACTGTTGCGCGAAGCCTGCAACTCTTCTGTTTTCACTTGAACGGCTTTGCGTTGCTCTTCCAAAGCGTTGAAACGCGCGATATCAAACTCGTAACCGCGGGCGGCCAAACGTTCGGCAACTGCGGCGGTATTGCTGCGGAGCAATTGGATGTCTAACATTGTTTTCTCTCGTTAAGATTCAGAATGGCATTATTGTAAACCAATTTAAAGATATTTTCACAGCGACAGGCCGTCTGAAAACAAAAAACGCCCCTGCAAAAGCAGGAGCGTTTTTTAAGAATTCTGGCACGCCCACGGGGATTCGAACCCCGGTTGCCGCCGTGAAAGGGCAGTGTCCTAGGCCTCTAGACGATGGGCGCGTAACCGAAGCGCGAACTATACAGAAACCCTTTTCTTCTGTCAACGCCTTTACTGCATTTTTAAAGAGGCTGCCGATTTCCGTATGTTATTTTCCCTGTATAATGCCGGTTTTAATAAAAAGGAAAACTCGCCATGTGGTTTAAGCAAATCAGTTTTTATCCGCTCAACAAAGACAAGTTGCCCGAATTGGAAGTCCTTGCCGACAAATTGGCGCAATCCGAATTTGCCCATTGTCAGGGTTTGGACTGGTTTAGCGAAGGCTTTTCCACGCCGGTTTCCTTTTCGCCAGAGCTAGTTTTCCCTGCCGATTACACTTGGCGCGTTGCCCTGAAAAAAGAAGAAAAAGTCCTGCCTGCCGGCGTCATCCGCGATATTTTGGATGAAAAGGTTTTGGAAATCCAAAACAACGAAGCGCGTAATGTAGGCCGTAAGGAAAAACAAGAACTGAAAGAACAGATTACTGACGACCTGCTGCCCCGTGCCTTTACGCGCAGCAGCCGCACACAGGCGATTTTCGACACGCGCCACGGGTATCTTTTGGTCAACAATGCCGCCTCTGCCAAAGCGGAAAATATCCTGACCAAACTGCGCGAAGCGTTGGGTGGTTTGGAAGCCGCCCTGCCCAACACCAAACAATCGCCCTCCTCCCTGATGACCAGCTGGCTGCTGCAAGGCCATTGCGAAGGCGGTTTTGAATTGGACAGCGATTGCGAACTCAAAGGCGTAGGCGATGTTGTTCCGGTCGTCAAAGTTTCCAAACAAGACCTGACCGCCGATGAAGTGGTACAACACGTCAAAAATGGCAAAACCGTTACCCAGCTGGGTTTGGTATGGCGCGAACAAATCGCGTTCATCCTTACTCAAGACTTTACACTCAAACGCATCCAGTATCTGGACGTTTTGCAAGAAGAAGCCGAAAGCAACGGCGACGATGCAGCCAGCCTCGCCTTTGCCTCACAAATCCTGATGACCGAAGCCATCAGCACCATGTTGGAAGAACTGGTTTCTTATTTGGGCGGCTGGCAAGAATAATTTTTCAGACGGCCTTTTGATTGGGAAATATCAAAGGCCGTCTGAAATATAATACGCATGGTTTCCGCCTGTTGGGCGCGCTCTTCAGGCGTGGCGAGGCTGTCCACACGGGCAAAGTGTGTAAGCTTCTGCACTTCGTCCACACCTTTGACCAGCTCGGCGACAGTACTGTTGCAGCGTTCCGTGAGCAGCTCACGCCAGTCGGGCACAAAACGCACGATGTCGGCCAAAAGCGTGGCGGCCACCGCATCGGGCAGCAAATCCAATTCGTTCACCATACGCGCCGCACCCAAAAGGTGCGCCAAAAGCGGCTCGCCCGCAGGCGTGGCCGCATCGGCAGGATAATGCGTCTCGGCCAGCGACAAGGCCGTCTGAAGCAGCTTTTGCGCAGGTTCGGGCAAACCGGCGGTGTGCGCGTCAAACCACGCGCGGGATTCTTGCAGCGGTGCGGCGGGGATTTCCGGTGTTTGTCGTGTGTTGCTCATGGCATGCCGTTTCTCCGTTTGTTTTGTTTCGACATAGCGGCTGTATTGTAGCAGCTTGCCCGTATTTTGCGACAAAGCATGTTTCAGACGGCCTGGGCTACCCAACTTGCAATAACATATAAACATCAAAATAAAACAAACAATTAGCGTGTAAATGTGCTTGCAGTGAAAAATATTGGGAATAATATTTATGCAAGTAATAATTTTTATCAAGAAGGAGATGAGTGTGAAATTTTTAGCTGCTTTGTTGTGGCCGGCCATGTTGCTGCCCATTTTGTCTCATGCCGATAGCGGCATTCAGACGGTCTCTGTTTCTCAAGCATATGCGGATGACGCAACGGGCTGCGGGCAGCTTTATCCTGTAGAGAGCTTCGAGAATTTGTTCAGACAGATGGCCGGCACGCTGCATAGTGCCTGTTTGCTTGATATGCCGCCTGAAGATTTAGCGAAAAAGTGGCAGGTTCCCGTGTACCGGCGCTATCTGCGGCTTTCCGGCCGTTTGCGGCCTGACGGAGAAAAACAGGCGGTACTCAGATGGAAAGACAAGGCAGAGCGGCAGAAATGGCTCAAACACAGGCGGCGTAAGCTAAAACGGCCGACCGACGGCTTTACGGTAGTGCATCAGACCAACTACGACGGCAGTACTTTTTTAGAAATCGAAGCAACGCCTGATTATATAAAACGATACCGTTCATTGTTTCCTGACGACCGTTATCCTGATGATTTGCCGAAACCCTATGTTTCATCTCATATCCTAAGCCCGGTCAGCGTATGCTTTAACAATGGAACAGAACAAGTTTTTCCTAGGTATACGGTAGTAAAACAAGTAGCAGTAGATGAAAACAACCATTTGATCGGGAGTGATAGACATTTGGTTATAAGGGAGGAGAAAGGTGCAGGAATATTATTTCAGCATCCAACAGACAAATGCATTAATGATATTTCCAGCATCTTTCTTATCAGATAGTCGATAGTATTTAATTTTAAAGGTATATGGTATGGCTACAACAGCACAAATCCGGCAGCATTTTTTAAAATTAGGGATGCCTGTTTCGGAAGTTAATCAGATTATTCGGGATTCAATTTTACTGGGGCAAACCCATAACTTTATCAATCAATGGGGGTTAGGGAGTATTCAAGCAATACACTAAATATTCCGGCATATTTTTCCAAAGCAAACTAATTGGCAGTAAAGAAAATAGAAGTATTGTATTCAGTACGGCAGACAAAAGATATCTGACTGCTTCTGATTGGGCTCATGAGTTAGGACATGGTTTGTCGAAAACCATTTCCAAGCTTGATCTTGATATTGATGGAAATCGCAATATAACAGCGAATGAATATGCACGAAGATTTGTTTATGAAGAAGGAAAAGCCGAATACAACCGTTTTCAGTTTGATTTGCGGAACAACCCAAAAGAAACCAAATACGGCTCAAATACAGAAGCAATCAAGGCAATGAACCAGCAACAGGCTGTTGATTATTTTGCCCATAAGATGAAAACCCAAAACCCCAGCGGGCAGCCCGGTGATACTTATTGGACGCTGGCAAAATCTAACTTCTTTGAGAAAACCAATCCAAGCCTGCTAACCGGTAAAACTCCGGCCGAAAAACAAAAAATCCTGCAGGCCGGAATGGATGAGGCGGCACACAGCCATCCAAACAGGTTGTTTGGTGTAGGTGATGAACGGATACGCTTTCAGAAAACCGATCCAAATATGCCGCTTAGTCTGATGCCGATGATGGCACGTGGAAATCCTACGCTGATGGTGGTATTTGTACCTGCCAACAGCCGTTTGGCAGACGGTACGGTAACGACGATAGAAGTATCAGAAAGGATGTCATGATGTTGGGCGCAGTCATCGGCGATATTGCCGGATCACGATTTGAGTTTGACAACTACCGTCACACCGATTTTGACATTTTCAGCCCCGACAGCGACTTTACAGATGACACGATTTGCACTGTTGCCATCGCCGATTGGGTTTTACAAGGCTGCAACGATAATTTGGCCTCTATTTTACAAGGCTGGTGTAGGGCATATCCCTGCGCTAAAGGCGCATATGGCGGCCGCTTCTCACAATGGATAGAATGGAAAGATCCAGAACCTTATAATAGCTGGGGCAACGGCTCGGCCATGCGTGTTTCTGCCGTTGGTTGGACATTTGCCACATTGGAAGAAACCCTGCATTTTGCCGAACAATCCGCTATCGTAACGCACAACCACCCGGAAGGCATTAAAGGTGCGCAAGCCGTAGCCGCCGCCATCTTTTGGGCGCGTACTGGTATAAGCAAAGCGCAAATTAAAGAAAACATTACACGACAATTCGGCTACGACTTGAGCCAAAGTTGCGACCAAATCCGCCCGCATTATCATTTCAACGAAAGCTGTCAGGAAACCGTGCCTCAAGCGATTACTGCCTTTCTTGAAAGCGATGATTTTGAACACGCCATCCGACTGGCAGTTTCCCTTGGCGGAGACAGCGATACCTTGGCGGCCATTACCGGCAGTATTGCCGAAGCCTGCTACGGTATCCCTACGTCTATGCGCGAACACGCTTTAGCCATATTGCCACGCCATATTGCTGAAACCCTGCTGACTTTTGAATCCCAATATCAGGCCGTCTGAAACTGCCTGCAAAAAGGAATGAATGATGAAATACCTCGCCCTACTCCCTATCGCCTTCATGCTGGGCACGCCTGCCATTGCTGAAACCATCAATCCTTATCAGGAAAAAGGTTGCGCTTATGATGGCGATGTCGGCAAAGACGGCAAACCGTCCGGTAAAGGTACATGGAAATGCCAAGACGGCCGCAGTTATGTCGGCACATTTAAAAACGGCAAATTTGACGGCAAAGGCGTATATACCGTTTCCGGCAACGGCGAAACCTTTATCGAACCTTTCTCCTCCAACAGCGCCAAATTACGCAATATGACGCTGGAGGGCGTGTTCAAAAAAGGCAGGGCGCACGGAAACTTTACTGCCTCCCAAAACGGCACACCAGTCTTCATCATGAAATGCGAAGACGGTATGATTAAAGAAGTCAAACTGCCTAAGAAATCTGCTTCCAAAACCAAATAAACAGCCTTTCAGACGGCCTTATCCAGCTTTTAGGCCGTCTGAAACATCAATTGACAAGCCTGTCTAAAGGCTGTCGTGTTGATTTCAAAGAATTTCCAAACAACCCTTACCTCAGGACAACCACCATGAGCATTAAATCCGACAAATGGATACGCCGCATGGCCGAAGAACACGGCATGATTGAGCCGTTCGAGCCCAACCAAATCAAAGAGGCCAACGGTCAACGCATCATTTCCTACGGCACATCCAGCTACGGCTACGACATCCGCTGTGCCAATGAATTTAAAATCTTCACCAATATCAACAGCACCATCGTCGACCCGAAAAACTTCGACCCGAAAAACTTCGTTACAGTCGAAGATGACTGCTGCATCATTCCGCCCAACTCCTTTGCTTTGGCGCGCACAGTCGAATATTTCCGCATCCCGCGCAACGTCCTGACTGTCTGCTTAGGGAAATCCACTTACGCACGCTGCGGCATCATCGTCAACGTTACCCCGTTTGAGCCAGAGTGGGAAGGCTACGTTACGCTTGAGTTTTCCAACACCACCCCCCTGCCTGCCAAAATCTATGCCGGCGAAGGCGTGGCTCAAGTCTTGTTCTTTGAAAGCGATGAAGTCTGCGAAACTTCATACAAAGACCGCAACGGCAAATACATGGGACAAACCGGTGTTACCCTGCCTAAGACTTAATACACAAAATAAAAAAAGGCCGTCTGAAATTTCAGACGGCCTTTTATCATTTCATTTAGAAACGGCGTTTCAGCTTGCAAGCCTGCAAGATATGAACGGCGAGTTCTTCCACAGATTTATCGGTTGTATTGGTAAACGGCACACCGTGGCGTTTGAACATATTTTGCGCATCGGCAATCTCGCTGCGGCAAGTATCGATTTTGGCATAAGTCGAATTAGGACGGCGCTCCTGACGGATTGCCTGCAAGCGTTCAGGCTGAATGGTCAAACCAAACAGCTTGTCTTTATAAGGCTTGACCATACGCGGCAAATCTGTGGATTCCAAATCATCAGGAATCAATGGATAGTTGGCGGCACGGATACCGTATTGCAAGGCCAGATAGAGACAAGTCGGCGTTTTGCCGGAACGGGACACGCCCATCAAAATCACATCCGCTTCCTGCAGGTTTTTATCGCTGACGCCGTCATCATGATTCAGTGAAAAATTGACCGCCTCCATACGCGCATCATAGCGTTGGGTATTGCCGATACTGTGGTGCCCCTGCCGGGCGGCAACCGCCTCCGTATTGAGTTCCTTTTCCAAAAGACCGAGAAAGGTTTCAAAGAAATTAATATGGAACGCATTGGCTTTCTTGATGATTTCACGGATTTCGTCATTGACCACACTGACAAAAGCAATCGGGCGCACGCCGAATTTTTCAGCTGACTGGTTGACTTTGTCTACAACAGCACGCGCTTTTTCAGGCGTATCGATAAACGGATAGGTATGGCGTTTGAACTCAACATTGCCAAATTGGTTCAGCAAGGCTTCACCGATATTTTCAGCGGTCAGGCCGGTTCGGTCGGAAATATAGAAGACTTGGCGTGGATCAGTCATAATGAATCCTCTTGAGGGTAACGTTTCAGACGGCAATCATAGCAGTTACAGCCTTTGCAATAAAGCGATTCCCGACAGATTACACAGGATTACAACAAATTTGAACAATTTTTAAATTGGCACAAAATTTTATTTTTTTCTATTTTGTAGAATTTTATTCTAAAATTGCAAAATAAATCTTGTTTATCAAATTTATTAACTTATTTTGTTTTCCATATTTAACAAGAAGATAACACGTAAAAACATGAATCTGATATTCACATTTCAGAAGGCTACACGCCTGAAAAGCACAATATCACAGACGAATTTGTGATTTTTAAAAAGATAAAACACATGACAGCCATCAAACGAATGGCTACAATAAGCAGGCGGATTTGTTTCTTTTTTAACATTTTTTGGATTGGATTGGACACACAAATGGCCGAAAACTACGTTATTTGGTTTGAAAACCTGCGTATGACTGACGTTGAGCGAGTGGGCGGTAAAAATGCCTCTTTGGGCGAAATGATCAGCCAACTGACTGAAAAAGGCGTGCGCGTTCCCGGCGGTTTTGCAACCACAGCCGAAGCTTATCGTGCTTTCCTGGCTCACAATGGTCTGAGCGAGCGTATTTCCGAAGCCCTGAAACAACTGGATGTTGAAGACGTTGCCGAGTTGGCGCGCGTGGGTAAAGAAATCCGTCAATGGATTTTGGATACTCCGTTCCCTGACCAGCTGGATGCTGAAATCGAAACAGCTTGGAACAAAATGGTTGCTGATGCCGGCGGTGCGGACATTTCCGTTGCCGTACGTTCTTCCGCAACAGCAGAAGACTTGCCGGACGCTTCTTTCGCCGGCCAACAAGAAACCTTCCTGAATATCAATGGCTTGGATAACGTTAAAGAAGCCATGCACCATGTATTTGCTTCCCTGTACAACGACCGTGCCATTTCTTACCGTGTCCACAAAGGCTTCGAACACGACATCGTTGCCCTTTCCGCAGGCGTACAACGCATGGTGCGCTCTGACAGCGGTGCTTCCGGTGTGATGTTTACCATCGATACCGAATCTGGTTACGACCAAGTCGTTTTCGTTACCTCTTCTTACGGCCTGGGCGAAAACGTCGTACAAGGCGCGGTAAACCCTGACGAATTCTATGTATTCAAACCTACTTTGAAAGCAGGCAAACCGGCTATCCTGCGCAAAACCATGGGTTCGAAACAAATCAAAATGATCTTTACCGACAAAGCCGAAGCCGGTAAATCTGTAACCAACGTTGATGTACCTGCAGAAGACCGTCAACGCTTCTCCATTACCGACGCCGAAGTAACCGAGTTGGCTCATTACGCGCTGACCATCGAAAAACACTACGGCCGCCCAATGGACATCGAATGGGGCCGCGACGGCTTGGATGGCAAACTCTACATCCTGCAAGCGCGTCCTGAAACCGTGAAATCTCAAGAAGACGGCAGCCGCAATCTGCGCCGCTTCTCTATCAACGGCGAAAAAGTCGTCTTGTGCGAAGGCCGAGCCATCGGTCAAAAAGTTGGCCAAGGTAAAGTTCGCTTGGTGAAAGATGCTTCCGAGATGGATTCCGTTGAAGCAGGCGACGTACTCGTTACCGACATGACCGACCCGGATTGGGAACCGGTGATGAAACGTGCTTCTGCCATCGTGACCAACCGTGGCGGCCGTACCTGCCACGCAGCGATTATCGCGCGTGAATTGGGTATTCCGGCTGTTGTAGGTTGTGGCGATGCTACCGATCTGCTTTCAGACGGCCAAGAAGTTACCGTATCTTGTGCCGAAGGCGATACCGGCTTCATCTACTCCGGCCTGCTGGACGTACAAGTTACCGATGTTGCTTTGGACAACATGCCTAAAGCCCCTGTCAAAGTGATGATGAACGTTGGTAACCCTGAATTGGCATTCAGCTTCGCCAACCTGCCTAGCGAAGGTATCGGCTTGGCACGTATGGAATTTATTATCAACCGTCAAATCGGTATCCACCCTAAAGCCTTGTTGGAATTTGACAAACAAGACGACGAGTTGAAAGCTGAAATTACCCGCCGCATCGCCGGCTACGCTTCTCCTGTTGACTTCTATGTCGATAAAATCGCGGAAGGTGTGGCAACTTTGGCTGCTTCGGTTTATCCACGCAAAACCATCGTTCGTATGTCTGACTTCAAATCCAACGAGTACGCTAACTTGGTGGGTGGCAGCATCTACGAACCTCACGAAGAAAACCCAATGTTGGGCTTCCGTGGTGCAGCGCGTTATGTAGCCGATAACTTCAAAGACTGCTTCGCACTCGAGTGTAAAGCCTTGAAACGCGTTCGCGATGAAATGGGTTTGACCAACGTCGAAATCATGATTCCATTCGTTCGTACTTTGGGTGAAGCAGAAGCTGTTGTTAAAGCCCTGAAAGAAAACGGTTTGGAACGCGGCAAAAACGGTCTGCGCCTGATCATGATGTGCGAATTGCCAAGCAACGCGGTATTGGCAGAACAATTCCTGCAATACTTCGACGGCTTCTCCATCGGCTCTAACGACATGACCCAGCTGACCCTCGGCCTCGACCGTGACAGCGGCTTGGTATCCGACTCCTTTGACGAACGTAATCCTGCCGTTAAAGTGATGTTGCACTTGGCAATCTCTGCCTGCCGCAAACAAAATAAATACGTCGGCATTTGCGGTCAAGGTCCATCAGACCATCCGGACTTTGCCAAATGGCTGGTTGAAGAAGGTATCGAAAGCGTATCGCTCAACCCTGATACCGTTATTGAAACCTGGCTGTATCTGGCTAACGAATTGAACAAATAAGTTCGATAATACAAAAATCCCCTGCCCGTTTATCCCGGCAGGGGATTTTTATTGCCTTATTCAATGCCGTCTGAAAAAACTTTCACTTTCTTTTACCTTATCAAAAAAATCCTTTATCATCAAAATGATAAAAAAATATGCCGACATATTCACAAATTTTCAATGTTAATATACTGCCTTTATGCAGTTTATTCCATGCCTTTTGAGTGAACCTTTTTCAACTCTTCCTATCTATCATACACAGCATAACGATACATTTAGAAACAACCCATGAATACAAACTTTATTTCCACCTTTCAGACGGCCTTGAAACGTCTGGCACTCATCAGCACCATTGCCGTCTTAGCAGCCTGCGCCGGCAACAATACCTCTTCCAACCGCGCCGTACCCGACGGCTACTACAAAGTCCGCCCCGGCGATACCCTGACCCAAATCGCCAAACGCTACGGACAAAACGTCAATACACTGGTTGCATGGAACAATCTTCCCAACGCCTCACAAATCGAAGTCGGTCAAGTATTGCGCGTCCGCCGTCATGTCGCCCCACGCAGCACCGCAACACAGCAACGCCAAACTACTGCCGTTACTCCGATCAACCGATTGAACCTGCAATGGCCGACCGATAACGCCTCATCCTCCATTATCCAACGCTACAACGGCACAACCAGCAAAGGCATAGATATTGCAGGCACGCAAGGCCAACAAATCCGTTCTGCCGCAGCCGGTACCGTCATCTACGTTGGCGAAGAAGTCCGCGGCTACGGCAAGCTGATTTTAATCAGCCACAACGATTACACCATTACCGCCTATGCCCACAACGACACGCTTTTGGTACAAAAAGATCAAAAAGTCCAAGCAGGTCAAGTTATCGCCACCATGGGCAGCAGCGATACAGACAGCGTCAAGCTTCATTTTGAAGTTCGTCTAAACGGCAAAGCAGTCGATCCCCTGCCTTATTTGACCAGAACAAATTAATACCTTAATCAAAAGGCCGTCTGAATAGCAGTATTTCAGACGGCCTTTTGATTATCTTGCTATAACAGCTATTTCAACAAAATCTTTTCCTATTTAACTTATGTTGATTGAGTGTAAATGCCGTTATACAATAACAACTCTTTTTAACATTCCATTTCAGGTACCCTACTATGTCTCCTAACCGTATCCTTGCAACCGCATTCTTGTTTGCGTCTGCATTCGCCAGCGCGGATGTCCATATTGATGAAAGCATCCCTTACCGCGATGAAGAAGAAATCGATACCCGTATTGTTTCCGAGTGTTTAGAAGTGGGCGGCATCATGTCCAAATCTTTGCAAGAAACTGCAGCCAAAAGCGATGTAACGGTTGTCCGTGACGGTAAAAAACAAGGCACATACGCAGATATCGCCATTACTTCGGCCATGAGTGCAGGCAATGCCTTTATCAGTCACGCCAAAGGTATGGCTGTTTCAGCCACTTTGTATGTTGACGGTAAACAAGTTGGCAAAAAAACCTTTACCCGCAATTCTTCCGGCGGTATGTTTGGCGCTTATAAAAGCTCTTGTGCCGTCTTGAACCGTACTTCCAAAGTATTGGGTTCTGACATTGCCCAATGGGTTGTCCGCGAACAAAAAAACGCTCAAGATAAATAATTTATCGAACTAAAAAGGCCATCTGAAAGTATTTTCAGACGGCCTTTTTTCATGCCTTCATTAACAACAGCGTCCGCCGTTGCTACCGCAACGGCGTTTGCGGCAGTAGTCTTGGAATTGCAGCTCGGTCATGACCGGCGCATTGGGATTATGTTTGCGCTGGCGGGCAACGTAGTTTTCATAATCTGGGACACCGGCCATCAAGTTTGCTGTCAACTTGATGGTTTTCCACCAAGAGGCAAGCTTATGCTTCATTCTGAGCCTCCGGCTGTTTACCGTCGCGGTACACTGCTGGAATTTCTTTAGCAGTTGGCCAGCCGACTTTGCGGGCTTTCATGGCGGTACGGAAACCGTACACGGCGACAATCACGACAACTGCCAGGAACAAAGCGGTCAGACCGGCATTGATTTGGTCGTTGAAGATGATTTGTGACATTTCGCCAATGTCTTTAGCAGGAGCAAGGACTTCGCCTGAAGCCAAGGCATCGCGGTATTTGCCTGCGTGAGCCAAGAAGCTGATGCGCGGGTCGCTGTGGAACAGTTTTTGCAAACCGGCATAGCAGGTTACAAACAATACGCCGAAAGCAGGAACCAAAGTTACCCAAACATAGCGGTCGCGTTTCATTTTCACCAATACAACGGTACACATAATCAACGCTACGCCTGCAAGCATTTGGTTGGCGATACCGAACAACGGCCAGAGCGAGTTGATACCACCCAGAGGGTCGGTTACGCCGGTATAGAGGAAGTAACCCCACAATGCCACGGCAAAGAATGTTGCAACCAAGTTGGCAGGGATAGAGTCGGTATTACCGAATGGTTTGTAGAAGATACTGCCCAAGTCTTGAATCATGAAACGGGCAACGCGTGTACCTGCGTCAACCGCGGTCAAGATGAACAAGGCTTCAAACAGCAAGGCAAAGTGATACCAGAACGCCATCATGGCTTCGCCCGGAATCAGACGGCTCATGATGTGTGCCATACCGACTGCAAGGGTTGGTGCGCCACCTGCACGGGACAGAATGGTGTTTTCGCCCACTTCTCTAGCAGTGTGCAACAAGGTTGCGGCATCAACAGGGAAGTTCAGTTTAGTGGTAATGACTTCGGCAGCTGTGTTGGCATCTGTACCAATCAGCGCGGCCGGGCTGTTCATCGCGAAGTACACGCCTGGATCAAGCGAAGCGGCAGCAGCCAGAGCCATAATGGCCACAAAGCTTTCCATAATCATGCCACCGTAACCGATCATGCGGACGTGGGTTTCGTTTTCCACCATTTTTGGCGTAGTACCTGAAGAAATCAACGCATGGAAGCCTGAAACCGCACCACAAGCAATGGTAATGAATAAGAATGGGAACAATGCACCAGAGAATACTGGGCCTGAACCGTCAATAAAGTGGGTAACTGCAGGCATTTGCAGAGTCGGGTTAACAATAACGATACCCAAAGCCAAAGCTGCAATCGTACCGATTTTCAGGAAGGTAGACAGATAGTCGCGCGGAGTCAGCAAGAGCCAAACCGGCAATACGGAAGCCACGAAACCGTAAATCATAATCGCCCAAGTCAGCTGAATGCCATCAAGGTCGAACCAATGGCCGAAGGAGCTGTGGGCAACATCTTCACCGTAAATCACAGCCAACATCAGCAAAATAAAGCCGACGATGGAAATCTCGCCAATTTTGCCCGGACGGATGTAACGGGTGTAGATACCCATAAACAGGGCAATCGGCATAGTCGCTGCGATGGTGAACGTACCCCAAGGGCTGTGAACCAATGCTTTCACAACGATCAGCGCCAACACCGCCATAATGATGACCATAATCATCAAAATACCGATGGATGCAATCACGCCGGGAACAGTACCGAGTTCTTGTTTCACGATATCGCCCAAAGACTTACCGTCACGGCGCATAGAAACAAACAGTACCATCATATCCTGTACGGCACCGGCAAATACCACGCCGAAGATAATCCACAAAGTACCGGGCAGATAACCCATTTGCGCTGCCAATACAGGACCAACCAAAGGACCTGCGCCGGCAATAGCGGCAAAGTGGTGGCCGAACAGTACGCCTTTATGTGTGGGAACATAGTCCAAGCCGTCATTGTGGCGTTCTGCCGGAGTCAGACGGTTAGGATCAAGCTGCATCACACGGTTGGCAATGTAAAGACTGTAAAAACGGTAGGCAATGCAGTATACCGAAATGGCGGCCGTAACCATCCAAATCGCACTGACACGCTCGCCGCGACTGAGGGCCAAAGTGGTAAAGGAGGCCAGGCCGACCAAAACCACAATGCCCCAAATCAAAAATGATTTGAGCGATTTCATTGATTTATCCTTAAAACGTGATGCACCAAGGCTTGCTTTAGCGACAAACTGCCTTAATGCGCTTCAGAAAGACCAGTCATTATAGTCTTCATGATTTCATGAGTGAAATGTCATTTCAACCCCAATTCGACTGAAAACAAAATGATTAGTTCGTCCGTAAGGTTAACACAAACAGACAATATACCCTTCATTTTTTACTTCAAAACCAAATATTCCTTAACATATAGCAAACGAAAGGCCGTCTGAAAACCCAAATATTCAGTTTTCAGACGGCCTGACAAACAGTCAATGCTATAATCCGACATTCCCATTTCTCTATATTGCCATACCATGCAAAACAACGATTCCGAAACCATGCGCCTCTCCAAACGCATGGCGCAATTAGGCTTATGCTCGCGCCGCGAGGCAGACAGCTACATCGAGCAAGGCTGGGTCAAAGTAAACGGCCAAACCGCCGTACTCGGTCAAAAAGTCACCGAGCGCGACCGCATCGACCTCAACAAACAAGCCCATGAAAAACAAGCAGCGCGTGTAACCATCCTTCTGAATAAACCCGTCGGCTACGTCAGCGCGCAGGCAGAAAAAGGCTATAAATCTGCCGCAGAACTCATTACCGCCGACAACCATTGGGAAGGCGACGACAGCCGTATCCCTTTCAGCGAAAAGCACAAATTCGGCTTAGCCCCTGCCGGCCGCTTGGACATTGACTCTGTCGGATTGTTGGTACTCACTCAGGACGGCCGCATTGCCAAACAACTGATTGGCGAAAACAGCAGCAGCGAAAAAGAATACCTCGTCCGCGTCCGCGGCAAACTGGACGACAAAGGCCTCGCCCTGCTCAACCACGGCTTGAGTTTGGACGGAGAAAAATTGCGTCCCGCCAAAGTCGAATGGCAAAACGAAGACCAGTTGCGCTTTATTTTGCGACAA
The DNA here is from genome assembly GCF_051962755.1 of Neisseria sp. P0008.S004. Classification (NCBI taxonomy): domain Bacteria; kingdom Pseudomonadati; phylum Pseudomonadota; class Betaproteobacteria; order Neisseriales; family Neisseriaceae; genus Neisseria; species Neisseria sp. P0008.S004. Next base: position 85,134 of record NZ_JBQCUZ010000008.1, read on the forward strand.
GGCAAAAAACGACAAATCCGCCGCATGTGCGAACTTGTCGGCCTGCGCGTCATCGGTTTGAAACGCATCCGCATGGGCAAAGTCAAACTTGGCCGACTGCCGCCGGGCAAATGGCGTTATTTACGCGCTGACGAATCGTTTTAATTGCAGATAACAAAAAGGCCATCTGAAAACACATTTCAGACGGCCTGATCTTTTACTGCTTACTCGATATAAGTAAACTTCGCACGTTTAATATTGCAAAGGATTTCGTACGGAATCATACCGGCAACTTCGGAAACTTCATTGATATTAATCACATCGCCCCAAAGCTCGACTTCCGCACCCAAGCCCTCTTTCGAGGCTTCCAGTTCAACCGTAATCATATCCATAGATACCCTGCCGATAATACGGCTACGCTTACCATCCACGGCCACAGGGGAATTAGTAGAAGCGCGACGCGGATAACCGTCGGCATAACCGCAGGCAATCAAACCGACACGGGTAGATTTGCTGGTGTAGAACGTTGCGCCGTAGCCAATCGGAGAATGCGGCTGCAACACGCGCTCGCCGAAAACACGGGAAGTCAGGCGCATAACCGGTTTCAAATGATCATCCACGCCACCGAAAGGCGAAATACCATATAAAGCCAGACCGGCACGTCCCCAATCGCGGCGCGCTTCAGGCACGTTCAAAATCGCGGCGGAATTGGCCAAACTCTCTTCGCCTTCCAAACCTTCACACGCCAAATCAAACGCTTCAAGCTGCATTTCGGTCATGCCGTTTTCCGGTTCGTCCGCGCAGGAAAAATGGCTGAATTTCACAATATTTTCAACCGATTCGGATTGTTTCAATGCAGTATAGGCAGCGGCATAATTGTGTGGAAAGAAACCGGCACGGTGCATACCAGAGTCCATTTTCAGCCATACAGTTGTCGGATGTTGCCACTCATGATGCACAAATGCCTCCAGTTGCCATTGGCTGCCGATTGCCGGCCACAAATCATAACGGTCAACATCCGCATACTCCGCAGCATCAAATACGCCTTCCAACAAAACAATCGGGTTTTTAATGCCGTTTTGACGCAGTTCCACGCCTTCATCTACCGTTGCTACCGCAAAGCCGTCGGCAATATCCGCCAACGCGTGTGCACATCTGACCGCGCCATGACCGTAAGCATCGGCCTTAATCACAGCCAACAATTTATTGCCATGCAACTCTTTGAGAAAACGATAATTTTGACGTAAATTATCCAAACGGATTTGCGCATTGAGCGGACGCATAATGTATTCCTCTTATCGGCATTCCGTTTCAGACGGCCTGCCCCATTACTTTGAAGCAAATATTATAGGTCAAAAACTACACAGGATTCCATGAAATCCACAAGAATAATCTATTCATAATTTAGACCTCATGCGCACCTTTAGGCATTTATGCTTCTTCTCAGCCTGTTTTAAGGTTATGATTCAATCCAAATGAAAACGACAGACATCAAGGCCATGAAAGAACTCGACAAAACCGACTTAAAAATTCTCAAGCTCCTACAACAAAACGCACGTATCCCCATGACCGAATTGGCTGAAAAAGTCGGCCTCTCCACCACGCCGGTAACCGAACGCGTCCGCCGTTTGGAACGCGACAACCTTATCACCGGCTATCACGCCCATCTGAATCCTCATGCTTTAGGCCAAAGCCTATTGGTCTTTGTCGAGCTGAAACTACGTTCCAAATCCGGCAATATTTTTGAAGACTTCAAACGCGAAGTACTGAAGATTCCGCAAATTCTGGAATGCCACTTAGTCTCCGGCGAATACGACTACCTTATCAAAGTCCGCCTGCCCAATATGTCTGCCTATCGCGATATGCTCGGCAATATCCTGCTGCAACTGCCGGCTGCGTCCGAAAGCCGCAGCTATGTTGTCATGGAAGAAGTCAAAGAAGAAGTAGTATTAGACATCTAATTCTATTCAACACACAAATGCCGTCTGAAATATTACAACATTCAGACGGCCTTTATTTTAAATAGGCAAAAAAAAATGCACACATCCGACAGAATGTGTGCCAAGTCTACAAAGGAGAAATAGAGGAGAAACTATTAACTGACTACTCGAACCAGCTAACGAAACGAATTATGCAACAAGAGACTCAACCGCGCAAGTATTTTTCTTGTAAAGTTTCTTAATTATTCGATTTACAGATTTTAAATGTAATCATATTTCAATATAGATAAAAAAATGCGCATACCGTTTTGATATGCGCCAAGTCTACAAAGGAGAAATAGAGGAGAAAAATCAAGCTGCATCAAGCAACTCAACGGCGCGAATTATCCTAGCCTTCTACCCTCCTGTCAACTGTTTTCCTATCTATTTTCAAGTATTTTGCTAAAAAACAACAAAGTCGCTATTCCCCTCTTTTTCTTGCTATTTTCGCCCATATATAAAAAATTTAGGGCCGTCTGAAACATATATTGCCACTAAAGATAAACGGCTCCATACTCACACATTCATAGTCCATATCAACCCGACCCAAAGACCATGACCACCCCACTTTCCCTTGCCGTCGTCGGCCATACCAATACAGGCAAAACCTCGCTCTTACGTACGCTTTTGCGCGACAGTACCTTCGGCGAAGTGAAAAACGCGCCATCCACCACGCGCCATGTCGAAGAAGCCCTCATAAACGACGGTGACGACAGCTTGGTTTACCTCTACGACACCCCTGGCCTTGAAGATGCCGGCGGCGTATTGGACTGGCTGGAAACCCACACATCCGCACGCGATGACGGTATCGAACGCATCCAGCAATTCCTCAGCAGTCATGAGGCGCATCACGAGTTCAACCAAGAGGCCAAAGTGCTGCGCCAAGTCATGCAAAGCGATATGGCCATGTACGTCATCGACGCGCGGGAACCCGTCCTCGACAAATACAAAGACGAGCTGACCATTTTATCTTGGTGCGCCAAGCCCATCATGCCCGTGTTCAACTTCACCCAAAATCAAGACCTGAGCGCTTGGACCAATATGCTCGCCCGCAGAAACCTGCATGTTTACGCCGGTTTCGATACCGTTGCCTTCGACTTTGAAGGCGAAATCCGATTGTGGGACAACCTTGCCACCATGTTACCTAAGCGCGACATCCTCGACCGCCTCATCAATATGCGCCGTCGCGAGTGGCAACGGCTGGATACGGAAGCGCGTCGTGAAATTGCCGATTTTCTGCTGGATGCCGCCGCATTTACCCAAGAAATTGCCGAAAACGACGACCCTGCCCCGACTTTGGAAGTCATGCAATCGGAAATCCGCCAACTTGAGCGGCAAATGCAACAACGCCTGTTCACACTTTACCGCTTCTATCACGACGAAGTCGGCAGTGACAGCACATGGATGCCCAAAGCCTTCAAACAAGATCCGTTTGACAGCGAATTGCTCAAACATTACGGCATCCGTACCGGTACCGGCGCAACCGCAGGTGCACTCATCGGCTTAGGCTTGGATATTGCCACGCTTGGCGGCTCGCTTGGTTTGGGCACAGCCATCGGTGGACTGTTGGGCGGCATTTTGCCCAATGCCCAAGACATCACCGACAAAATCAACGGCCGGCAAACCCTGCATACTGATCCGGAAACCCTTACCCTGCTCGCCGCACGCGCACTGGATTTATTGCACGTCTTGCAAACGCGCGGCCACGCGGCTCAATCACATATCGAGCTAAAAGAACGCAAAGCGCCATGGAATACGGCCAAATTGCCAAGCGAACTCAACAAAGCACGCAGCAACCGCAAATGGTCTTCGCTCAATACACACCAGCCCGAAGCCAGCCGTAACGAACGCGCAGCCTATGTCGCCACTTTAAGCGAGAAATTAAAAGCTTAGAATTGCCGCATAACAAAAAGGCCGTCTGAAACCCAAATGTTTCAGACGGCCTTTTAAGCTTAGCAGGCAAATATTTATTCAGAAGCTTTGGTTTCGCGTTTCAAACCGCCGCCAAGTGCTTTATACAAGTCGGCAAGGTTTTCCAAACGGGTCAGCTGATTAGCCAAAAGAGCAGTTTCTGCGCCGTAACTGCTGCGCTCGGCATCCAGCAAATCCAATGCACTGGATACGCCATGTTTGTAGCGCAGGCTGATGAGGCGCAGGCTGTCGTTGTAGGCACGGCTTTGTTTGCTCAAAGCGGCATAGCTTTTATCCAGCTGTTCGCGTGCAACCAACGCATTGGAAACGTCTTTGAATGCGGATTGAACAGCGGCTTCATAAGCAACGATTTGTGCCTGTTGGCGCAGTTTGGCTACGTCAAGATTGGCTTTGTTTGTGCCCCAATCAAAGATAGGCAGAGTGATGGATGGTGCAAAAGCCCAAATACCCGTGCCGCTCTTAAACAGGCCGCTCAACTCGCCGGAAGCGGTACCGACAGAACCGGTCAGGCTGATGCGCGGGAAAAACGCCGCACGTGCCGCACCGATATTGGCATTGGCTTGTTTGAGCGCGTGTTCGGCCGCACGGATATCCGGACGGTTGAGCAACAGGTCCGAACTCAAACCGGCAGGCAGTTTGGTCATTTTGAACTGTTTGTTCAAAGGCAAACCGGCAGGCAAGTCTTCAGGCAAAGGTTGATTAATCAACATAGCCAAGGAATTTCGCGCTTGCTCGCGGTTTTTTACCGCAGATGCGTAATCGGCTTTGGCCGATTCAATCAGCGCTTCCTGTTGGTGCAAATCAACGGCGGAAATCACGCCGGCCTTATGGCGTAATTGCGAGAGCTTGTAAGTCGCTTCACGGGTTTGTAATACGCGTTGTGCCAATGCCATGGTTTCTTCCGCGTAGCGTTCGTTAAAGTAGGCTTTGGCAACGGTAGAAATCAGGGTCAGATGGGCGGCATCGCGGTTTGCGGCCACATTAAAATAACCTTGCAACGCGGCTTCGCTGGTACTGCGGACACGGCCGAAGAGGTCAAGCTCATAAGAGGCTGCGCCCAAACCCACGCTGTATTGGCTGCTAACGCTGCCGCCACTCAAACTGCCTTGACGCGAACCTGTACCGCTGGCATTGACGGTTGGCAACAAATTATTACGCGCAATCATGTATTGCTTGCGGTAGATTTCCGCATTCAGCGCGGCTGTACGCAAATCGGTATTGCGTTCCAATGCGATGTCGATCAGGCGGTGAAGGCGAGGATCGGCAAAGTAATCTTGCCAACCCAATTCGGCTGCACGGATACCGTCGTCAACAGTGTCGTATTTAAACGTATCGGCCACGGCAACTTGAGGCTGCTCATATTTCGGCATCATGGTACAGGCCGACAAAGCCACGGCGGCGGCAACGGCGGTCAGTACAGGTTTGAATGTAATCTTCTTCATTTTAGAATCCTTTAGCATTTTGAGGCCGTCTGAAAATTTTTCAGACGGCCTTTGCTTTAGTGCTTGTCTGAATCGTGTTTACCGTCTTCAATCATGCCGGCTTCAGCGGCGTGTTTGGCGGCCATCTCATGCTCGTGTGCGGTTTCTTTAAAGAATTTGCGCACAACCACATAGAACAAAGGCACAAGGAACACAGACAGAATCGTACCGATCAACATACCCCAGACCACGGTCGTACCAATCGCACGTTGGCTGGCGGAGCTGGCACCGCTGGCAACATAAAGCGGTACCACGCCCAAGATGAAGGCAAACGAAGTCATGATAATCGGACGGAAACGCAAGTGTGCGGCGGCAAGCGCAGCTTCAAGCGCGCTCTTGCCTTGCGCTTGCAGGTCTTTGGCAAACTCGATAATCAAAATCGCGTTTTTCGCACTCAAACCCATCACCGTAACGAAACCGACTTGGAAGTAGATATCGTTGGCGTATGCCGGAATACTGCCCAGCAGCGCTTCAAACATGTTGCGGCCGGTCACGCCCAATGCCGCGCCAATCAAGCCCAACGGAATCACAAGGATAACCGCCAACGGGATAGACCAGCTTTCGTACAAAGCAGCCAATACCAAGAATACAGCGGCAGCGGCCAATGCATACAACACGACAGTTTGCGAGCTGCCTTTGGCCTCTTCACGAGACTGGCCGCCCCATTCCAGGCTGTAACCGCCACCCATGTCATCAACCATTTGCTGTACCGCAGCCATGGCTTGACCGGAAGACACGCCATTAACAGGCGAGCCGGAAAGCTCCATTGCCGGATAACCATTGAAGCGGACGCTTTGTTCCATACCGTTTTCCCAAGAAACAGTAGCAATGGTAGAAAGCGGTACGGCAACGCCGGATTTATTCGGTACAGTCAGGTTCAGAATATCGGCAGGCTGCATACGGGCACTCGCATCAGCTTGTACCATCACGCGTTGCAGACGGCCTTGATTCGGGAAGTCGTTTACATAAGACGAACCCAAAGCAGAAGCCAAAGCAGTACGGATGTCAGAGAACGAAATACCTTGTGCTGCTGCGGCAGAGCGGTCGATGTCGATTTTCAACTGCGGCGCATCTTCCAAACCGCTCGCACGAACGGTACTTGGGTTAAACAAACCGCTTTTGCGCATTTTGTCAATCAACTCATTGCGCTTGGCCAATAATGCGGCATGGCCGCTGTTGTTACGGTCTTGCAGGTAAATCGTCAAGCCGGAGCCTGTACCCAATTCCATAATGGCAGGAGGCACAATCGCCAAACCGAAACCGTCTTTCAGCGTAGCCATCATCATGCCGGTCAACTTACCGGAAATAGAAGTCGCATCGCTGCCCGGAGCAGTACGTTCGCTCCAGTCTTTCAGAATGACAAAGCCCAAAGCCATGTTTTGGCCGGAACCGCTAAAACTAAAGCCGGAAACGGTAACAATGTTCTCGATCTCAGGTACAGATTTCGCCAGTTGAGTGATTTGAGCCAAAGTTGCATCGGTACGCTCTTTGGTCGCGCCGGCAGGCAGCTGTACGCTCAACATCAAGTTACCTTGGTCTTCAGTCGGCAAGAAGGAAGTCGGCAGACGCATAAACAGGAATACGCCCACAACAGTCAAACCGATATAGACAACCATCATGCGCAAAGTCTTGCGCAAGACTTTGGCTACCCAGCCTTCGTAGCCGTGTGTCCAGTTGTCGAATTTCTTGTTAAACCAACCGAAGAAACCTTTTTTCTCTTCGTGATGACCATTCTGAATCGGCTTGAGCATGGTGGCACACAATGCCGGAGTCAGCGTCAAAGCAAGGAATGCGGAGAAGCCGATCGATGCCACCATGGTCAGGGCAAACTGTTTGTAAATGTTACCGGTTGCACCGCTAAACATTGCCAGCGGCACAAATACGGACATCAACACGGCAGTAATACCGATCACCGCGCCGGAAATCTGACTCATCGCTTTTTTGGTTGCAGCCTTAGGCGGCAGACCTTCGCTCGCCATAATACGCTCAACGTTTTCAACGACCACAATCGCATCATCGACCACAATACCAATTACCAATACCATCGCAAACATGGTCAATACGTTAATCGACATACCCATATATGAGATAAAGGCAAAACCGCCCAACAGGGAAATCGGCACGACAATAGTCGGAATCAGCGTATAGCGGATATTTTGCAGGAAGAGATACATCACCAAGAATACCAATACGATGGCTTCCAAAAGCGTATGGATCACTTTCTCAATCGAAATTTCCACAAATTTGGAAGTATCGTAAGGAACTTTCCAGCTCATGCCGTCTGGAAAATACTTCTGCAAAACTGCCATTTTTTCTTTCACGGCAGTCGCCGTTGCCAAAGCGTTACCGCTGTTGGACAGCATCACTGCCATACCGGTGGTATTCACGCCGTTCAAACGTGTGGAAGTAGAATAGTCCTGCATACCCAAGCTGACTTTGGCAACGTCTTTCAGATAGACATTAGAACCATCGGTATTGGATACCAAAATGATGTTGCCAAACTCTTCAGCCGTTCTTAATTGCCCTTCCGCAGTAACGGTCGCCGAAATGGTCTGACCTGCAGCCGCCGGCAAAGAACCGATAGAGCCTGCAGAAATTTGGATATTTTGAGTAGCCAGTGCGTTGGTTACCGTTGCAAAAGACAGGTTGTAGTTTTGCAGTTTTTTCGGGTCAACCCAAATACGCATGGCGCGTTGCGCACCAAACAATTGTACCTGCCCTACCCCGTCGATACGCTGCAGTTCAGGAATGATATTGCGCTGGGCGTAATCGTTCATTTCCTCAATGGATTGCTTTTCAGAAGAAAGCATGACCACTTGCAAGAAGTTGGAACGCGCTTTAGATACGGTTACACCATATTGCTGTACGGTAGACGGCAATGTGGACAACACTTCCGACAATTTGTTCTGCACGTCTACCTGCGCCAAATCTTCATTGGTTTCCGGTGTAAACGTCAGACTGACGCTGCCGCTGCCGCTGGAATTGGCAGAAGTCGTCATATAGTCCAAACCTTCCACACCGTACATATTACGTTCGATAACGGCCAGTACGCTGTCTTCCATTACCTGAGCAGAAGCGCCCGGATAAGTAGCGCGCAAAGTAATGGTCGGTGCAGCAACGGACGGATATTGGGAAATCGGCAGTTTTTGAATACCGAAAATACCCGCTGCGATGATAAAAATCGCAATAACCCATGCAAAAATGGGGCGGTCAATAAAAAACTTAGACATTCATGCGTTCCTTATTTGACTTCAGATGCAGCTTTAGCTTCAGGCTTGGCCTCGGATGCCGCCTGGCCGTCTGAAACTGCCGGTGTTGCTGCCGCAGCGCTTGCAGGCGGCGTCCATTCTTTCGGCGTTACCTTTTTAGCACCCGACATAGCGGCAATGCTGATGCCTTCAACAATCACTTTGTCACCGTCTTTCAGGCCGTCTGTAATAACCCAATTGGTACCTTGCTGTTGGGCAACGGTCACGACACGCGCTTCCATTTCGCTCTTGTCATTCACCACCATCACCGTATCTTGCGAACCGCGGGTAACTGCTTGTTGCGGCACTACAAATGCATTATCCACTGCCACTTGTTCCATCAATACGCGCACATACAAGCCCGGCATCAAGATATTTCTGTCATTAGGAATGGCAGCGCGCAAAGTAATTTGACCGGTCGTTTCGTTAACAGTCGGATCTGCAAACAGCAGACGGCCTTTTTCAGGGTAAACCGTACCGTCGTCAAATTTGATATCCACTGCAATCGCGCCGTTTGCCGCCAACAATTTGCCTTCGGCAACCTGTTGACGCAGTTTCATGACCTCACTCGCAGACTGAGTAACGTTGACATACATCGGATTGGTTTGTTGGATGGTGGCCAAAACAGTGGTATCGCCGGAATTCAGCAGCGTACCTTCAGAAACTTTAGATTGACCGATAAAGCCGGAAATCGGCGCAGTAATACGGGAGCGGTTCAGGCTGATACCGGCAGATTTGATGGCTGCTTGTGCAGATTTGACGCCTGCCTCTGCTGAACGCTTGGCCGTTACGGCCGCATCATATTCTTGTTGGCTGATGGCATCGGCGGCAACCAGCGGTTTGTAGCGGGCTAAGTCGGCATTCGCTTTGGCCAAAGTCGCTTGCGCACTTGCCAACTGGGCGCGTGCGCTTTCTAAGTTTGCTTCATAAGATGAGCTGTCGATTTGATATAAAGGCTGACCGGCTTTAACATAGCTGCCCTCTTGGAACAGGCGTTTTTGCAAAATACCGCCGACTTGGGCACGAACTTCGGCAGTACGCAATGATTCCAGACGGCCTGGCAATTCGGTTGTCAATGCAACGGTTTCCGGATGCACGGTAACCACGCGGACTTCAGGCGCAGGTTGATTTTGCTGTTGCTGACTGCCTTGCGCCTGTTGGCCGGCTGCCTTCTCATCGCCTTTGCCGCAAGCAGAAAGCGCCAATGCAGTAGCCGCCGCAATCGATACGACACGCATCATTTTAGAAGCATAAAGAGCCATAATTTTCCTATCTCTATGATAAATAAGGGTTTGACTAATTAAAAATTGATTACTTTAATTTCATATTTCATAAGCAGAAATTGCCTGCTTTTGTGAAAAACAGGCTGATTATATAGTGTTGAGAAACACTATATAATATTAAATTGAATTATACATACATTCTTGCATGTTCAGAAGTAATTTTTTATAATCCGAACCATAAATTTACATTTCCTACAAAACAACTATGAGAAGAACCAAAACCGAAGCCTTAAAAACCAAAGAATATCTCATGCTTGCCACATTGGATACGTTTTATCAGAAAGGCATTGCCCGCACCTCGCTTAACGAAATTGCCCAAGCCGCAGGCGTAACGCGCGGCGCGCTGTATTGGCATTTCAAAAACAAAGAAGATTTGTTTGACGCCTTGTTCCAACGGATTTGCGACGACATCGAAAGCTGCATAAAAGAAGACTCGAACAACAATAACGAACAGGCTTGGTCAAGCTTCCGACTGACCCTGACCCGTTTTTTCGAGCGCCTGCAACACAACGAGCTTCACTATAAATTCCACAGCATTTTGTTTTTAAAATGCGAACACACCGAGCAAAACGAGGCGGTCATTGCCATCGCTAAAAAACACCAATCACTATGGCGTGAAAAAATCGTTGCTGTCCTGACTGATGCGGTACAACAAAAAGCGTTGGCGGATAATTTGGATATCGATATGGCAGTCATCTTCATCAAGTCTTCATTAGACGGCTTTATTTGGCGCTGGCTTTCTTCAGGTCAAGGCTTCGATTTAGCTCAAACTGCCCCACGCATGATTGAAATCATCATTGATACATTGGAAAACCATCCGCAATTAAGAAAACAATCATAAACATCAAAAATAAAAGGCCGTCTGAAACATTAAAAGTTTCAGACGGCCTTTTGGTTCAAACCTGCTTAACGTGTTACCGGTTTGTAACGGATACGTTTCGGTTTCGCGCCCTCTTCGCCCAAACGGCGTTTCTTGTCGGCTTCGTATTCCTGATAGTTGCCGTCAAAGAACACCCATTTAGAGTCGCCTTCACAAGCCAGAATATGCGTAGCGATGCGGTCGAGGAACCAGCGGTCGTGCGAAATCACCATCACGCTGCCGGCAAATTCCAACAATGCGTCTTCCAACGCGCGCAGGGTTTCTACGTCGAGGTCGTTAGACGGCTCGTCCAGCAGCAACACATTGCCGCCGCTCAACAAGGTTTTTGCTAAGTGCAGACGACCGCGTTCGCCGCCAGACAATTGACCTGCGATTTTGCTTTGGTCGCTGCCTTTGAAGTTGAAGCGTCCCAAATATTGGCGGGCTGGAATTTCAAACTGACCAACCTGCAAAATGTCGCGGCCTTCGGCGATGTTGTCGAACACGGTTTTGTCGTTTTGCAAACCTTCGCGGCTTTGGTCAATCAAGCTCATTTTCACGGTTTGGCCGATTTTCACTTCGCCGGAATCAGGCTGCTCTTTGCCCGAAATCATTTTGAACAGCGTAGATTTACCCGCGCCGTTCGGGCCGATAATGCCGACAATCGCGCCAGCAGGTACTTTGAAGCTCAAATCGTCAATCAGCACTTTATCGCCGAACGATTTGGAAACATTCACAAATTCAATTACTTCGTTACCCAAACGCTCGGCAACAGGGATAAAGATTTCCTGAGTTTCGTTGCGTTTTTGGTATTCGTAGTTGCTCATTTCTTCAAAACGAGCCAAACGCGCTTTAGACTTGGCTTGGCGGCCTTTGGCATTTTGGCGCACCCATTCCAATTCCTGCTTCATCGCCTTCACGCGTGCAGCTTCAGACTTCGCCTCGTTTTCCAAGCGTTTTTCTTTCTGCTCCAGCCAAGACGAGTAATTGCCTTTCCACGGGATACCGTGGCCGCGGTCAAGTTCCAAAATCCATTCGGCGGCATTGTCCAAGAAGTAGCGGTCGTGCGTTACCGCAACGACAGTACCAGGGAAGCGTACCAAGAATTGTTCCAGCCACTCGACAGATTCTGCGTCCAAGTGGTTGGTCGGCTCGTCCAGCAGCAGCATATCGGGCTTGCTCAACAAGAGTTTGCACAAAGCAACGCGGCGTTTTTCACCGCCGGACAAATTGCCGATTTTGGCATCCCAATCAGGCAGTCGCAGCGCGTCGGCAGCGATTTCCAATTCATGCTCTGCACCGCCGCCGGTAGATGAACCCGCCGCAATAATCGCTTCCAAACGACCTTGTTCTTCCGCCAACGCGTCAAAATCCGCATCAGGATTGGCATACTCGGCATACACTTCTTCCAAGCGTTTCTGCGCCGCGGCCACTTCGCCCAAACCGCTTTCCACTTCCTCGCGTACGGTTTTCTCAGGATCAAGCTCAGGCTCTTGCGGCAAATAGCCGATTTTAATGCCGCCCATCGGCACGGCTTCGCCCTCGAATTCTTTATCCACACCCGCCATAATCCGCAGTACAGTAGATTTACCCGCACCGTTCAAACCGAGCAAACCGATTTTCGCGCCGGGGAAGAAGGAAAGGGAAATATCTTTAATAATGGTTTTTTGCGGCGGCACAACCTTGCTCACGCGCAGCATAGAATAGACGTATTGTTGGGACATAGTTTTCTCGTTTCCGTCAAACAAATTTCAGACGGCCCATTTTAACCTATTGCCCCAATACTTGCTTGTTCAAATGCCGCCTGAAAATAGAAATAAGCATCAAAATATACACCGAGCCGAACCGATACCCTCATTGCCCGACGGTATCAATGCCAAACCGCAAAAAATTTGATTTAAGCCAGTTTATCCTTGAACTGGCATTGCCAATATCCGGCGCGCTTCATAAAATGCACCTATATCCTTGAAAGTACGTACACAAACAATAACGACAGAGAACACCACACCAAGGAACCTTTCAGATTTCTCAATAAAAATACTTTTTAAAAAAAGGATTTACCTCATGTCGGAAAATACGCAAAAAACAGCAAAACAAGGTTTGCCGTCACTGGCAAAAAGTACGATTTGGATGCTGAGCTTCGGCTATCTCGGCGTTCAGACGGCCTTTACCCTGCAAAGCTCACAAATGAGCCGAATTTTTCAAACTTTAGGCGCCGACCCGCACAATTTGGGCTGGTTTTTCATTCTGCCGCCATTGGCCGGTATGTTGGTTCAGCCGATTGTGGGCTACTACTCAGATCGCACTTGGATGCCGCGCTTGGGCGGCCGCCGTCTTCCCTATCTGCTTTACGGTACGCTGATTGCGGTTATCGTCATGGTTCTGATGCCGAACTCGGGCAGCTTCGGTTTTGGCTATGCTTCTTTGGCGGCCTTGTCGTTTGGCGCGCTGATGATTGCGCTGTTGGACGTGTCCTCCAATATGGCAATGCAGCCGTTTAAAATGATGGTCGGCGACATGGTCAACGAGAAGCAGAAAAGCTACGCCTACGGGATTCAAAGTTTCTTAGCGAATACGGGCGCGGTTGTGGCGGCGATTCTGCCGTTTGTGTTTGCGTATATCGGTTTGGCGAACACGGCCGAAAAAGGTGTCGTGCCGCAGACCGTGGTCGTAGCATTCTATGTGGGCGCAGCCTTACTGATTATTACCAGTGCGTTCACCATCTTCAAAGTCAAAGAGTATGATCCGGAAACCTACGCCCGCTACCACGGCATCGACGTGACTGCAAATCAGGAAAAAGCCAACTGGTTCGAACTCTTGAAAACCGCGCCCAAAGCGTTTTGGACGGTGACTTTGGTACAATTCTTCTGTTGGTTCGCCTTCCAATATATGTGGACTTACTCGGCAGGCGCGATTGCAGAAAACGTTTGGCAGACAACCGATGCCTCTTCCGTAGGCTACCAAGAAGCAGGCAACTGGTACGGCGTTTTGGCGGCAGTACAATCCATTGCTGCCGTCATATGTTCGTTTATTCTGGCAAAAGTACCGAATAAATACCATAAAGCCGGTTATTTCGGTTGCTTGGCTTTGGGTGCACTCGGTTTCTTCTCCGTTTTCTTCATCAGCAATCAATACGCGCTGGTGTTGTCTTATACCTTAATCGGTATTGCGTGGGCCGGTATTATTACCTATCCTTTGACGATTGTAACCAATGCCCTCTCCGGCAAACACATGGGTACTTATTTGGGTCTGTTTAACGGCTCTATCTGTATGCCTCAGATCGTCGCCTCTCTGCTGAGCTTTATCCTCTTTCCTATGCTGGGCAGCCATCAGGCAACCATGTTCTTGGTTGCAGGCGCAGTCTTGCTGCTGGGAGCCTTCTCAGTATGTCTGATTAAAGAGACCCACGGCGAATAATCCATCAATACCATCGGCAAAGGCCGTCTGAAACCTTTGCCGAACTTACAATTTTAATAACAGGAGCTTTACGATGTACACAAGAATCATGGAAATCAGCCCTTGGACGCTGCGTTCGGCAAAACTGGAAAAAGAACACAAACGGCTGCAAGAGAGCCTGACCAGCTTGGGCAACGGCTATATGGGTATGCGCGGCAACTTTGAAGAAACCTACTCCTCCGACAGCCACTTGGGTACCTACATCGCCGGCGTGTGGTTCCCCGACAAAACCCGCGTCGGCTGGTGGAAAAACGGTTACCCAAAATATTTCGGCAAAGCCATCAACGCGCTCAATTTCAGCAAAGTCAAAATCTTTGTTGATGGACAAGAGGTGGACTTGGCGAAAAACGACGTTGCCGGCTTCTCCGTCGAACTCGATATGCAGCACGGCGTATTGCGCCGCTCGTTCACCGTATTCGGCGTGCGTTTCAATGTGTGCAAATTCCTGTCCGTCGCGCAAAAAGAGCTGGCGCTCATCCGCTGGGAAGCCGTATCCGTTGACGGCAAAACCCACCAAGTCCGCATCGATTCCATCATCGATGCCGACGTGAAAAACGAAGACTCCAACTACGAAGAAAAATTCTGGCAGGTATTAGACAAAGGCGTTTCAGACGACCACTCCTACATTGCCACCCAAACCGTTGCCAATCCCTTCGGCGTGGAACAATTCATCGTCAACGCCGAGCAAATCTTCGCCGGCAGCTTCAAAGCCCTCGGCGGCAGCCAAACCGACTGGCAGGTCTCCAATTCTTTCGAAGCCGAAGTCGGCGGTACGCCCGAAACCTTTGAAAAACGTGTGATTATTACCACCAGCCGCGATTATCAGGGCTTGGAAGCAGTGAAAGCCGCCGGCCACGCCTTGTCGGAAAAAATCGCAGGCGTTGCGTTTGAAACCTTGCTGGACGCGCACAAAGCAGGCTGGCTGCACCGTTGGGAAATCGCCGACGTGGTCATTGAAGGCAGCGACGAAGCGCAGCAAGGCATCCGTTTCAACCTGTTCCAACTGTTCTCCACCTACTACGGCGAAGACGCGCGCCTGAACATCGGTCCGAAAGGCTTTACCGGCGAAAAATACGGCGGCGCGACCTATTGGGACACCGAAGCCTACGCCGTGCCGCTCTACCTCGCACTAGCGGAACCCGAAGTTACCCGCAACCTGCTGCAATACCGCCGTAACCAACTGCCGCATGCGCAGCACAACGCGCGCGAACAGGGCTTGGCGGGCGCGCTCTATCCGATGGTAACGTTTACGGGCATCGAGTGCCACAACGAATGGGAAATCACCTTCGAGGAAATCCACCGCAACGGCGCAATTCCTTACGCCATCTACAACTACACCAACTACACCGGCGATGAAAGCTATCTTGCCAAAGAAGGCTTGGAAGTCTTGGTCGAAGTGTCCCGCTTCTGGGCGGACCGCGTCCACTTCTCCAAACGCAACGGCAAATACATGATTCACGGCGTAACCGGCCCGAACGAATACGAAAACAACATCAACAACAACTGGTACACCAATACCCTCGCCGCATGGGTATTGGATTACACCCGTGAAGCCCTGGCGAAATACCCGCGTCCGGATTTGAACGTGAGCGCCGCCGAGTTGGAAAAATGGGCGGACATCAGCGCGAATATGTACCGTCCGCATGACGGAGAACTCGGCGTATTCGTGCAGCACGACGGCTTCCTCGACAAAGACATCCGCCCCGTGTCCGCGCTTTCACCCGACGATTTGCCGCTCAACCAGAAATGGTCGTGGGACAAAATCCTGCGTTCGCCCTTCATCAAACAGGCGGACGTCTTGCAAGGCATCTACTTCTTCGGCGACCGTTTCAACATGGACGAAAAACGCCGCAACTTCGACTTCTACGAACCGATGACCGTGCATGAAAGCTCGTTGTCGCCTTGTATCCACGCTATTCTCGCCGCCGAACTGGGCAAAGAAGAAAAAGCCGTGGAAATGTACCAGCGCACCGCCCGTCTGGACTTGGACAACTACAACAACGACACCGAGGATGGCCTGCACATCACCTCCATGACCGGCTCGTGGCTCGCCATCGTCCAAGGTTTCGCCCAAATGAAAACTTGGGGCGGCAAACTCAGCTTCGCACCGTTCCTGCCGAATGCGTGGACAGGCTACGCCTTCCACATCAACTACCGCGGCCGTCTGATTAAAGTCGCCGTCGGTAAAGAAAACGTCGTCTTCACCCTACTCAAAGGCGAACCGCTCGATTTGCAGGTGTACGGCAAAGACATCACGCTCAACGGCAGCCACACCGTTGCATTGGAAAAATAAGGAGGGCGCAAAATGACTTTTACCGCAGTGCTCTTTGACCTCGACGGCGTCATCACCGACACCGCCGAATACCACTACCGCGCATGGAAAAAGCTCGCCGAAGAACTGGGCATCAGTATTGACCGCAAGTTTAACGAGCAGCTCAAAGGCGTGTCGCGCGACGATTCGCTCAAACGCATCCTCGCACACGGCGGCAAAACCGTCAGCGAAGCCGAGTTCGCCGAACTGACCCGCCGTAAAAACAACAACTACGTCGAGATGATTCAGGCAGTCAAACCCGAAGACGTGTATCCCGGCATTTTGCCCCTGCTGGAAGCATTGAAAGTAAACGGCAAAAAAATCGCCCTCGCGTCCGCCAGTAAAAACGGCCCCTTCCTGCTAGAACGCATGGGACTGACCCACTTCTTCGACGCCATTGCCGACCCTGCCGCCGTCGCGCATTCCAAACCCGCCCCCGACATCTTCCTCGCCGCAGCCGAGGGCGTGGGCACGGACATCCGCCACTGCATCGGTATCGAAGACGCCGCCGCCGGCATCGCCGCCATCAAAGCCGCCGGTGCCTTGCCCATCGGCGTGGGCAAAGCCGAAGACTTGGGCAGCGACATCGAGCTGGTCTCCGGCACCGCCGAGCTGACCTACGCCTACTTGCAAAACGTGTGGGAACAGTCGGGCAGATAAAATTCTAAGGAAGTAAAAAGGCCGTCTGAAAACCTGAATCAGGTTTTCAGACGGCCTTTAATATCACCCATCAACCCAATGTTACCATCTCAATCTGTTCCATACTTCTACCCAAAAAGCGTTCGCCTATGGTGCGGAAACGCAGTGGGATGTCGCTGACGTAGAAGCGGTAATCCGGGTTGTCGTTTTCTGTATTCAGCAAACCTGCTTGCGCTAAGGCTTTGGCGGTGGCTTCGGCGGTGGTGATGGCGGAATCGACCAAGGTGACGTTTTGCGCTTCGCGGCCGATAAGCGGCTTGAGAAGTGGGAAGTGGGTACAACCCAACACCAGCGTGTCGATATCATCAGCCAAGAGCGGCTTCAGGTATTCACGTACGGTCAGGCGGGTAACTTCGTGATCGAGCCAGCCTTCTTCCACCAATGGCACAAGCAGGGGCGCGGCTTGTGTGCGCACCAGCGTGTCGTTGTTTTTCGAATGGATGGCGCGCGCGTAGGCATTGCTGTTGACGGTGGTATTGGTCGCTATAATGCCGATTCGGTTGTTTTTGGTGGTTTGCAAAGCGGCTTCCGCACCGGCGGAGATGACGTCCAATACGGGCATATTGCCTGCTTTTTGGCGGATTTTCTGTCCGGCAACCGCGGCAATAGTGTTACACGCGATGACGAGTGCTTTGACATCGTTTTCCAGTAGGAAATCGACAATCTGCATGGCAAAGGTTTCGATGGTGGCACGGGATTTGGTGCCGTAGGGAACGCGTGCGGTATCGCCGAAATAGATGATGTTTTCCATCGGCAGGCGTTCCATCAGGGCGCGAACGTTGGTCAAGCCGCCGACGCCGGAATCGAATACGCCGATGGGGCGTTGTTTGCTGGTACTCATGGTTAATTTCTTCAATATAGTGTTGAGGCCGTCTGAAACCGTTTTTCAGACGGCCCGAAGGTTAAACATATTCTTTTTTATCGTTTTCCATCCAAGCCTGATGCGAGCAAACCCACAACAGCACGATACCGCATACGGTCGAACTCAACATCATACCGGCCATCACCAAGGCGGAACCATTATGTAGCCAAGTCGTTGCCATGCCGACCGATGCGCCGATAAGGGATTGGAACACGCCTAAAACGGCATTTGCGCTGCCGCCCTCTGCGCTGAAATAGCTCATAAAGCAGGCTTGAGTGTTCGCTCCGACCAAGCCTTGCGTACCAACTGAAAACATCACGCATGGCACTAAAGCCCACAAAGGCGGCAAAGACAGCGACAACACCAAAACCGTCATCAGCAGATTGGCGGAAAATTGGACGATAATGCCCCATTTGAGGATGTTTTGCGGATGCGTACCGGTTTTCAAACGCCATGCGGTAACGCGGTTAAAAGACATCATGGTAATGATATTGAGCGCAAATATCCAAGCATATTGGTTTGGTGAAACATGATACAGATTTTGGTACACGAACGACGATTCGGTCAAAAAGGCAAACATCGAACCAAAACTGAAAGCTTGGAAAAACAGATAGCCCATCGCGGCGCGCGTTCTCAAAACACGTTTAAACCTGCCTGCCACCACGCCGAACACGTCCATGCTGATTTTGCCTTTTTGGTGCGGCTTGGGCAGGAAATACCACATCAAACCCCAAAGCAGCAGCGAATAGCAGGCCAGAAAGCCGAAAATCATGCGCCAGCCGCCCAAATTCTGCAAGCCTGCACCAATCATCGGCGCCATCAATGGCACAATCATCAGAATGATGCCGATTAAGGCAAACATCTGCGCGGCTTTGCGTCCGGAATAATAATCGCGCACCATCGCGCCGGAAATCACCACGGTCATCCCCGCGCCAAACGCCTGCAAGGCACGCAAGTTCAACAGCTGCTCGACATTATTCACCATCGTCAAACCGATAACGGCGGCAAAGTAAATGCTCAAGCCCACCAAGGCGACAGGTTTGCGGCCTTTAATATCCGAAATCGAACCGCCGACCACCTGACCAAACGCCACGCCAAACATAAAAAAGCTCAGGCTTTGCTCGATGCGGTGGATGTCCGAACCCAGCGACTTTGCCATTTCGGGAATCGCAGGCAGATAGGCATCGACAGAAAACGGCATCAGCGCGACCAACATCGCCATCAGCACGGCCATGGTTTTTTCGCCCAAAGGGGCTTGTTGTGCAGTCATTCCGACTTTCGCTTTCGTAAAAAATATTCAAAAAACAAAGAAAACAACCGCCTTGTCAGACGGTTGCGGATTGGATGGAATTATAGCAGATTTCAACCTTGTCCAATCACTGCAAAAAAACCTTTGCAAAACTTAAGGCCGTCTGAAACTTTGCTTGGTTGAATCCCCTCGCCGCAAACGTTAAAATGCTTGTTTTTTAAGACAACAAATTGTTTCACATCACGGATTCTAAGGAATAATCATGACTACATTTCAAATTGCGCGTGCCGACGGGAAAACGCTCGAAATCCAAGGCAAAATGGCCAACCGCCACGGCTTGATCGCCGGGGCGACCGGTACGGGTAAAACCGTTACCCTGCGCCGCATGGCGGAAGCCTTCAGCAGCGAAGGCATCCCTGTATTCTTGGTCGATGTCAAAGGCGATTTGTCAGGCATCGCGCAAGCCGGTACCAACAGCGGCAAAGTGGGCGAACGCATCGCCGAGTTTGATTTGGGCGAGCAATGGCTGCAAAATTTCCCCGTGCGCTTTTGGGATGTTTACGGCGAAACCGGTATTCCCGTACGCGTAACCGTTTCCGAAATGGGCCCTATGCTTTTGGCCCGCCTGATGAATCTGAACGACACGCAAGAAGGCCTGCTCAACCTCGTGTTCAAAGTTGCCGACGACAGAGGCTGGCACATTCTGGACTTGAAAGACCTGCGCAGCATGCTGAAACACGTTTCCGACCACGCTTCGGAATACCGCACGCAATACGGCAACGTTTCTGCCGCCAGTATCGGTGCAATTCAACGCCAACTGCTGACTTTGGAAAACGAAGGTGCAGAAAAATTCTTCGGCGAACCTTCCCTCAACCTGCAAGACTGGATGCAAACCGACAACGGCAAAGGCATCATCAACATCCTTAATTCCGAAAAACTGATGCGCTCGCCGCGTATGTACAGCGCGTTTTTGCTGTGGATGTTGGCGGAGTTGTTTGAAACCCTGCCCGAAGTTGGCGATTTGGACAAACCAAAATTCGTGATGTTCTTCGATGAAGCGCATTTAATGTTCGACAATGCCGCCAATGCGTTGGTCGAACAAATCGAACAAGTCGTGCGCCTGATCCGTTCCAAAGGCGTGGGCGTATATTTCGTCACCCAAAACCCGCTCGACTTACCCGATACCATCCTCGGCCAACTGGGTAACCGCGTGCAACACGCCCTGCGCGCCTTCACACCGCGCGACCAAAAAGCAGTCAAAGCCGCTGCCGAAACCTTCCGCAGCAATCCGAATATCAAAGTTGCCGAAGCGATTGCCGAACTGGGCGTCGGCGAAGCGCTCGTTTCCTTCCTCGACGAAAAAGGTATGCCCGAGCCGGTAGAACGCGCCCTTATCCTGCCGCCGCAATCTTCCTTAACCCCGCTTGCCGCAGAAGAGCGCAACCGCTTGTTCCAAAACGATGATTTGTATCCGACCTACAAAGACATGGTGGACAACTATTCCGCTTTTGAAGCATTGGCCGAAGCAGACAGCCAGGCTGCCGCTGAAAAAGAAGCCGCAAATACCGCCAAAGAGCAGGAAAAAGCACAAAAAGCCGCAGAAAAAGAAGCTGCCAATGCTGATCCTGGCATCCTCGGTGGACTGATCGGCGGCTTGAGCGGCGGACGCAAAAAATCTGGCCAAGGTTTGGGCTACAACGTTGCCGACGCCATCGGCAGCCAAATCAACCGCCAAGTAACCAACGCCATTTCCCGCAGCGTAATGGGCATTATTAAAAATATGTTTAAATAATTACCCTGCAAATATAAAAGGCCGTCTGAAAATCAATTTCAGACGGCCTTTTATTTATCAATCCAATCAGTTTTTCATTGATTGAACCGGAGCTGGGATTCTGCCGCCTCGGTTGACAAACACTTCGCATGAGCCTTCTTTAACCGGCATTACAGGCGCGTAGCCCAACAAGCCGCCGAACTCGACGCTGTCGCCGACGGTTTTGCCGGTTACCGGAATAATGCGCACGGCAGTGGTTTTACTGTTGATCATGCCGATGGCGGCTTCGTCAGCAATGATGCCGGAAATGGTATGAGCAGGCGTATCACCGGGAACGGCAATCATGTCCAATCCGACCGAGCAGACGGCGGTCATCGCTTCGAGTTTGTCCAGCGTCAGCACGCCTGCTTCGGCGGCGGCAATCATGCCTTCGTCTTCGGAAACGGGGATAAACGCGCCGCTCAGGCCGCCGACCGCGCTGGAAGCCATCATGCCACCTTTTTTCACAGCATCATTCAGCAAGGCCAAAGCCGCTGTCGTGCCGTGCGTACCGCAGACGCTCAAACCCATTTCTTCAAGAATGCGTGCCACCGAGTCGCCGACGGCAGGGGTTGGTGCTAACGACAAGTCGAGAATACCAAACGGAATATTCAGCATTTTTGAGGCTTCGCGGCCGATGAGTTCGCCCACGCGGGTAATTTTGAAAGCAGTTTTCTTCACGACTTCTGCAACTTCGGTCAGTGTCGTTGCATCCGAATTTTCCAACGCGGCTTTTACAACACCCGGGCCGGATACGCCGACATTGATAACGGCATCCGCTTCGCCCGAACCGTGAAACGCGCCCGCCATAAATGGGTTGTCTTCCACCGCGTTGCAGAACACGACGATTTTGGCGCAGCCGAAACCTTCGGGCGTAATTTCAGCCGTGCGTTTGATGGTTTCGCCTGCCAACTTGACCGCATCCATATTGATACCGGCGCGCGTGCTGCCGATATTGATGGAGCTGCACACGATATCGGTAGTCTTCATCGCTTCGGGAATGGAGCGGATTAACACCTCGTCTGAAGGTGACATGCCTTTTTGCACCAGCGCGGAAAAGCCGCCAATAAAAGACACGCCGATGGCTTTGGCAGCCTTATCCAAAGTTTGCGCCACGCTGACATAGGAATCGGCATGGGTAGCTGCGGCGATTTGGGCAATCGGCGTGACGGAAATGCGCTGATTCACAATCGGTACGCCGTATTTGGCAGACAGATATTTTGCCGTCGCCACCAAGTCTTTGCCGACTGTGGTAATTTTATTGTAAATATTTTGGTTCAACACATTGATATCGCTGCTGATACAGTCGTGCAGATCAATGCCGATGGTAATGGTGCGCACGTCAAAGTTCTGGTCGGCCACCATTTTGACGGTTTCTAAAATCTCGCCGGATTGAATACTCATGACTCTCCCTCCGACTTAAATACGGTGCATGGCTTGGAAAATTTCTTCGTTTTGCATACGGATGTCAAGCACGAGTTTTTTGCTCTCTTCCGCAAACAAATCCAAAACCTCTTGACGCGATTTAGCGCATTTTGAAGTGTCCACCAAAATAATCATGGTAAAAAAATCGTCCATCAACTGTTGGCTGATGTTGAGAATATTGATTTGGTTTTCCGCTAAAATTTTGGAAACGTCGTACACAATGCCCACACGGTCTTTACCGATGACGGTGATGACTGAATTGTTCATAACGCTGTTTCTCCTGATAGGATATTTGAAAAGTGTTGACAATTATAACACTCAGGCCGTCTGAAAAACTGTTTCAGACGGCCTGAGTATTCAAATTTCAATTTTAATTATCGCCCTGCTTTCAAAGCCTGCCATAGGCGAACGCTGAGTTTGCTCGCATCGGTTGACTTGGGAGAGACGATGAAGCTTTTTTCCATCAATTCTTTACTTGGGAAAATCGATTCGTCAGAGGTGTATTTTTCATCCATCAAATCACGCGCTGGACGGCTGGCCGGAGCATAAGTCACATAGTTGCCGTTTTTAGCCGCTGTTTCCGGATTGAGCGTGTGATTGATGTATTTGTGTGCATTGGCCACATTTTGCGCATCACGCGGAATCATCAGCGAATCCACCCAAATACCGACGCCGCTTTTCGGCGCCAATACTTCGACTTCGACGCCGTTTCCGGCTTCTTTGGCACGGGTTTTGGCAATATTAAGGTCACCGCCGTAGCCTACCGATACGCAAAGATTACCGGCAGCCATATCATCGATATAGCCGGATGAGGTAAAGCGTTTGATGTCGGGACGCACTTTTTTCATCATATCGACTGCGGCTTTGATGTCGTCAGGGTTTTCGCTGTTCGGATCTTTGCCCAAATAATGCAAAGCCAAAGGAATCTGCTCGATGGCGCTGTCGAAATAGCTGATGCCGCAGGATTTCAGTTTTTGGGTATATTCAGGGTTAAACACCAAATCCCATTCGTTTTCAGGCAGCTTGTCCGTACCCAAAGCCTTTTGAACCTGCTGTTTGTTAATCGCCAGCGTATTGATGCCCCAGAAATAAGGGACGGCATATTCGTTGCCCGGATCGACGGTTTCCATCATTTTCAACAAATCGGGATCGATATTGGCGTAATCAGGAATTTGCGATTTGTCGATTTTTTGATACGCGCCGGCTTTGATCTGACGGCCGACATTAGCAATAGAAGGTGCAACCAAGTCATAACCCGACTTGCCGGTCAGCAGCTTGGCTTCCAGCGCTTCGTTGCTGTCGTAGTAATCGTAGCGGACGTTGATATGCGTTTTGTTTTCAAACGCAGACAGCGTGGCAGGATCGACATAATCCGACCAGTTGTAGATATTGAGTTTATCGGTTTGGGAAGAGGAAGTTTGAGATGCGGAAGATTCTGCGGCGGTTCCTTGTCCGCCGCTACACGCAGTCAAGACGAGGCTCACGATTGCCGCCGCCATCAAAGATTTTTTCATGGTTTCAGACCTTTTGTTCGGGAGGTAAAAATATTGCAGCGGTGGCAGATGCCACTTACAAAAGGGAAACTGTGGGGGCGGCCGGCATGTGTCCTTTGCCCTTGATTCAGCAAGGTTTGCATTAAACGGCAAAAAGCTTTTGAATGCAAGACCTTAAAGCAGAAAAAAATTTCATTTTTCAGACGGCCTGAAGCTATGGTTTTATTCATAAACAACATTTTTTCAGAAACGGTTTCATGCCGTCTGGAAAAAACTGTGGGCTTATTCAGACGGCCTCAAGATTTGTCAAAACCGCCCAATTTGTGGGAAAATTGCACGATTGAATTTAATGAAGGGCGACCCCGTGTTAGACAGAGAAGGCTATCGCCCCAATGTCGGTATTATCCTGATTAACGAACGTAACGAAGTCTTTTGGGGCAAACGCGTACGCGAACATTCATGGCAGTTTCCGCAAGGCGGCATCAAGCCGGGCGAAAGTCCTGAGACCGCCATGTACCGCGAGTTGTACGAAGAAGTCGGCCTGTTGCCGCAACATGTCAAAATTATCGGCCGCACGCGCGACTGGCTGCGCTATGACGTGCCCAGTCATTGGGTGCGCCGCGAATGGCGCGGTTCGTATCGCGGACAAAAACAGATTTGGTATCTTTTGCGTTTGGTTGGCCGCGACAGCGACGTCAACCTCCGTGCCTGCCATCATCCTGAATTTGACGGCTGGCGCTGGCACCAATACTGGGCGCCGGTTGACGAAGTCATCGACTTCAAGCGCGGCGTGTATTTGGACGCATTGACCGAACTCTCCCGTTTCTTGCGCGGCATAGAAAGCTATGAAGACTTTATCCGTCGCAATCCAATAGAAAACCTATAACCCAAACGCTTTCAGGCCGTCTGAAAGCGTTGTTTTTCATCCTTTCAGACGGCCTTTACATTATTCCTATGGCTAAAAACAATCAATACAGCGAATCCAGCATTACCGTCCTCAAAGGCTTGGAGCCGGTCAAAGAACGTCCCGGCATGTACACCCGTACCGACAGCCCGACCCATATCTGTCAGGAAGTGATTGATAATGCGGCGGACGAGGCGTTGGGTGGTTTTGCAACTGCAATCGACGTGCAAATTCATGAAGACGGTTCGCTTTCCGTCCGTGATAACGGCCGCGGCATTCCCGTCGGCCTACACCCTGAAGAAGGCGTACCCGTAGTCGAACTCGTGTTCACCCGTCTGCACGCAGGCGGCAAGTTCAACAAAAAAGACGGCAGCAGCGCGTATGCCTTTTCAGGCGGTCTGCACGGCGTCGGCGTATCTGTTACCAACGCCCTTTCCACCCGCCTTGAAGTAACGGTCAAACGCGAAGGCAAAGTCCACCGTATCGTCTTTTCCGGTGGCGACGTCATTGAGCCATTGACTGAAGTGGGCAAATGCGCCGTCAAAGACAGCGGCACCGAAGTGCGCGTGTGGCCGGACGGCAAATATTTTGAAAGCCCGAATTACAGCATTCCCGAACTCGAACGCCTGCTGCGCGCCAAAGCTGTTTTACTGCCAGGCGTACGCGTTTCACTGACCCGTCCAGTTAAAGGCGAAAACGAAGCGCACATCCAAACCTGGCACTACCCGGACGGCCTGAAAAGCTATCTGACCGACCTGATTGCTGACGCGCAAGAAGCCGTGCCTATCTTCTCCTGCGAAAACTACATTTCAGACGGCCACAACGGCGATTTCAGCATTGGAGAAGGCGCAGCATTTGCCCTGACTTGGCTGGAAGAAGGCTCATGCGCCAACGAAAGCTATGTCAACCTCATCCCCACCCCACTGGGCGGCACACATGAAGCAGGCTTGAAACAAGCCGTGTTCAACGCAGTCAACAACTTCATCAATCTGCACAACCTCTTGCCGCGCGGCGTGAAAGTGCAAAGCGACGACGTGTTCAGCAAAACTGTCTTCGTCCTCTCCGCCCGCGTCCTCGACCCGCAGTTCCAAGGTCAGACTAAAGACAAACTGACCAACCGCGACGCATTGAAACTTGTTGCCACCGTATCGGGCGACCCTTTGGAATTGTGGCTGAACCAAAACGTGGACTACGGCAAAAAAATCGCCGAACTCGCCATCCGTCAGGCACAAGCACGGATGCGTTCGGTTAAAAAGATTGAAAAGAAAAAAGGCAGCGGTGTCGCTGTCTTGCCCGGTAAGCTGACCGACTGCGAAAGTGAAGACATCCGCGAAAACGAACTCTTCCTCGTCGAAGGCGATTCCGCCGGCGGCTCAGCCAAACTTGCCCGCGACAAAGCCACACAGGCCATCCTACCCCTGCGCGGTAAAGTACTCAACAGCTTTGAAGTTCACCCCGACCAGCTTTTCGGCAACGCCGAAATCCATGATATTTCCGTTGCCATCGGCGTCGATCCACATGGCATCAACGACAATCCCGATTTAAGCGGCCTGCGCTACGGCAAAATTGCCATCCTGTCCGATGCCGATGTGGACGGTTCGCATATTCAGGTTTTGCTGTTGACCCTGTTCTACCGCCACTTCCCGAAACTGGTCGCTGACGGACACATCTACGTCGCCCAGCCTCCGCTATTCCGCGTCGATGTCAACGCACAAGGCAAAAGCAAACCCGCCCGCAAATTCTACGCCCTCGACCAAAACGAACTCGACAGCATTTTGGAGCGACTTCAAAAAGAAGGCGTTAAAGAAACTGCTTATTCCATCAGCCGTTTCAAAGGCTTGGGCGAGATGAACCCCGACCAGCTTAAAGACACCACCATGCACCCCGACACCCGTCGCCTGTTGCAGGTACAAATCCCCGAAGGCGCAGATGACGAAACACGCGACATCTTCGTCAAACTGATGGGAAAAGGCGAAGCCGCCGCCCGCCGCGCATGGATGGAAAAAGAAGGCGATAAGGCAGAATTGGATATTTAATCTATTATTTCAATAGACTAAAGGCCGTCTGAAATTTTAAAAGTTTCAGACGGCCTTTTTTAAAATCATTAGAAATTAAGGTTAAACAGTATTTCAACACTCCGTTACTTACCTGTTTCTATTTTTGCAGCTTAATTGAGTTGTTAAGACAAATAAAAAAGCACTGATATTATCAGTGCTTTTTAAATAATGGCGCGGCGGACGGGGCTCGAACCCGCGACCCCCGGCGTGACAGGCCGGTACTCTAACCAACTGAGCTACCACCGCGCATCCACTGTCAAAGACAATGAAAGGAAACTTGGTGGGTGATGACGGAGTCGAACCGCCGACATTCTGCTTGTAAGGCAGACGCTCTACCAACTGAGCTAATCACCCGATAAGCCGACATTAAATCAAAAAATCAGACCATGCGCAAGGTTTTTATTTAAATAAAAATATATCCCATTGAAAGAATATAGAATATTTTATTTAGCCACAAAAATCACCGTTATGCCTATCCATCAATCAAAAATCAAATGTCCCAATTTATCCGCTTTAGTATGCAGATAACGTTCATTTTCCACATTTTCGCCGACATGTAATGCAATCCGTTCGACCACATTAATGCCGGAATCTTTCAATGTTTGGATTTTTTCAGGATTATTGGTCAACAACTTGACTTCACGAATATGCAGATAATCATAAATCTGCTTAGCCAAAGTAAAGTCGCGTGCATCAACAGGAAGGCCGAGTGCAACATTGGCTTCGACCGTATCCAAGCCCTGATCTTGCAGACGATAAGCACGGATTTTGTTTATCAAACCAATGCCCCTGCCTTCTTGGCGCAAATATACGATAACGCCACGCCCTTCTTTCTGAACGGCCTGCATCGCCGCTTGAAGCTGAGGGCCGCAATCACATTTCACCGAAAATAAAGCATCGCCGGTCAAGCACTCGGAATGAATACGCGACAACACAGGCAGGCCGTCTGAAACATCGCCCATCGTCAATGCGACATGCTCCTGACCACCCTCTTCTTCAAAGCCGTGCATGGTAAATTCGCCCCATTCCGTAGGCAAACGGCATGACGCGACAAACTTCAAGGCGTTACTCATTTTCCGCTTCCTCGCTTTCAGTCACGCCCAAGAGGTTTTTCAAAGGTTCCGCCAAGGCTAATGCAAGGGCAATCCAAGACACCAATACTTCGTCTGGCGCGCCGTCTTTGACATCAAACTCGGCATGCACCACACCTAAAACCGCACCGCTGGGCATACAGACAGGAACAGAAATCTGACTCAAACCGGGATGATTGCGTTCGGCCGACAATTCACCAATTTCCTGCCAATACGCCACATTCTGACAAACATTCATCCAACCGCTTTGCGCCGTACGCACAGCCAAAAAAGCCTGTCCGGCCTGCTCGTCGATTGGAATTACATTTTCCAACGGCACGCCCCAACGGCTCAGTCGAACCAGCGACAACGCGCCATCTTTCGGAAACGCTGTATAAACCGCTGCGCTTTTCAAATGCTCAGTGCGCTCGGCAACCGAATCCAAAGCCATAAAAATCTGTTTCAGCAACAATTCATGTTCGGCATCAACATAATCCACCAACTGCCAACCGTCTTCAGACGGCCACAAAATCGAACGCTCAACCGAAGCATTGCCCATTTTAATCACAGCCTGGGTAGTCAAATAAGCAACATGTATCTCATCCGCAGGCAACTTCAAACCTTGCGTCTGCAAAAAATCTTTAATCAATAAAGCAGGCATCTGCCCTTCCTCACCAAATAGTAAAGTTGAGGCCGTCTGAAAACAAACCCTGCTTTCAGACGGCCAGAATAAACCATTATATAAGGGATAAACCGAAAAATTCAAGCAAACAAGACTTTGCGCCCCCATTAATCTTGTGTATAATCCACGGTTCAAATTAGTGCGGACGTGGCGAAATTGGTAGACGCACCAGATTTAGGTTCTGGCGCCGCAAGGTGTGAGAGTTCGAGTCTCTCCGTCCGCACCACACTAAAAATGAGCAGCTTTCGGGCTGCTTTTTTTACATCTATTCCACTACTATACACCCCATTCGAAATCGAAACTGCTTTTACAGCTGTTTCCATTGTATCTTTCAGACGGCCTATCATTTATGTTGAATCCATCGCAAAAACTTGTCGAATTGGTCCGTATCCTTGAAGAACGTGCCTATATTTTTCCGGGAGATCCTGTGCAGGCGACGGAAGCGTTGCGACATATTGACGGCGGCAATGAGGAAAAACTGATACGCCGCGCTCAAATTATCGACCGCGACAAGCATTTGAAATATGTGTTGCAACAGGTGGAGACAGGCTCGTTTTGGCTTTGGATTGTTGCGGCGACGTTGTTGTTTACGGTCGGTTTTTCCAGCACTTATCTTTTGATGGACAATCAGGGACTGAACTTTTTTCTGGTGTTGGCCGGGATTTTGGGCATGAATACGGTCATGCTGCTGGTGTGGCTGGCGACTTTATTCCTGCGTTTGAAAAATGTGCACTTTATCAGCAGTCCGGCAACTTGGTTCCGTGGAAAGGACCCGGTTAATCAGGCAATTTTGCGGCTTTATATGAACGAATGGCGCAAACCGCAAACGCGTTGGCTGATTGGCGCAACCTCACACAGTCTGTGGCTTTGTACGCTGTCGGGAATGTTGGTTTCTGTTTTGCTGCTGCTTTTGGTGCGTCAATATACGTTCAACTGGGAAAGTACGCTTTTAAGCAATACGGCATTGGTGAAAACGGTTGAGGCTTTGTCATGGCTGCCGGAACGTTTGGGCTTTCCTGTTCCCGACAGTCAGGCCGTAATTGCAGGCCGTCTGAACAATCATATCGAAGATGCACGCGCTTGGGCGGGTTTACTCATCGGCAGCATTGTCTGCTATGGTATTCTGCCGCGCTTGCTTGCTTGGCTGGCTTGCAAGATTACTTTAAAAACCCTTCGCGAACGTTTGGATCTGAATCAGCCCTACTATCAAAACATTCTCCGCACATGGCAGACGAAGATTGTTGATGCCGATGATTTTCAGGAGAACATCGTTCCCGTTTCATCTAAAATTACGCTGAACAATGCGCCCAAATGGGCTGTTACTCTGGAAACGGAATGGCCTGAGCCGCTTTGGTTTTCCGGCGTTTTGGCGCAAGAGTGGGTAGACAAAGGCGTAGTCGCCGGCAGAAAAGATTTGGAACAATTGGAAGCCGAATTGAAACAAACTCCGGCGCAACTTCTCATCGGCGTACGCACGCAAACTGTTCCCGATCGCGGCATTCTGCGTCAAATCAGCCGCTTGGCCGAAGCCACGGATGGCGGCGTTATCATTCAACTTTTGAATCAAGACAGTTTCTCTGAAGATTTGGATACCAAACTAGATTACTGGCGCGATGCGCTGGCAGAAAGAAACATTGCCTGGCTGGAGCCGACCCGTTTGGCACAAGAAAAACGTCAAAGCGCTATTTGACAGATAAACCGAAGGCCATCTGAAAACTGATGTTTGGGTTTCAGACGGCCTTATATATTGTTGAGGATTCATCTTAATGAGGTTCGTGGCGATGCTCTTGATGATGTTTGGGCTTGGCTACGTGGTGTTTGGCTTTAGGTGCAGGTTTTTTCATTTTTTGCGGTTTGGCTTTTTTGTGCATACGCTCTTGTTTCGGATGCATTTCATGTTTGCCGTGTGCAGAAGCGACTGGAGCCAATACCAAACCGGCAGCGGCAACCATCAAAGAGGTCATTTGAATCAGTTTTTTCATATTTATCTTCTTTCAAGAGGTTGATTTGAGGTAAAAATAAGCATTTATTCGCACTCAAGCGATGGGGCTTTGACTGTCAGCTGCTGTCAGCATTCGGCGAAATCTGTTCAAAATTCGACAATAGAAATATGGTAACACGATGATGTAGCAAGGTTTTGAAAGTTTACCGTCAATTTTGACAAAGCGTCTTTACACATTCCCCAAACAATAAAAAGCGCGAACCTTTCGATTCGCGCTTTTTTCAGACGGCATCAATTATTTTTTGTCATCTTTTACTTCTTCAAAGTCGGCATCTACAACGTCGTCGTCTTTCTTAGCAGAAGACTCGGCTTGTGCGCCCTCGCCTGCTTGTGCTTCGGCTTGCGCTTGAGCGTAAACCATTTCGCCCAGTTTTTGGCTGGCTGTACCCAAAGCTTCGGCTTTAGCATCGATAGCGGCTTTGTCGTCGCCTTTAACGGCTTCTTCAGCTTCTTTCAACGCAGCTTCGATTTTTTCTTTCTCAGCCGCGTCGAGTTTGTCGCCGTAGTCGGCCAAAGATTTTTTCACGGAGTGAATCAGGGCTTCGGCTTGGTTGCGTGAAGCGACCAATTCAGTCAGTTTTTTATCTTCTTCAGCGTTGGCTTCGGCGTCTTTCACCATGCGTTCGATTTCTTCTTCGCTCAAACCGGAAGAACCTTGGATGGTGATGTTGGCGGCTTTGCCGGTGCCTTTGTCTTTGGCAGAAACGTGCAAGATACCGTTGGCGTCGATGTCGAAAGTAACTTCAATTTGTGGCATACCGCGTGGTGCAGGTGCGATGTCGGTCAAGTTGAACTGACCCAAAGACTTGTTGGCAGAAGCGCGTTCGCGTTCGCCTTGCAGCACATGGATGGTTACAGCGCTTTGGTTGTCTTCGGCAGTAGAGAACACTTGAGACGCTTTAGTCGGAATAGTAGTGTTCTTTTGAATCAGCTTGGTCATCACGCCGCCCATGGTTTCGATACCCAAAGACAGAGGCGTTACGTCCAGCAGCAATACGTCGCTGCGGCCGCCGCTCAATACTTCGCCTTGAATCGCTGCGCCAACGGCAACGGCTTCGTCAGGGTTCACGTCTTTGCGAGGCTCTTTGCCGAAGAAGTCTCGAACGGCTTCTTGTACTTTCGGCATACGGGACTGACCGCCGACCAAAATCACGTCGTCGATGTCGCTGGTGCTCAAGCCGGCATCTTTCAATGCGATTTTGCAAGGCTCGATAGAACGTTGGATCAAATCTTCAACCAGGCTTTCGAATTTGGCACGGGTAATTTTCATGGCCAAGTGTTTCGGACCGGTTGCGTCCATAGTAATGTACGGCAGGTTGATTTCGGTTTGCTGACCGCTGGACAATTCGATTTTGGCTTTCTCGGCAGCTTCTTTCAGGCGTTGCAGAGCCATGACGTCTTGTTTCAAATCAATGCCTTGTTCTTTTTTGAACTCGTCAATGATGTAGTCGATCAAGCGTTGGTCGAAGTCTTCACCGCCCAAGAAGGTGTCGCCGTTGGTGGCCAATACTTCGAATTGTTTGTCGCCGTCGATGTTGGCGATTTCGATGATGGAAATATCGAAAGTACCGCCACCCAAGTCATACACGGCAATTTTACGGTCTTTGCTGTCGCCTTTGTCCATACCGAATGCCAAAGCGGCTGCGGTCGGTTCGTTGATGATGCGTTTTACTTCCAAACCTGCGATACGGCCTGCGTCTTTAGTCGCTTGACGTTGGCTGTCGTTGAAGTAGGCAGGAACGGTAATCACGGCTTCGGTTACTTTTTCGCCCAAGTAAGCTTCGGCTGCTTCTTTCATTTTACGCAAAACTTCTGCGGAAATTTGAGGAGGAGACAGCTCTTTGCCTTGTGCTTTCACCCATGCATCGCCGTTGTTGGCTTTGATGATTTCGAAAGGCATAGATTCGATGTCGCGTTGTACTTCTTTGTCTTCAAATTTGTGGCCGATCAAACGTTTGGCGGCGTAGATAGTGTTTTTAGCGTTGGTTACTGCTTGGCGTTTTGCAGGCGCGCCGACGAGGATTTCGCCGCCGTCCAAATAAGCGATAACGGAAGGAGTGGTGCGTGCACCTTCTGCATTTTCGATCACTTTGGTTTGACCGTTTTCAGAAATGGCCAAACAAGAGTTGGTTGTACCTAAGTCAATACCGATTACTTTTGCCATATTATATTGCTCCTAATAAATAAACTTTTCTAAATTAATAATCCTGTGGAACATTTCGTTCCGATGGCTTGTAAATAAGGTTGCTTCATTTTTTTTCAAGGCTTAATTTGAATTTTTTTTTAAATTAAATTCAAGTACTTGATTTATTTATCCACAAGCCGTTTATTCTTTTTTCAGATGGCCGGCTTTAATTTTCCGATTCCGGTTTATCGGAATGATTTTCCAATAGCGGAACATCGGGCTTTGAAACCAGATAAGGCCGTCTGAAGATTTTATGCTTGATAAACTTTATCAAGCGGTGCCTTCAATCTTCTTTTTTCGCCACGACAACCATCGCAGGACGCAGCACGCGGTCGGATAATGTGTAACCTTTTTTCATCACACTGACGATGGTATTCGGCTCTTGCTCGCTGACGACTGCCTGCATCGCTTGATGTTGGTGCGGATCGAGTTTGTCACCCGGCTGTGGGTTGATTTCTTTAATGTGTGTGGCATCAAATGCTTTTTGCAGCTCGTTCAAAGTCATTTGCACGCCCATTTTCAGTGCATCGAAATTGCCGCTTTGGTCCAGCAGCGCCATTTCGAGATAATCTTTAACCGGCAACATTTCGGCCGCAAATTTTTGTCCGGCAAATTTATGGGTATCGGCGATTTCCTGCTGATGGCGGCGACGTAGGTTTTGCTCGTTTGCCAGACCGCGTAATTCGCTGTCTTTGAGCTGGCCTTCCAACTCGGCAATACGCGCCTGAAGCTCTTCGTAAGTCGGTTCTGCTTGTTCGGTTTCAACCGCTTCAGCAGTTTCTACGGCTGCCGCTTCTTCTGCTTCGTGTTGATGTTGTTCGTTATGCTCCGTCATTTCTGACATCCTTTTAGCGTGTTGATATTCGATGTTTCATATATAAGGCCGTCTGAAAAAACTTCAAGCATTTGAACGTCGATTATCAAATACCTTGTTAAAAGACGTTGGAAAACGGTAAGATAGCCATCTGATTTTATTCTTCAGACGGCCTCGAATATGAAAAAAGACCATTTGAATTCAACCGATTTTAATCTGTGGCACACCATCCGCGAAGAAACCGAAGCGGCCGCCGCGGCCGAACCGATGCTGGCAAGCTTCCTGCATCAAACCGTGTTGCGCCACGATTCGCTCGATTCGGTACTTGCCTACCATCTTTCCAGCAAACTCGGCAGCCCGATTATGGATGTGCGCGCGCTGTTTGAAATCTATCAGCAGGCTTTGAGCGTGGACACCCGTATCAGCAAATGCGTCGAGGCCGACTTGAAAGCCATTTACGAGCGCGACCCGGCTTGTGATGAATATTCGCTGCCGCTGTTGTATTTCAAAGGTTTCCACGCCGTACAGGCGCACCGCATCAACCACTGGCTCTATCAAAACGACCGCAAAACGCTGGCGTATTTCCTGCAAAACCGCATGTCGGAAGTCTTCGGTGTCGACATTCACCCTGCCGCCCGTTTCGGTCACGGTTTGATGCTCGACCATGCCACCGGTTTTGTGGCCGGCGAAACCGCTGTCTTGGGCAACAATATTTCCATCCTCCACGGTGTAACGCTGGGCGGTTCGGGCAAAGAAAGCGGCGACCGCCACCCGAAAATCGGCAATGGCGTGATGATTGGTGCGAATGCTTCGATTTTGGGCAACATCCGCATCGGCGAAAATGCCAAAATCGGCGCAGGCAGCGTGGTGGTTGCCGACGTACCGTCTTCGATTACCGTTGTCGGCGTACCGGCCAAACCTGTCGGCCGCTCTTCCAAAACTCCGTCTGCCGATATGGATCAAAGCATTCAATTATCGACTACGGATTTTGTGATTTAAGTTATCTGCCATTAAAAAAGGCCGTCTGAAAAAACAAATCTTTCAGACGGCCTTTTATGATTTAAATCTTGGTATTAATCGCGTTTGCGCAAGGCTTCCAAGTGCATTTTAACCTGCTTGACTTTCTCTTCGGTAAACAGGTTGGCAATGTTTTTCCAAATGCTGTGATAACCGTAAGGACCATGTTGCATTTCGGCTTTTGCCTCCTCCACCGACCAGCCTTGATAAATAATGCGGTACATTCCGGCAATCAAACCGGTACGGTCCGCACCGTGATAACAATGGATAAGCACTGCGCCGTTTTGCTGTTGTTTTTCAATCAGGTATAGGATTTCCGCAATCTCTTTCGGCTTAATGCTCCATGACAGCAACGGACGGTTTAGCAAGGTCAAACCATGCTCTTTCAAATGGTCATCATCGTTGCGGTCAAAAAAGCGCAAGTTGATCACGCTTTGAATGCCCAGCTTGACGATGGCTTCGCCATCTTCGGCAACAGGCTGCTCGCTGCGGTAAAGCTTGTCGTCAATACGATAAAGGTTGGCATCGTGTTTGACGGGGGTTGCCCAGCGTTCGGACTGAACGGCTTTGCTGCCGTTATCCGGCGACGCGGACGAGCAAGCGATGGGCAAGCCGGAAGCGAGAAGGCACAATAAAAGACGGCGCATAAAATTCCTGTATGAAAATCAATTGAAAATCAAAATATCATGCGATTCTATCAAAACCCGTTCGGATATTCTATCCGCGCAAACCGCGTTACAATAAAGCCTCTTTTTTTTCAGACGGCCTTTCATCATGACCTGCCTTGCTTGGAACACCACACCTTCCCTTGCTGCCCTTTGCCGCGCCATCGAACAACATAGCGCGCCGCTTTATTTGATTGTCTGCCTGCCTGAAAACCGTATTCCCGATTTTCCATTATCGAATCAGCCATCCGAGCTTGAAGGCCGTCTGAATAACCGCCTCGTTCAAGCCATGAAATGTCTTCAGTTCAACAGCGTCAATGTTTTGGAAAATCTCTTGCCTGACGTGCACCTTTGGCTGGCTCCACTACACCGCGCCAACCACTTACACGAACATTTCCATCATATCGAATGGCAAACCGAAGCCATACCCCAATCCGCCCCAACTCCCCTAAAACCTTGGTTCAGACGGCCTGAACATCAAGCCGCGCCCGAACACGTCCTGATTATCGGTGCAGGTATTGCCGGCGCAGCGACCGCGCGCAAACTGGCTGGACACGGCATACGCGTTACGGTTTTGGAGGCAGGCAAAGCGGCGCAGGCAGGCAGCGGCAACCGACAAGGCTTGCTCTACGCCAAAATCTCGCCACACGATACCGAACAAACCGAGCTGCTGTTGACAGGCTACGGCTACACGCGCCGATTGCTGGAAGACTTGCTGACCAACTCCGACGTATGGGGCGGCGACGGCGTATTGCATTTGAATTTTGACGACAGCGAACGCAAACGCAATCAGGCCTTAGGTTTGCAACACCAGCATAAACACCTCTACCGCAGCGTATCCGCCGAAGAAGCTGCGCACATTGCAGGCATGGACGTATTTTCAGACGGCCTTTACTGGCCGCAAGGCGTATGGATGAATCCGCCCGCCATCGTGCATACCTTATTGAATCATCCGCTGATTGAGTTGCACGAACACTCGCCGCTGACCGCCGTATCGCATGACGGTACACAATGGACGGTACACACGCCGGACGCGCATTTCAATGCCAGCCATATCGTTTACTGTATGGGCGCGCACAGCCCGACTGCCGCCGACACCAACGTCTCCGCCCTGCCTTTCCGCCAAATCCGCGGACAAACCGGCGTTGTGTCCGCCAGCCCGTTTTCACAAAAACTGCGTTGCGCCATTTCCGGCGAAAGCTACATCAGCCCGAGCTGGCAAGGCCGCCACTGCTACGGCGCGACATTTATCCTCAACAGCAACGATGAAACTTGGTATCCGTACGAAGAAACCAAAAACCGCGCCGCCCTGCAACAGCTCAATCCGCCATTGGCACAATCCCTGTTTGAGCAAGATTCGTTTTCAGACGGCCTTCAAGACACACAAGGCCATGCCGCCCTGCGTTGCGACAGCCTAGACCATTTGCCCGTTGTCGGCGCACTCGGCGACATCGCCGCCATGCAGTCTGCCTATGCCAAACTGGCATTAGACAAAAACTACCGCCTCGACAGTATCCCCTGCCCTTACCTGCCTAATGCCTACATCAATACGGCACACGGCACACGCGGCCTGGCGACAGCCCCCATCTGCGCCGCCTCCATTGCGGCCGAAATACTCGGCTTGCCGCATCCGCTATCGCAAAGGCTGAGAACCGCGCTGCACCCCAACCGCGCCATCATCCGCGCGATTGTTCGGCAGTATCCGTT
This sequence comes from Neisseria sp. P0008.S004, assembly GCF_051962755.1. NCBI lineage: Bacteria > Pseudomonadati > Pseudomonadota > Betaproteobacteria > Neisseriales > Neisseriaceae > Neisseria > Neisseria sp. P0008.S004. The sequence continues at coordinate 122,303 of NZ_JBQCUZ010000008.1, forward strand.
GTTGTCCGTTTAAAATTTTCGTTTTAAATAAAAAAGGCCGTCTGAAAGTCATCAAAACTTTCAGACGGCCTTTAGCTATCCGTTAACTGCTTAGAATTTCCATTCCAGCGATACAGCGTAATTGCGGCCTGGGGCGCGATAGCGGTCTAAGCCTTTGCCATCGCGGTCAACCCCGTTGGTGGTGCTGTAGCTGTACCAACCTTCCTTTCTGTTCTAATTACCTTAGAACTTAGCTTCAAGTGTAAAGTTGTAACTTCTTCCTGGTGAAGAGAAACGCTCTATACCTGCATGTGTCTTATTATCAACACGATTAACTGTACCAAATTCGCGGATGCTGCGCAGCGATTCCCAAGTATAGTATTTTTTGTTGCCGATGTTGTACGCACCGGCGCGCAGGGTGAAGTATTTGCCCAAGTTGACGTAGCCTGTCAGGTCGAAAAGCGTATAGGCTTTGCTGTGCTTGGCAAATGGCCATGGGTTGTTCAAATCATCACTGCTGTGAACGGTGTCAGACGGTTTTTTAGCTGCGGTGTGTGTCAGGTACGCATTGATACCCCAGCGTTTGGAGGGAGCATCGTAGCCCAAATTGTAAACGGCAGACCACGGGGAAAGGGCGTTAATCGGGGTTTCCTGTCCGTTGGTTTGTTTGGCTTTGCCTTTGATGTAGCTGACATTAACACCTGCGTGCGTGCCTTGCGGCAAACCGATGCTGTCAAGGTTCCATGTGCCGTTAAATTCCAAACCTTTCACCCATGCGGAGGAACGGTTTTGGTTTTGCCAAACGGGTGAGCTGACCAATGCGGTACCGTCGGAAATCGGTGCATAATTAGGGCTGTTGGGGTTGTCTGAGGACACGCCCATGTAGGTCAGTTCGATAAAGTTGCGGTAGCGGGTTTGGAAGCCGGAGAGTTTAAAGTTTCCGGCTTTGCCACTGCCGGCAAGTCCCAGTTCGAAGTTTTTGGCGGTTTCTGCCTTAAGGTTAGGGTTTGCTTTAAGGTAGAAGTCAGGATGCGGGAACAATAGCCAGGTTTCGTCTGAAGTCGGCGCGCGGAAGCCAGTGCTATATTTTGCCAAAAGATTCAGACGCGGCGTGAATTTCCAGTCTAATCCTAAACCGTAGCTGAAACCGCTGTGTTTACGCTCGCTGCCAAGATAGGGGATTTGACCGCGGATGGCAGGGGTATAGTTGGGGTTGTCCTTGGCTTTGCTGCTGCTGTTGTCGTAGCGAACCCCGGCATTGAGGCGGTATTGGCTGCTGTCGCCGAATTGGAAGGTGTTGTTCCAGTAGGCAAAACGGTTTTTGGACGAGCTTTCGACCAGCATAGTCAATTCTTGGTTGTTGGACGTTTGGTATTTCGGGTCATATAGGCGTACCCAATAGCTATGGTCGCTATTACCGTTATCGTTTTTGGAGCCACCTAATCCGTATTGCATTGCCCATACCGATTTGGAGAAGTCGATTTGTTTTTCGGCATCGGCACCGAATTGGGTATTTTTTTGACGGATGTTGCGGAACATATGGTACACGTCGCTGTTGACACCGTTACGGCCATAATCCGTCGGCAAGTCCCAGGTCCAAGTGCTCATGTCGATGGTTTGACGGTCGTAACGCAGGTTGAGGTTGTCCCATGGTCCTTTGTCAAGTTGGTTTTTGTATTCGAAACCGATGCGTTTGCGGTAGGAAATATCTTGACGGGAACGGGTGTCGCCCAGTGCGTCGCCTTTCCAGTCTGCCGCCCACATATTGGACAATTCAATCGTCGTGCGGTCGGTGCGTGAATCTTCGTAAATCCAGCCGATACGGTTTTTATCGTTGAAGTTGTAACCCAGTTTGAACAGGGTGCTTTTGTTTTCCCAGTCTTGAGGGTCAGGTTTGCTGCGCGCTACACCGCGGCTGCCGTAGTTGGTCATACCAGCATTCGGACTCCAGCTTTGTTTGTTGTCAGTGATGACGGTATCGGCAGCGTCGCTGTTGTTTTTGGTTTCTTTACCGAAACGGCGGGTGTAGACCATCAATGCGTCCAGACCCAACCAGGTTCCTGCGGCGGTTATGCTGCTGAATTTTTGGCTGTTGCGTCCGATATAGCCGCCTTTAATGCCTAAGTGGTAGGGTTTTTCTTCGGAAACATAGTCGCTTGCGGATTTGGTTTTGTAGTTGACGGCACCGCCCAATGCGCCGCTGCCGGATTTAAGCGAGTCCGCGCCTTTGTTAAGGGTTACTTCCGAAAAGTTTTCGGGTTCGGACGTGTTGCGGTTTGCATTGAAGTTGCCGTATGCACCGAACAACTCTTGAAACGCTTCAGACGACCTGCTTTCTGCTTGTGCCAGTCCGTCCACGTTGATGGCAACGCGGTCTTTATCGACACCGCGTATGGTAAAGCCGTTGGAACCGGAACGTCCGCCTTCAACGACGCTGATGCCCGGATCGTAACGCACCAAGTCGCTTTCATCGGAGACCATTTGTTTATCCAAAACCTGACGGCGGATTTTCTCTTCACCGAGTTTTTGTACTTTGCGGCCGCCAATGACTTTGACTTCATTCAACTCCTGATAAGCTTGAGGAATAGGATCGGCCGCTAAGGCAGGGAAAGTTTGGCTGACAATAGCTGCCAGCAGTACAGGTTTAAAATGGAAGGACATTTTTTGCCTCTTAATATATATTGATTATCTATTATTGGAATGCTTGATGTGCAGTTACTTGCTGACAGGTGTCAAACTTGTATCCGTCGTATTGCGGTCGTCATCATTCTTCACGCCGCCGAACACGGTATCCAACGATTTATCGGCATCAAAGGTAACTTTACCGCCTATACTGACTTCTGTTTTATCGCCGTTAAATTGACCAAAAAATTTCCCTTCGACTTTGCCGTTTTTACCATCGGATTCGGCAGTGCCTGAAAAATCAACGCCGTTGATGCCTACATCTTTCATCACAACGTCCGGACCGTAATCAGCATTACCTAAAATCGTGCCGCCGAGTTTGTTGGTGTTGAAATTGGCTGTCAGCAGTGAAAGTTTGGGCGTGTTTTTTTCAGACGACCCGGAGGATTTGCCCGGATCGTAGGTTGAGGTAACGATATTGCCGTTGCGGACGCGGACAGCCCAAACTTCGTATGTAGTCTTGCCTTTTGCCACTGTACTGTCTGACGGAGTGTAATAAGACGGTTTCGCCGTTCCGACGGGTTTGCCGCCGACAAACAGGTCTGCCGTGCCGTCTGCATTTATCCATGCGCCGAATTTGAGGTGGTCCTGTTTGGTTGCCGGTGCATAGGTGAATTGTCCCGAACTACTGCAACAGACAAACAGTTTACCACCTTCAGATAAAGGTTGTCCTTCATGGCGTGTACGAAGGGCATAAGACGGGCTGGAATATGATGGGACAATCGGATCAGAATATGAACTAATGTTGTAATAGTTACCAGAAGGGGTTTGATAGACATATTGTTTATCGGTATAGCTGTAGCCCCATGATGTTTTCACTTCGAGTTCCGCTTCACGCAGACTGCCGCCTTTATCGGAAAGGGTATTAATGGTCTTTACTGCATTGCTTTCATCGCTCAGCTTAACATTGGCAATAGGTTGCGCTGTCGGAATAGCAACGGGAACTTTGGGTTCAGATGCACCTCCACCTGCACATGCAGTCAAAATAAAGGTAGTTGCAATAGGCACTATAAATACATTAATTTTCATAACCAATCTCTCTAAAATACAAGCTTCTCAGATACAATAATGATAAGTATTACTAATAATATGCAATATTGTGTAACAAATATTTTATTTTAGCAATACCAATATTTTTTCTATCAGTAGTTAGGGTGAATCTTTATGCCATCCTCTCTCTGTTAAATATATTTACGCAATTTATAATCCTATAAAAATAAATAAGTTATATTTATTTCGTAAATTTGCCGTTATAATGATAAATCTAAATACGAATCTGTATTTTTTATGCAAAAATAAAATCACCTGAGATGTTTCAGGCAGTTTTATGATAAGAGCAAATCCCTTATTAGAAACGATTTGCCCTCAGATATACATATATTTCGGATGACTTTAAATGCTAAAAATAAAACAAAAAATTGTCTCAGCTTCTTTGTGCTACCTATTGCCGTCAGCAGCCTTTGCTGAATTTCCCGAAGAGGGTGTTCGGCAGAATATTTCTTCTCAGAATACTGCTGTACAAGTACAACAGAAACAATGGTTAGATATTCTATCTGAGGAGGAAAGGTCGCCTGAAAAGAATGAGAATATAGGCAGACCAACTCTGGTTAATGATGATTTTTTAGCGGCAAACCCGCATATTCTTGAAGACGCACTGGTTCAAGCACTTAACAGCAATAGCGCAGACCTGGTTTCCTCGCTTGTCGCCCTTTACCGTAAACAGCCCAACCACAATCCCAAACTGATTGCGCGTGCCGATGCTTTGCTGGCAAAGTTGAAAGGACGGACTTCCGAAGCGGTCGAACGTTATCGTACCCTTTATGAATCTGACGTTTCAGACGACCGCATATTGTTGGATTTGGCAGCAGCAGAGTTTCAGGACCATCGCTTGGGTGAGGCAATGATGCATTTTCGTCATGCCGCGCAACGCGATATACCTGTCCCCGTTTTGGAAAATGTCAAACGTTTTCAAGAAGCCGTCAAACGGCAGACAGAATGGAAATGGTCTGGTGGAATCAGCCCCGTGCATAACGATAATGCCAACAACGCTGCTCCGCGTTATTGCATCGAAACAAGGGGGCAAACCGCATGCAGTGTTACCTTACCTGTCAGTGCCAACGGCTTGAATTACGAATTGAACACCGAAAAACTCACCCCATTGCATGGGCATCACGCTATCAAACTCCGCGCCAACCTCAGCGGCACAAGCTATTTTTTCGACCGCCAATCGGCTTACGACGATTCGTTCGGCAGAGCTTATTTGGGCTGGCAACGCAAGGACGGCAAACAAACCGTCAGCGTTTTACCGTTTTATCAGGCACAGTTGGCAGGCAGCAGCGAGTTTGACAGCAAAAAAGAAAATAACCGCCGCGTTGCACCTTATATGCTGGCTCACGGAGTTGGCGTACAGCTTTCGCATATGTTCAATCTCGGCAATGCGACTCAACTTTACTACTCACTGGAACGCTACCGCCAAAACTATCGGGAAACTGATCGTGCACTGCGCAATGATGGTTGGCACGACAGTACTTATCTTTCCCTGGCTCGCCGTTTTGGCAACACGACTCTGTTCGGCGGTTGGCAATACAACCGCTTTGTTCCTGAAAACAAAAACATACACAATATTGAGAACAATGCAGCCTACCACCGCAACGGTTTCAATATAGGTTGGATACAGCAATGGCAGGTTTTAGGTGGGCTTAACAGCAGACTTACCGCTTCATTTGCCAACCGTCGCTATAAAGGCATTATGGCATTCGGCACGGAGCCGCAACGCAATCGGGAGCGCGCTCTCTCTATCAATCTTAGTCACAACAAATTATCTTATAAAGGCATTACCCCTACTTTGAATTATAGTTATAGTCACACCCGTAGCAATGCACCCTATGCAATGCGTAATATTCATCAATGGTCATTAGGTGGTGAATGGAATTTTTAAAAGAGAATCAAATCTGAGTAGGTATAAGACAGCAACCCGTTCAAACAAAACTTTGTAGTGTAATTAAAGGTCTCTGCAAACATCTACGCCGAGACCTTGTCTGTTTGATTTAATTATTTTTTAGAGTCTGTGCGGTGTCATACCTTCAGGTGCTTCCGCACCTTCCGGCAAACCGAAAGTTTCGCGCAAAATCACTTTATAGAAGGCAAACGCTTCGCACGCACCTTGAATGGCTTCCGCCTCGGCTTCGGGAGTCAAGTTCAAAGCGTTCAGATGCTCGACAAAAGCGCGCCAGTGTTTGCCTCGGCCGTTTGGATGAGGAGCTAGGTGGCGTGCTCCGAATTCACCGGTGTATTCGAGTTTTTGAGCGTGTTTGAACAAGAATGCCGCGCCCAAATTAGAACCTTCGGCACAATACAGCCAGCCGATGGCTTTATTACCGGTTTCGTGTGGCAATTCTTTGTCAAATTTGTAAGGCTCTTCGCCCAAGTCTTTCAAGTCTTGAGTCACGGCATCGTAACGCGCCATGTATTCAAGCTCTGGAATGGCTTTGTTCAATTCGGCATCTTTATAGATGTGGTCGACGGCCTTATGGAAAACAGATTGAAGTTTCAAGAATTTGATGTAGTTTTCTTTGCTGGAAAAAGGTTGAACGGACATAACCAAGTTATCAACGCTGTCGTGTGTAACTGTGGTTTGCTCTTTTAAGCGTTTGGCGAAAGTCAGCTCTTGGGTTTCACTCATGATGTTTACTTTGAATTAAGAGACTAATAGTTTCAGATGGTTTCAGACGGCCTTTATGGTTAAAAATCCGTCTAATTTGAAAAGAATCGTTTTAAAAACAAAGAAGATAATTTTTAGCCTACTTCAGGTTCGTTGACCGTGTACCTTCCACAAATCTACAAGGATTATCGTGTTTTTAAATATTGAGAATATATCTTATTTTTATCCTAATGGAAATAAACCAAACTAAGACCTATTAATAAAATTTAACGGTCCATAGCAATAAACTTCTGAAGTCTTTTCAAACTTTTCAGACGGCCCAAACCTTATTAAGCAGCCGCAATTCAATCAAATATCGACCTAAATTTGGGCTATCCTTCTGTTTTCCTTTATAATGCGACACTCTTTGCACCTTCTTTATCCCCTGCCGAACCATGAAACGGATTCCTGCCTACCATCGCTGGTGGCGCTACAAGTCTTATCTTCCTGATGCGACGCTGCCTGCACATACGGTGGAATGCCCAGATTGCGGCTGCCGTATGGATATTCCGCGCCTGCGTCAGGGACAGGAAGCGCATTGTCCGGTGTGCAACCATGAAATTGTGGAAGTGGAAAACAATCCGTATATCGCGCCAATTGCCTATGCGCTGACAACCTTGATTCTAATGGCGTTCGCGTACAATATGGTGTATATCCGCGTGGATTTGTTCGGCGTGACATCGATTTTGTCGTTGCCGCAAATGATGCGGCTTTTGATTTCGCTGGATTACGGTTTTCTGGCGGAAGTGATGTTTATCCTCACCTTCGGCGCGCCCTTACTGTTTTTGCTGCTCTGTCTTTATGTTTATACGGCCTTGATACGCGAAAAGGCCTACCCTGCGCTGCGCTTTGCAACGCGCGTATTGGTTCGGCTGCGTCATTGGATTATGGTGGATGTGTTTTTCATTTCCACTTTGGTGGCATATATCAAGCTCTCGTCCGTTGCCACAGTAGAGTTCGGCTCAGCGTTTTATCTGATGTTTCCGTTGTCGGTCATGCTGATTCGGACTTCGGTATCGATTCCGCAGCATTGGGTTTATTATAAGATTCACCGTTTAACCGGCGGCCATGCGGTTCAGACGGCCACTGAAGACAAAATCTGTTGCAGCCGTTGCCTGTATTTCCGCGATAAAGACGAGCAGCCTTGCGGCGTATGCGGTGCGGACTTATACCGTCGCCGCCCGAAAAGCCTGAGCATTTCGCTGGCGTTTTTAGTCGCGGCGTTTATCCTGTATTTCCCTGCCAACATCCTGCCGATTATGATTTCGTCAAATCCGACGGCTTTGGAGATCAATACGATTTTCAACGGCATTGTTTATATGTGGGACGACGGCGACCGATTGATTGCCGTGATTATCTTTAGTGCCAGTATTATGGTGCCGGTTTTGAAGATTATTGCGATGGCGGTTTTGATTTATTCCGCATACTTTAAACCTGTGATGAGCGCGGACAAAATGTCGGTTTTGTATCGGATTACCGAATCCATCGGCCGCTGGTCGATGATTGATATTTTTGTGATTATTATTTTGATGAGTTCGTTCCACACCAATATGGCGCGCGTCGTGCCGGGTGGTGCGGCGATTTACTTCTGCCTGGTCGTTATTTTGACCATGCTTTCGGCCTATTATTTCGATCCCCGTCTGATTTGGGACAAGCAACAGCAGCTTTCAGACGGCCTTGATTCTGACCAGACCTTAACACAATGAAAAAACACGACTCTTCACCCAATTATCACGCACCGGCGCGTGTCAAGAAAACCAATGTCTTCACGTCTGTCGTGTGGCTGATTCCGCTGATTGCACTGATTGCCGGCGGCTGGCTTTTGATTAAAGACATCCGCAACCGCGGCCCTGTCGTTACGCTGTTGATGGACAGCGCCGAAGGCATCGAAGTCAACAACACCATTATTAAAGTGTTAAACGTCGATGTCGGACGCGTTACCCGCATCAAATTGCGCGACGACCAAAAAGGCGTGGAAGTCACGGCCCAACTCAGTGCCGACGCCAAAGACCTTATCCGCAGCGATACCCAATTTTGGGTGGTCAAACCGCGTATCGACCAAAGCGGCGTTACCGGCTTGGGAACCTTGCTTTCCGGCTCATATATTGCATTTACACCGGGCAAAAGCCAAGAAACCAAAGACGTATTTGTCGTCCAAGACATTCCGCCGATTGCCGCCATCGGTCAAAGCGGCCTGCGCCTGAATTTGATCGGCAAAAACGACCGCATCCTCAACGTCAGTAGCCCGGTTTTGTATGAAAACTTTATGGTCGGCCAAGTAGAAAGCGCGCATTTCGACCCGTCCGACCAAAGCGTGCATTACACCATCTTCATCCAAAGCCCCAACGACAAACTGATTAATTCCTCCAGCCGTTTCTGGCTGGAAAGCGGCATTAATATCGAAACCACAGGCAGCGGTGTCAAACTCAACTCCGCCCCTCTGGCTGCCCTGCTATCCGGCGCGATTTCCTTTGACTCGCCTAAAACAAGCGACAGCAAGAACGTCAAAAGCGAAGACAGCTTCACGCTTTATGACAGCCGCAGTGAAGTCGCCAACCTGCCTGACGACCGCTCGCTGTACTACACCGCGTTTTTCAAACAATCCGTACGCGGCCTGACTGCCGGTTCGCCTGTCGAATACAAAGGCCTGAATGTCGGCGTGGTTTCCGATGTCCCTTATTTCGACCGCAACGACAGCCTGCATTTGTTTGAAAACGGTTGGATTCCCGTACGCATCCGCATCGAGCCTTCCCGTTTGGAAATCAATGCCGACGAGCAAAGCAAAGAACATTGGAAACAACAATTTCAGACAGCCTTAAACAAAGGCCTGACCGCCACCATCTCCAGCAACAACCTACTGACCGGAAGCAAAATGATTGAGTTGAACGATCAGCCTTCTGCCTCGCCTAAGCTGCGACCGCATACCGTTTATGCAGGCGATACCGTTATCGCGACCCAAGGCGGCGGTTTGGACGATTTGCAAGCCAAAGTGGCCGACTTGTTAGACAAGTTCAACAATTTGCCATTGGATAAAACCGTTGCCGGCTTGAACGGTTCGCTTGCCGAGCTCAAGTCCACACTTAAATCTGCCAATGCTGCCCTAAGCTCTATCGACAAACTGGTCGGCAAACCGCAGACACAAAACATTCCGAACGAGTTGAACCAAACCCTGAAAGAATTGCGTCAAACCCTGCAAGGCGTATCGCCTCAATCGCCTATCTATGGCGACGTACAAAATACGCTGCAAAGTTTGGACAAAACCTTAAAAGACGTTCAACCCGTGATTAATACTTTGAAAGAAAAACCCAACGCGCTGATTTTCAACAGCAGCAGCAAAGACCCTATCCCGAAAGGAAGCCGATAATGCGCCTCTTCCCGATTGCCGCCGCCCTGACGCTTGCCGCCTGCGGCACTGCGCAAAGCACACAATATTTCGTCCTGCCCGACAGCCAGTACATCCGACCTGATGCCCATGGCAACGAAATCGCGGTCAAAGTCAACCTTGCCGAACCGCTTGCCAACGGCGGCCTCGTTTACCAAACCGATGCCTATCATGTGAATCTAGCGAAAAACCACCTTTGGGCGGCACCGCTCGATGGCGCATTGTCAGCAAATCTCAGCAACAAGCTCAACCGCCTCAATCCGCATCGCACCTTCGTGCCTGCTTCACGCAGCCAAAGCAGTCAAACCCTGAAAGTCTATATCGAAGCCTTCCAAGGCAGCTATCAGGGGCAGACCACCATCAGCGGTTATGCACTATGGCCGGACGGACGCAGCAAACCGTTTAACGCCATTACGCCGCAACAAGGCGACGGCTATACCGCCATGCTCGAATCGTTGGAAAACGGTTTGTCACAGGTTGCCGATACGATTGCCTATTAAACCAAAAGGCCATCTGAACATTTTCAGACGGCCTTTTTTATGTTTCAAACATTCATCACAACGCGCGGTCAAAATACAAAGCCACGCCGGAACGCTCGCTCATTGCCAACAAATAATCCATCAATTTTTGCGGCCATTGGATACCGCGCACAACGGTCAGGTTGCGCAAAATAGGGAACGTCAGGATATCTTCCAAACTAATTTCTCCACCCAAGCCCTCGCCTTCGCACACCAGCGCTTCCAGTTCTGCCAAGTCTTGATGCAGACGCTCCAGATATTGCGCCGTTTTGTTCAGATTAGTCTCGAAATTGCCGATACTTTTCTCTTTTTTGTCGATAAAGTATTTTTTCGCTTCATCGGTCTCAAATTCGGGCAGGCCGATTTTGACCATGCGCGGCTGTACCAATTTATTATTGTATTCGCCCACTTTATCCAACCAAGCCTGCATTTCTGGACGAACTTCCTCTTTCAGACGGCCTTGATCGATATAGCGGACAATATCCAAACTTTCGCCCATAAACGAACCGTCTTCTTTTTGCAAAATCGGCACTTGTTTTGAGCCAATCATGCCAATCGGCATGGCTTCGTCATCATTTGCCAAGACAACCTCTTCCACCGCCACATCACGCAAGCCGAAAATCATCCGCGCACGAACACAAAACGGGCAATGGTCGTAAATATACAGTTTCATTAAAAATCCTCCGAAAATGGGTTTGATTGGGCAAAGGCCGTCTGAATGCCTCACGCAAAAGGATTATCCTGCCAAATATCTTTGGAAACCATATCTGATAACGTGTTTATACGGCCGGGATATATGCAGTATTGTCTCCGGGCAGTATAACCGATGTTGAAATTTCCGTCGGATACACGACATCAGCGGCTGTCTCTGCTGAAATTTCACCTGCCAACTCATTGTAAATTCCTTTGTCGTTTTGGAAATCAATATCGGCAACCTTACGCCTTTCCCCGTTTTCCAAAACCACTTCTGATTCAAATAATATTTTATTATCGGCTTCATCTTTCAGATTGATTTTTGCAAAATCCAAAGAGATCGACTGGATATCCCAGTCGGACAATAGAGAAAGCTCTCCTTCCTCCGTTTTCCCGTTACTGTTTTCGTCATGCCAGATTCTTAGCTCGCCCCACAATTCATCATATTGATTAATGATATTATTATTGTCGCTGTCCAAATCTTTCAAAGCTTCTACGCCGTTTTCTGCGCGCTTGCCGTCAGACATAACTGTTGCCTCACCAAACATCTCCGTTCCGTCGTTTACCATGCCGTCTCCATTTTTATCCCAAACCAAAAAACCGCTGCCTTTTTTGAGCCAAGCCGTCTGTTCGGCCATCCCGTCGCCATCCATATCAAAACTCACTCCATCCTCCACCGAAGTCGTGAGCAACTCTTCTCCATACAGCTCGATAGCAAGAGGAGTATGGTAATTTTTGGCAATTTGGTCAAAATTCTGCTGAAGATTATCCACTCCGCCCTGCAAATCAAGTGAAATATTGGCTTTGTTCAGTAAATCCTGCAAAGCTTTCAAAGCTTCGTTTTCATTATGAATTTCTTTGCCTTTTCCTGATGCCTGTTCGGATTTTTGCTGTTCGACCAAAGTAGCCAAGCGGTTCACTGCATTGGAATGAAGCCTACTGGCTGAAGTAATCAGTGCCGCATACGCACTTTTTGAGTAATTTACTAAATTATCGTTGAAGCTGACACTCTTGCCCGCGCCACCGATACCGAATTCAATCGCCCCCTGCTTTCCGCCTGAAGAATAATATAACGCTGTTCTTGCAGCCGTCGTTACCGTACCGTCTGCCAAACGGCTGTTGGCAGGTACAAATACCACCATCAGCGTAGGATTTCCACGCGCCATCATCGGCATCAGACTAAGCGGCATATTTGGATCGGTTTTCTGAAAGCGAACCCGCTCGTCACCTACGCCAAACAGTCTGTTGGGATGGTCAGGCGCTGCTTCATCCATTCCTGATTGCAGAATTTTTTGCTTTTCGGCCGGAGTTTTACCGTTTAGCAGGTTTGGATTGGTTTCCTTAAGGAATACAGATTTCGCCCATGTCCAATAAGTATGGTCGGGCTGTCCGCTGGGGTTTTGGGTTTTCATTTTGTGGGCAAAATAATCAACAGCCTGTTGTTGGTTCATCGCCTTGATTGCTGCCGTATCCGATCCGTATTTGGTTTCTTTGGGATTGTTCCGCAAATCAAACTGAAAACGGTTGTATTCGGCTTTTCCTTCTTCATACAAAAAACGGCGGGCATACTCATTTGCAGTAAGGTTTTTTGTTGGATTTCTCTCATCAGCAAGATCTAGTCTATAAAGAGTATCAGAAATACCATGCTCGATTTCATGGGCATAATCAGAAGCCGTAAGATAATCTTTTCCAAATACCATCTCACGGTATTCAATGTCTCCTCTTAATTTTCTCGTTGTATAAGTGGCTGGAACATGATGATCGACACGAATACTTGATAGCCCCCATTTATTGATAAAAATATGAGTCTTTTGCATAATAACATTATCCCGCATGATGCTATCAATCTCCTTTTTAGGCATGCCCATGCGAATAAAATGCTGCCGAATTTGTGCATTTTGAACTGTTGCCATAATAATTCTCCTATTAATTGTTTGAGTAAATTTTTAATTTTAATTGGTGATAAAATAATCTTTTTTATATAAATAATTTTTTTTATATTGAATATAAGATATTTCCTTGCTACATCTCATATTTTCTTGGTTATCATGCATAAAGTATAGAGATACACTATCATGAATAGACAATCTTGCATGAAAATTCTTAATATGACCGTTGTTGTCAATAGCCTCTAATGATTTTTCTAAGTTGTCAATATCCTTTAATGATTTTCCAAAACTTACAGCAGAATCAGAACAAAATATCGGTCTAAACATTGGATGCCAACCAATGCTTGGCAGGGGCAAATCCTCGGGATAACGGTTGTCAGGAAACAGCGAACGGTAATGCTTTAAATAATCAGGCGTTGCTTCGATTTCTAAAAAAGTACTGCCGTTGTAGTTGGTCTGATGCACTACCGTAAAGCCGTCGGTCGGCCGTTTTAGCTTACGCCGCCTGTGTTTGAGCCATTTCT